>CAYGCC010000133.1:0-3314 GCA_964348165.1 uncultured Gemmatimonadota bacterium | reverse complement strand
CGTTTGGAAGGTGCGCGTGGACTCGATGCCTGGTGGTGGTTTCGGGGCGACGTGACGTCATCGACGATCGTTTGCGGCGATCGAGGGCTCCATGCCGCCTGGCTACACGACACGCGCTGGTCGCGGAACCGCATTCGCAGCTCCGATGGGTCCGCCTTGTCGTTTGTCGGCAGCTACCGGGCGCGGATAAACGGTAACCACGTGCGCTCCGATTTCGGATTGGTCAACCTTGAGCTGGGACCCGAGCTGGTGGCTCTGGTCGCATACCTGGCGGAAGTCGCGGCGTTCTATGGGCCCATTGACCTGGGTGATGGCGACTTCGACGGGACGATCGAGTTCCTGGTCTTCTACATGTTGTTGAGCGAGGTCGTGGGATTCAGCGCCACTCGGCCGCTGTTCGATGCGTGGCAGCCGTTGGCTGGCCCGGTGGACCCGCTCGGTTGGGTGGCCTATCTGCTCTACGCCTACCTGGTCAGCGGAGACGAACCGACGCTCGCCTGGCTGCCACCTCCGGTCATCGACCTGAGGGTCGGCGGCAACGATATCGAGGCCGAATCCGCCTGCGTTCTGCTCGAGGGGATGCTCGCCCTCGGCGGAGCTGCGGTCGGCGGCAATCGCCTCCCCCGCACGACGGGCCAGGCGCTGCGAGTCAACGCGCATATCGTGGCCGCCAACCCGCACCTGATGATCGCCGGCTGGCGTGTGGCCTTTGCGCAGCTGATCAACGAGTACATACCGGAGTGGGTAACCGGCGCCACCGATGATCCGGAGTTGAGCCCGGATGAACGCGCAGCGTGGCTCGACTTTCTCGAGGCGCTCGACACGATCGCCCGACGTTGGGCGGAGGCCTCGGAGGCGTTCTTGGAGGCGGACTACCGCGTCGAGTCCAATAGCGTGCGCAGCCTGGTTGCCGCGGTGGAGTCGAACATCTGGGGGATCGCCATCCAGGACAATCATATCACGCTGCGCGAGTTGGCGTTTTCGAACCAGGATGTCGTCGCAGTCAGCAGCGCCCTGATGGCCAGCGAGGAGACGGCGCCGCTGGCGTTCGCGATCCGCGACGGATCGCGTCGCGACGCGCATCGGGCCGTCATGTCGCTGGGAGAGGAGACCATTCTGGGGAATCGTGAGGTTCGGGGAGGCGCCGCCGGAGCTCTGTTCAACGCGTCGACAGGTATCACCAATATGGCGTTCGCGGAGGAAGGGACCCGGTTGGCTGAGGCGATCAACGTCGGCGATCGGGATGCGTTTGCGGAGCTAGCCCCTACATTCGTTCTCACGCTGGCGGATCTATTCGAGAGCTATGGGATCTGGGCCAAGGGCGTGGGCTGCCGGATCTCGAGGAACCACGTGCTGGTGCCGGAGGACGCCGATGAGAGCAGCGTCGGGCGGGGAGGGATCAAGCTGTCGACCGATGCGGAAGAGGATGACGGCGGATTCGGCTTGATTGCGCTGGCCTTGCTGTTGGGGCTGCTGGACGTGGACCCGCTGCTGGGCCTGACGGAGACGCTGATCGAGAACAACGAGGTGATCGGCGGCTTCGGCCACGGCATCCAGATCATCGCGCCGATCCAGTTCGGGCACTTCGATCTCGGGCTCGTCAACCTGAAGATCCGTGGGAACGAAGTCACGGGGATGGCGGGAGCGGGCATCGTGATCGATGGCGACACGCTAGCCGTGGGCGTGGACATCGTCGATAACAAGATCGCCGAGTGCAGCGCCCAGCCGGAGCTGGCGGAGGCCACGAACGAGAAGGGCGGTATCGTCGCCGAAAACGCCGGGCTCTGCCGCGTGTTGGGCAACCAGGTGCGACGGTGTGGCGCTGGCCAGGACGAAATCGACGTGTTCGGTATGGAGTTCACGTCGATCTACGGGCTGAGCCTATCCGATAACAGCCTGCTTCATAACGGCGCCAATCCTATCTCGCTCGAAAACGGAGGCATTCGCATCGCCGAGGCGTACGGCGATGTGTCGGTGAGCGATAATCAGATTCAGTTCCAGCGTGGAGTCGGGCTGGCCTGGGCGAACGGCTCGGCGACGCCGGAGGAGTCTCCCTTGCCCGCCAGCCTGATCGCCAACGTCAACTTCCATCTCGCGCGCGCCGGCCTGGTTCCCGAAATGCCCGCCGTGGTCAGTGCGGCCGAAGCAGCCTCGGTGCGCGGCCGGGTGCAGGGAAACCAGTTTCGCGTCATCGACGGGGCGGACACGGCGTCGTTTGACTTTCTCAACATTCAGCAACTCGACTTCTCTGGAAATTCGTGTACGTCCGGTAGCAGATTTCACCTGGGGACGATAAAGAGCGTCACCCTGGGCCTCGTCTCCGGCAACACGCTGCGGACGGAAGCGGAGGAGGCGATGATCGTCTGCAAAATGGCCGAAGGCATCATCGCCGGAAATGTGGGGAACAGTCCAATTCGCCGGCAGCTGTCGGATAACGTGCAAATAGGACTGAACGTTCCGGCGGTCGTTTCCTAATCACGTGGTGGAGTGTTGACATGGCAACCAAAGGCAAGCGCGTCAAACGTGAGGGGCTTAGAGTGGCGGCGGCCGATCTTGGCGCTGCGTTACGAAAAGATGTGCTCGCGACCCTCAAAGCCGCCCCGCGCGCGCTCGAGGATCTGCGCCAGGTCCGGCGAGCCAAACGCATTCCCGTCCGTCTGGACCGGCTGGGCGATTTGAGGAAGAGCCTGAGCGCTGAAGCGAAAAAACTGCGTGAGGAGAGTGAGAGGCGTTTGACGGGGCGCGCCCGCGAACTGCAAGGCGTCATCGCCCAGCGTCAACAGCGGTTAGAGGCCTTCGCCAAGCGCAAGCGGATCGGAGTGCCCGCTAAGAAAGGGCGTTTCGTGGTAGCAGGGCGGATCGCAGACCGCGAGACGCGCCGTGGCTTGCCCAACGTGACCGTGAAGGCATTCGATCTCGATCGCAAGCGGGATGACCCCCTGGGCCATGCGCGAACCGACGCGTTCGGTTATTACCGGATCGAGTATGACGAAAGCCAGTTCGCGGACCGCGACAAGCTTCCCGAGCTGTACATACAGGTCGTCGACACCAAGAAGAACGTGCTGTTCACATCGACAAAGTCGTTCGTGCAGAAGGCCGGGGCGGTGGAAAACATCGACGCAGAGGTGGACGGCTCCCAGTTGCCCGAGAGCAGATCTCTTGGCGAAGTCGTGAATCGCACGGTGGACGCTCGCTTGGGCGCCTTCACCGATCGCCAGCGAGTCATCACGGGACGTCTCACCCTGGGCGTCAAGGCACCGGCCCTCAGCCGGCTGAGGACCCCCCGACTCGTCACACGAAAGCGGCGGGCTCCG
>CAYGCC010000132.1:0-4105 GCA_964348165.1 uncultured Gemmatimonadota bacterium | reverse complement strand
TAGAGCCCTTCGGCGGTCAGATCGAGGCGGCCCGGGATGTAGCTGCCGAACAGGTTGGCGACGACGGCGATCGCCACGATCACGACCGTGCCCAGGCGCAGGTTGCGATAGAGCTGGCCCTTTCGACTGAGCCGGCCGCGCAGCACGAGCCAGTAGGCGAGGGCGAGGAAGGCGGCCGCGACCGCCATGAAGTAGACGACGTCGCGGAGGTCGATGACGCCGCGCGCCACATTGCTGAAATGCGAGACGATCCCCCACTGCCCCCCCGGCTCGGCCAACCATCCCGGCAGGCCGATCTGCACCACATCGGTGCCCGCGAGCATCAGCACGAAGATCACGGCCGTACCGACGATGAACGCGGTGATCTGGTTGCGGGTGAGCGCCGAGGCGAAGATCCCCACCGCCGTCATCGCCGCCGTGAGCAACAGCGCACCGATGTACTGAGCCGCGACCACGCCGAAGTCCGGATTACCACCTAATAGCAGAAGGAACGGCACCAGCAGAGTGCTGGCGAGCGCGATGGCCACGAACAGAGTGTTGCCCAGATACTTGCCTAGCAGCAGCTCGTGCTCGTGGACCGGGTGGCTCAGCGCCACTTCCAAAGTTCCATGACGCCGCTCTTCCGCCAGCGCTCCCATGGTCACAGCGGGCACGAAGAAGAGAAGAATCCAGGGTAGCAGGTCGAACAGCGGACGCAGCGAGGCCTCGTTCATCAAGAAGGCGGTGCGGAAGAAGAAGAAGAAGTTGATGACGAGGAAAACGACCAGCAGGATGTAAGCGGTCGGGTGATCGAAGTACCCGCGCAGCTCCTTGCGGGCGATCGTCAAAGCGTTTCGCATCAGCGCGCCCTCCTAGCGCGTAAGCAGGCCGAAAAGATCCTGCAAGCTTCGCGTCTCCTCATGCAGCTCCCAGAGCACCCAGTTCTTCTCTTTGGCGAGTTTGAAGATCGCGGGCCGGAGATCGGGACCCAGGGCAACCGTCAACGTGAGCCGGACCCGACCCTCCCGCTCCACGGGATCCGATATCTCCTCGATGCCATGAAGGTCCGACAGCGCGGCCAGGACCCCCGCGCCCTCCAGCTCCACCACGACCGTGCGCATCCCGCGGGCGCGGGCGAGCAGCTCCTCGGTGGAGCCGTCGGCGACGATCTTGCCCTGGTGGATGACGATGATGCGTCGGCAGGTCTGCTCCACCTCGGGCAACACGTGCGTGCTCAGCAGCACCGTGTGCTCTTTCCCGATCTCACGGATCAACCGCCGGATCTCCTGGCGCTGGTTGGGGTCGAGCCCCTCGGTGGGCTCGTCGAGGATCAGGTAGTCGGGCCGATGGAGAATCGCCGCCGCCAGCCCCAGCCGCTGCCGGTAGCCTTTCGACAGCTCGCCGATGGGACGGTAGAACACCTCCGCGATGCCCGTGGCCTGGACCGCGTCATCCAGCGCGCTCCCGGGACCGTTCGTCTTGATCCTCCGCAGGTCGCCGACGAAGCGCAGGTACTCGGACACCAGCATGTCGGTGTAGAGCGGGTTGTTCTCGGGCAGGTAGCCGATTCGCCGTCTAGCGGCGACCGGGTCCTCGCGCACGTCCTTTCCGTCGATCAAGACGGCGCCGGACTCGGGCTCCAGGTAGTTGGTGATCAGCCGCATCGTCGTGGACTTCCCGGCCCCGTTGGGGCCCAGGAACCCCACCACCTCGCCCTGGTCGACGGTGAACGACACATCGTCTACGGCCACCGTAGGGCCAAAAGACTTGCTTACGTTTTCGAGCGCAATCAAGCCGACCTCCGGACACGATTTCGTATAGCGAATGCTCGCCGAATCGGCGCCTGGACAACCGAATTGACCTTCTGAAAGCGGGGCTGACGGGACTCGAACCCGCGACCTCCGGTGTGACAGACCGGCACTCTAACCGAACTGAGCTACAGCCCCGAACGACGTTCCTGCGACCGGCGGCACGGCCCCGACCGCCGTTCGCCCGCCGCGGCGCAAATCTATGTCCCGGCGCGAAACGGTCAAGACTACGTTTTGTCAGCCACCGCGCACGCCTGCAGGGCCCAGAGGGCCAGCGCCTCGTCGTCCTCCAGGATCTCCACCGGCACCTCGTAATACGTTGTAAGCGTCTGTTTTTCGTAGGGCTGAAAGGGCCCCATCCCGCGCCTGACATACTCCTCCCGGCTCGCCTCGTCAGTCTTGAAGTAGAGCCGGCCGTCAGCGATGATGCCGAAAAAGGTCTCTCTATAATAAAGACCGTAGCCGCCGAACATAGCCCCAGCCCTCAAGTCGCCCAGGCCGCGGAGCTGATCGAGCACGTAGTCTCTGAACGAATTTCCGGCCATGGAACCCGGAGCCTCCTCAAACTGCCCCAGACGGGACACGATTGACAGTCCCCACGCCGTCGCTGATAGTGAGCTTGAGTGACCGCCACGCAACACTGCGGCCCGGACGGCTCGGGGCAGCGGCGGTGGGCCGACGCGCAGGGAGGCGAGCCTTTATGGCAAGGCCGAAGGCCCTTCTGGTCGACAGCGATCGTGAGCTGGTCAGACTGTTGGCCGCACAGCTGCAGGCCGCAGGCTTCCAGACCTTCGCCGCCGGCGATGGCGCTTCGGCCATCATGCTCGCCCAACGGCAGCGGCCGCACGTCATCGTCCTCGACCTCGGCCTCCCGGGCGGCGATGGCCACCTGGTGATGAAGCGCCTCAAGTCGCTGGCACCCCTCGCTGCGGTCCCGATCGTCGTCGTCACCAGAAAGTCGCTGAGCCCGGAAGAAGAGAGGCGCGTCTTGAGCCACGCCCATTCACTGCACCGCAAGCCGGTCGATTTCAAAGATCTGATCGACACCTTGCGATCGGCGGTGGGCCAGACCGGGGACAGGCGAACCGATTAGAAGGGCCACCCGCCACGCCGATCAGGCGGCGGCGAGCTTGCTCGCCCGCTCAGCCAGCTCGGGCGCGTCCAGCCGCTCACAGATGGCGCCGAACGCCGGGTCGGGCCCCGACCAGGCGAACGATTGGACGGAGCCGCTCACCGGCGCTGCGCGGTCCAGGGTGGCCAGGCGCCGAAATAGCAGCGCCCGGTCCTTCTGCTGAACGAGCGTCGCCGCGAGCCGCGGGGCACCGCGTACGTTCACCTTCCAATCCTTCGCCCTTTCCGGGATATCCTCGATATGCGGGTAGCGCGCCAGGATAGTAGCGGTCGACTTGGCGCCCCAGCCCGGCAGCCCGGGAAAGCCGTCGGCGTCGTCTCCGACCAGCGCCAGGTAGTCGGGTATGGAAGCAGGGCCGACGCCGAACTTCTGAACCACCGCCGCCTCGTCCAAGATGCGTCGCTTGCGACGGTCGAACTGCACGACGCGCACGCCATCGACGCATTGCGCCAAATCTTTCTCCGGCGTGCAGATCAACACCTGCTCTACGCTGTTGTCGGCCGCGGCCATCGCCGCACCTGCCGCCAGCGCATCATCTGCCTCGTGCTCGATCATCGCCCAAACCGCCACGCCCAGCGCGCGGAGCGCCTCTTCGAGCGGCTCGAACTGGGTGAGCAGATCCTCGGTGACGCCCGTGCTGTCTTTGTAGCCGGGCCACAGCTCGTTGCGAAAGGACTCGATGACGTGGTCGGTCGCCACCGCGACGTGGGTCGCCCCGGCGCCCAGCAGCGATAGGATCGAGGCCACAACTCCGCGCACGCCCGCGACCTCCGCGCCCATCGCATTCACGTGGCCGGGAAGCGCGTAATAGTGGCGAAACAGCTCGTAGGTGCCGTCGACGAGGTGGACCTTCACAGGCGGCCGTCGCGCTCCGTGGTTCCGGTTCGCACTCGCGCTAGGTCTCTTCCAAGCCGCCCGATCCGCCGAGAGCTTCGATCAGCTTGACCAGGATAGCCTTGCGACCCTTGAGCATGTCGCGGAAGTCCTTGCGATCGGTATTGGCGATCTCCATGCGCAGGTCGGACAGCAAGGTCTCCACCATCTCGAGCAAGGTCCGCCGCTCCTCATCCGACAGATCTAGCTGGATCATTCAGGCTCCTCTCGCCCGGAGAATAAGCGGATGCTGGGACTGATGGTTGCATGTTAGGGAACCGAGCGCGGGATCTCAATGGCGGCCCAGTCGCAG
>CAYGCC010000131.1:0-8123 GCA_964348165.1 uncultured Gemmatimonadota bacterium | reverse complement strand
ATAACAGCCTGCATTCAACACCAGCAAGATCGCGTGACGACTCGATCATCGGCACATGTACTCGCCGCCGCCGGCCTCCGATACTAGGTTGCATGGGTTAACGTCCAGCCACCGATTACGAGGTTCTCTGAGAAGGAAGGGCTGAAGTGCCGACGAACACGGCCACGGCTAGGTGCAGACGCGCACTCGAGGACGGCAGCGGCGAGCACAGCGCCGGATCGGGAGCGTTGAGTGGCACGTACTCCTTACCCACCCGCCTCGAGGGCGCGGACGGCCGAAATGGCGGATAAGTTCGGGTTCCGGAGGCTGGTCCGTCATCAGGTGACCGACGTGGTCTTCGGGCCGGAGACGCGGTACGACGCGGGCGCCCTCACGCTCTCGGCTGCGGAAGCGCGGGCGCTCGTCGCGGCCCCTGCGCTGGCCGACGTCCGGTTGTCGTGGGTCTCTCCACGGGAATCGGCGCGCATCGTCAAAGTCCTCGATGCGGTGGAGCCGCGGACCAAGGGACCTGGCGGGGGAGGCATTTTCCCCGGGTTCCTCGCTCCGGCGCGGCCTCAGGGCCGTGGGGAGACTCACGTGCTCCGCGGCGCCGCGGTCGTTGCTGCCGGTTACCTGCCACGTGCCCAGGAGGGTGTGGTCGACATGTCGGGGCCGGCCGCGGACGCGTCGCCGATCGGTCGGACTCACAACCTGGTCGTGGAGTTCAGGCGCGCCGAAGGCGCCGCATGGGAGGAGGTCGACGCGGCGGTTCGTCGTGGCCTGCTCAAGCTCGCCGCGCGTCTCGCCGAGGCCGCCCTCGACGCGCCGCCCGACGAGGTGGAGGAGCTTCCGGTGCCCGGCGGGCCGCGGGACGATTCAACGGCGACGAGACCGAAGGCGGACGCGAGCCTGCCGCGCGTCGGCGCCATCACCAACCTTCAGACGCAAGGGGCCTTCAAGGACGTATTCGTCTACGGCCGGAGCTTCGCCGGCGCGCTGCCGACGCTCATCGACCCGAACGAGCTGGAGGATGGGGCGGTCGTGAGCGGGCAATACGGTCACCCGGGGCTCAAGAACCCGACCTACATGCACCAGAATAACCCGGTCGTGTGGGAGCTGCGGCGCCGCGACGGCCGCGACCTGCGCTTCGCCGGGTTGCTCATCTCCCCGGAGCCGGTAGAGCAGGAGCTGAAGGAGCTCGTCTCGGTGCACGCGGCGCGGCTCTGCGCGTCCGCCGGCTTCGATGCCGTCGTGGTCACGAAGGAGGGCGGCGGGAACGCCGACGCCGACATGTCGCTCAAAATGGACGCCCTCGAGGAGCTCGGGATCACGGCCGTCGGCCTGTTCGCCGAGATGGCGGGCCCCGATGGCACCGCGCCGCCGATCGTCGTGCCCCCCAACCTGGCGACCGGGATGGTCAGCACCGGCAACTACGACGAGACGATTCGGCTACCGGCCGTCGAGCGTGCGCTCGGCGGTGCGACGCTCGACCTGCTCGGAGTCCCGGCGACCGCGGAGCTCGAGCTGCCCACCGCCGTGGTTTACGGCTCCCTCTCGCCGCTCGGTTGGGGGCGTCTAACCTGTCAGGAGGCCGTGTGATGCGCGTCGTGCATTACGTGAACCAGTTTTTCGCGGGCCTGGGCGCCGAGGAGGCCGCCGGCACCGCGCCGGGCGTGAAAGAAGGACCGGCCGGGCCAGGCCGGCGCTTGCAGAAACTCCTCGGCCCGGAGCATGAGATCGTCGCGACGGTCTACTGCGGCGACGATTACGCTGCGGCGACGCCGGCCGCAGCGGACCAGATCCTGGCGCTCGTGCGCGATGCGCGCCCCGATCTGCTGGTGGCGGGCCCCGCGTTCACCAGTGGGCGATACGGCCTGGCCTGCGCTCGCGTCGTGGGAGCGGCGATCAAGAGCGGCCTCACCGCCGTCGCCGCCATGCACGAGGACAACCCCGGACTCGACGAGGCGGGAGCGGCAACGGTCGTGGCGAGCGGTGCCTCGGTGCGAGAGATGGGGTCTTCCCTGGAGCGGCTGGCGGCGGCCGCTCTGAAGCTGATGCAGGGGGAGACTCTCAGCGAAGCGGTCGGGCGCATCGGGAAGATCCCGCGCCGTAACGTCGTGGTGGAGCGGTCTGCTGCGGAGCGAGCCATCGACCTCTTGCTCGCTCGCCACGCCGGCGACCGGGACACCACCGAGGTGCCGGCTCCACGCTTCGACCGGGTAGCCCCGGCCCCCCCAATCGACGACCCATCCGGCGCTGTCATTGCGCTCCTCACCGAGGGCGCGCTTGTGCCCGCGGAAAACCCGGATCGGCTCGAGTCGGCGCGCGCGACGCGCTGGCTGCGCTATTCGATCGAGGGCCGGGACGCGCTGCCCGCCGGCGAGTACGCCTCGGTGCATGGCGGCTTCTCTACGGTCTGGGCGAACCAGGACCCCCACCGGATCCTCCCCCTCGATGTCGCGCGGGAGCTCGAGCGGGAGCGCGCCATCGGACGGCTGCACCGCGAGTACTTCGTGACGGCCGGCAACGGGACGACCGTGCCGAACGCCCGCCGCTTCGGAGTGGAGTGGGCCGCCGAGCTCCGCAAGGCGGGGGTGCAGGCCGCGATCCTTACGTCGACTTGAGGGACGGGCACGCGTTGCGGGTCAACGCTTGCGAAGGAGCTCGAGCGCGCCGGCATACCGACGGCCGTGCTCTGCAACCTGGTCTCGCTGGCGCAACGGGTCGGCGCCGCCCGCATCATCCCCACGCGCGGCATACCCTACCCCACCGGAGACCCCTCGCTGGACCGGGCCGGTGAACGGACATGGCGACGGGGGTTGCTCCAGCGAGCGTTGAGCGCGCTTTCCACGTCAGTCTCCGAACCGACGGTGTTTTGGGACGTCGCTGAGGTGCCGGGCTGATGCCGAGCGCGTTCCCCGTGCTGACCGGGTCGACCCAGGCGCTCGCCCACGGCGCCGGGCTGGCCCGGCACGGCTCGAAGCCGCGCAGGGAGCTCGCCCGAGACCCAGAGCTGGCGCGGGCCTTCCTCGCCGCTCTGCGCCCGTTCGATGAGGCCGTCGCTTACCCGCCCCACCAGGCTTATATCGGCGTGCTGGAGCCCCGGGCGCTCCCCGAACGGCCGTGGGCGCGCTGGCGCGGGGACGGCGGCTCTCGCTTCGGGGCCGCCGGTGAGATTATGCCAGAAGAGGAGTTCCTCGGCTTGCTCGCCGCGGTGGACGAGTTCGATCTGGTCACGCTCGACCCGGAGCTGGTTGACCGGGCCGGCGCGTCGCTCAGCAGACATCCTCTGGCGGGCCGCCTCGAGCTGGGGCGGCTGGAGGCCGCCCGAGGTGACGCCGCCGCCGCCGCGTCGGCGCCCGGTGCTCTCCCCCTCCATGTGCAGGACCGCCTGGCCGGCGCGATCGGGCGCGCCCACGAGGAGGACGAGGCCCTTACCGCTAACGTGCTGCTCGAGAATCTCTCGGCTAAGGCGACCGCTACCCTCGCCCTGCTGCACCTTCTGGACAAGTATGGCTTGGAGCCCGCCTCGATCGAGTACGTGATCGGTTGCGGCGAGGAGGCGATTGGTGACCGGTACCAGCGGGGCGGTGGCAACCTGGGCAAGGCGGTTGCCCGGGTCGCGGGGCTCAGCGAGGCCTCCGGCGCGGACGTCAAGGACTTTTGCGCCGCGCCCGTCCCCGCCATCGTCTTTGCGGCGAGCCTCGTAGCGGCGGGCGTGTTCCGCAGGGTCGCGGTTGTGGCCGGAGGCTCGCTCGCGAAGCTGGGGATGAAGTTTCAGGGGCACCTCGCGAAAGGGCTGCCTGTCCTCGAGGACGTGCTGGGCGGCGCGGCGGCCCTCGTCGAGGCTGATGACGGCGTCTCGCCCCGCGTGCGGCTGGATGTCGTCGGCCGCCATACCGTCGCGGCGGGTGGCTCCAACCCGCAGATCATGGAGGCGCTGGCCGTGGAGCCGCTGGCGCGCCTGGGGATCCCGATGACCGCCGTGGACGACTACGCCACCGAGCTGCACAACCCAGAGATCACGGAGACCGCGGGCTCCGGCAACGTTCCCGAACGTAACTATCGGACGATCGCGGCCCTCGCGGCCCGCCGGGGCGACATCGCGCGCGAGCAGATCGACGATTTCGTCAAGACTCACGGCATGCCCGGCTTCGCGCCGACCCAGGGTCACCTGGCGTCAGCGCTTTGCTACCTGCCGCACGCCTTCCGCCGGCTCAGGGCCGGTGAGGCCGAGCGGGTCATGCTGATCGCCAAAGGGAGCCTCTTCCTGGGGCGTATGAGTCAGCTGTCCGACGGCATGACGGTGCTGCTCGACAGGAACCCGAAGGGAGGTTGACCTTTGTCAGGAGCCGTGGCCGAAGCGACGAAAGAGAACTTCAGCGAGCTCGTGTCGCAGGGGCTCGTCCTCGTCGACGTGTGGGGCCCCCGCTGCGCCCCCTGCATCGCGCTCACGCCGCACGTGGAGCGTATTGCCGAGCAGCGGACCGACCTCAAGGTCGTGAAGCTCGATTCGACGAAGGCTCGGCGGCTCTGCATGGAGCTTCGGGTCAGGGGTCTTCCGGCATTTCTGCTTTTTCGGGACGGCCAGGAGATCGCGCGTGTCGCTGAGCCGGACCTCACGGCGCCGCGCCTGACCGCGTGGCTGGACGAGACGCTCGAGGCTTTGGGGAAGGAGGTGAGCTAGGGCATGCTCAAGGACAAGCAGGTCATCGCGCTGGGAGAACGCGACGGGATATCGGGACCGGCGATCGCCGCCTGCATCACGGCGGCAGGCGGGTCGGTGGCGTTTGTCGCCACTGAGTGCTTTGTTTGAACGGCGTCGGGAGCCATGGACCTGGGGAGCCAGGAGGCGATCCTCCGGCTGGCGCAACAGCATGGGGCGCGGAATCTGCTCGTCCTACTGGGCGCGCCGGACCCGGAGAGCGCCGAGATCGCGGCGGAGACGGTGGTGCTGGGCGATCCCTCCTACGCAGGTCCGTTGGCCGGGGCCCAGTTGGGCCTCGCCGTCTACCACGTGCTGGACGAGGAGATCCGGCAGCAGATCCCTCCTGAGGTCTGGGAGCAGCAGATCGGGATCATGGCCGACGTGCTCGACGCCGCGGCGATGAGTGCGGCGGTCGCCGAGATGCGCGGAAGGGGCGAAGGCACGGCGGCGTAGATAAGCGGCCGCGCACTCCGGAATGACGAACACACAGGCCGGGAAGCCCGTGCTCGGGCTCGCCGGCCTGCTCGTGCGCCGCGTGCTCTCCGCCGGTGGCTGCGAAGGCGCACAGGTCGACGCCCGTCGCTCTGTTGAAGGAGGTGCGCCATGCGCACGATCAGAGTGCCCGCTGCTCTTCTCCTCGTCGCGGCCCTAGCCCTTGGCTGCAAAGACCAGATCTCCGGGCCGGAATCGGAGCGACCGGCCGGGCCTCAATCGCAACTATTCGGCGGGTTCCACAACAGCTATCCGGGAGCGCCTGACCTACACCGCGGATTGCGAGAGCACATCGAGCGGGCGCGACGGGGGGAGGGGGGAGAAAAGAGGGCGCCGCTGGAGAAGAACCTGTCGCTGGTCGGATCTTTGAAACTCGGCATCTCCAGTGATGTGTGGGCTCACAAGGATATCGCCTACGTGGGTGGATTTGGCTTCGGCGCCACCGTGAAAGTCGTGGACATCTCCGATCCCAGGAACCCGCGACTGATCGCACAACTGGGGACTCCATTCGGCAATTCCCCGCAAGATGTCAAAGCGGCCACCATCAACACTCGGTTTTTCCGCGGCGATCTGCTCGTGGTCGGCAACGAGTTTGGAGGCCCAGCACCGTTCGGGGGCATTCAGCTGTGGGACGTCTCGAATCCATCGAGGCCGGTCCTGCTGAGCGAGCCTCGCATCGGGCCGGTCCACAACACCTACCTGTACCAGAAGCGAAACCGGGCGTTCGTCCTGCTTGCCGTCAGTTTTGCCGAGGTACGCTCGCCGTTGTTCCCCCCGTTTATCACGATTGGCGACTTTGTGATCGTCGAGGTGACCGACGAGCCCGACCGTTGCCACATCCCCCGATCTGCGAACCCGCCGCATTAGCGGCGGTAGCGAGCGGAGCGAGCGTAGCCTGGCGGTGGCAGGGTCGGGGTGGTAGGAAGCGTGCCGCCCCCGCCACAGCTAGTTTCCCGCTCTGCGGGCCCGGAGCAGAGAGGACGGAGCACTGCAACCAGTCCCTTCTTGGCTTCTGAGTTGGTACACTCTACGAATTGAGGAACCGACTTTTCCGCACACGCGTGTGCCGCAACAGTGCCGTAACTCAGCGGGAAGTACTGGCAAAGAAGGGGAAAGGGGCTGCGTATTGCAGCCCCTAACTTGCTGGCTTTGTGCGAGTTTGTGCTAGTACGTACCTATGAGTCCGGGGCTTGGCAGGCAATCATAATCCGTGGGTTGCGAGTTCGAGTCTCGCCCCTGCCACTCATAACCACGCCAAGTTTATGTCTGCAGGCCCACCAAAGAGGCGCGTACTTACACAATCTTCTAGCAAATTGCACCGCCTGTCGGAGTCTCGGGTAGCGCGCTCAACAGGACGTGGGACGATTCAATTCAGCCGAAGGGGTGAAGCGGCGACCGAAGGGCAAGAGCGAGGCACAAGGTAAACGAGCCGTACGGAGCCCCGATCGGCCGGGAGGGGATTGCCGTAGTAGACGGTCCCGATACATCATTCGGCGCGGGACCCGCCCGCGAGTCACGGTGGGGTGTAGGTCAAACGGCAGACCGCCCGGCTGTTACCCGGGAAGTTGGTGGTTCGAATCCACCCACCCCAGTTTCTTAGATTGGAGCGATTCCTTCGACCTGCTTGGCGCTCTGTTCGCGCCGATACACCGCCGCAGGTCGCTTCGGCGGACGGGGTCGATGTGTCTCCCACCGCTCGGCCGCCCGCTCGTCGATCCAGCCCCGGGAGCGGCTTCACGCTGATCACCGCGCGGCGCGCAGGGTGCCGGTAAGCCTCTACGGATCGGTCTCAGGCGAAGAGTGCGGCTCCTCGTCGCCTCCGCCCAAAGACGGTGTTCTCGGGCCGTGGATCATCGCTGGCAAAGTCAGTATCTTGCCCTCTGGCTGGTATTTGAGCGATTCTCCCAAGCCGGCCGGCTGCAGGAGGGTCGCCTCGTTTCATTCTAGGCTGAGTCAGGTTTCCGATGAAGATCCTGAAGTTCGGTGGATCCTCCCTGAACCCACCCGAGCGGCTCTCCACCGTGGTCGATATCGTCCGTGAGGCACACCGATCCGACCGTGTGGCGGTTGTCGTCTCGGCGCTGGGGGGCGTGACCGATGCGCTCACGCAGGCCGCGAGGCTGAGTGCTCGGGGACAAACAGACTACGGAAGACTTTGCGACGAGATCGAGCAACGCCATCTGGCGGCACTCCAGCAGCTCGTCGCGGGCGAGGAGCGCTCGGAGCTCGTTTCGCGGGTAACGGCGAGCTTGGACGAGCTCCGTGACCGCTTGCGCGGCGTCTCGCTGGTCGGCGAGTGCAGCCCCCGAACGCTGGATCAGATCTTGAGCTACGGTGAGCGGCTCTCCGCTACCCTTGTGGCCGGAGCACTGCGTCACCGAGGAACCGCCGCGACGGACTGTGACGCGCGCAAGCTCATCGTCACCGACAAAGCCTTCGGCTCCGCTCATGTGGAGCTGGAGAGGACCTACCAGCGCCTGCGCGATCATTTCGCCGCGCACCCCGAACTTCAGGTCGTCACCGGTTTCATCGGCGCGAGTCTTGATGGCGAGACCACCACCCTGGGGCGGGGAGGATCGGATCTGACGGCTGCACTCCTGGGCGTGGCGCTCGATGCGGATGTCATCGAGTTGTGGACTGACGTGGATGGCGTCATGAGCGCCGACCCCCGTCTCGTTCCCGGAGCTTTTCCCCTGGAAACTCTGAGCTATGAAGAGCTGATGGAGCTCTCGCATTTCGGCGCGAAGGTGGTCTATCCACCCACGGTCCATCCGGCCCGCACCCATTCCATCCCGCTTGTCGTCAAGAACACGCTGAACCCTACGTTTCCCGGGACTGCGATTCTCGAGGAGGCGGAACCGAGAGGACATTCCATCTGTGGCATCTCGTCGATCAACGAGGTGGCGCTCATGCGCCTGGAAGGGGATGGGATGGTCGGTGTGCC
>CAYGCC010000130.1:0-5494 GCA_964348165.1 uncultured Gemmatimonadota bacterium | reverse complement strand
GGAAGCCGCAGGCCGGGGACGGCAATCTCCGCCACCTGCCAGACGACGAAGGCCACAGCGGCATAGATCACCGCCACGCGAAACACACGGCGGCGCTTCAACTCATCGAACAGCCGCTTGAGACCGAACATACTACCACCGGCGGCCCGAATCGTTTTCGATTGTGGCCAGCCCGGTCCTATTCAAAAGATGCGGTGCGGCCGAGCCGAGGGCAACGAGGGCCGGCAGACGATCGGGCAGAACGAAAGGGCGCCGCGGCTGCCCAACCTCTGCAACCTTGCCGATGTATCCACCATCAAACAGATGAAGAGGCGAGGGCGGTGTTTCTTTCAGAACCGCAAGAGATAATCGGTCCTTATGGGGAAACATGCAGCACGGCTCCTGCTCGCGGCCTCTCTCTTCAGCCCTCTGGTCTCGTGCGATGACAGCCCCACCGATTCGCCCGCGACCCACCGGTGGCCCGTCGCCTCCCCGGCATCGCAGGGGCTCGATCCCGATATCCTCGACACGCTCACGACCCGGCTTGGAGAGGGTCGCTTCGGCCGGATCAGCAGTCTGCTGATCGTGCGGCACGGCTATCTGGTCTACGAGCAGTATTTCCGCGGATACGATAGCGATCGGCTTCACCCCATCTATTCGGTGACCAAGAGCGTGACCTCGGCGCTGATCGGGATCGCCCTCCAGGAAGGGAGAATCGCCAGCACAGACACCCGGCTCCTCGATTTCTTCCCGGAATATCCAACGCTCGCCAACATGAGCGAGGCGAAGAGGCAGATAACTCTGCGTCACGTGCTACAGATGCAGGCGGGCTTCGTCTGGGATGAGTGGTCGACCCCTTACGGCACGCCGAACAATCCCACGACGCGACTGGTGCAGAGCTCCGACTGGGTCAAGTTCGTTCTCGATCTGCCAATGGCCGGCGCACCCGGCGCGACGTTCACCTACAATAGTGGCTGCACCATGCTGCTCTCCGGCGTGCTGAGGAACAGAACCGGGATGAACGCCAGATCGTACGCCAGGCGAGTTTTGTTCGACCGCCTGGGCATCAGCCGCTACACCTGGGAGACGGGCCCGAACGACATCGCCAATACCGGTTGGGGCTTGAGCCTGCGGCCGCGCGACATGGCGAAGTTCGGCTACCTCTACCTGAAAGACGGGGTCTGGAGGAATAGGCAAGTCGTGAGTCGTGACTGGATCGACCGCTCCACTCAGCCGCACGTGCGTTTCACCGACGGCGGCGGTTACGGCTTCCAATGGTGGCTGTTTGACAGCGGGTCGGAACGGCTGGCACCCTACGCGGCCGGCTGGGGCGGCCAGTACATCTTTGTGATACCCGAGCGCGACATGGTCGCGGTCTCGACGGCGGAGGAATACGACGGGCAGTCGCAGATAGGTGACGTGTTGTTCGACTACATCTTCGCGGCCGATCGAGAGGCTGCAGGGCCAGCGGCAGCCGCCGTGCTGCCTGACCAGACGATGCGCGTGCTCGCCGAAACACCCTCGAACGCCCCCACGGCCCAGTGAAGACCGCCGCGTTGACGCGCTGTTGATCTCACCAACCAGCTTCATCCAGAAGAGGGGGCTCGTGGCGGAAAGCCCACTTCCACTATGACTGCGCCGGGAGGGGTTGACATGCGAGCCGCATGAAAACATGCTATATGCATGGCCACCATGCTCCAGATCCGCAATGTCCCCGACCAGCTCCACCGCAAGCTGAAGGCGCGCGCCGCCCTGGCCGGCATGTCGATGTCCGAGTACGCGCTGCAGGAGCTGCGAAAGGCCCTGGAGCGGCCGACCCGCGACGAGCTGCTGGCGCGCATCGCCGAGCTTCCCTCAGCCACTCTCGACCCGCCGCCCGCGGCCGTGATTCGCGAGGAACGAGAGGGTCGGTGATCGTCCTCGACGCCTCCGCGGCCATCGAGCTTATTCTGAACACAGAGACTGGACGGCGTGTCGCAGAGGCGATCGCCCCCCCGACCCTCTCGCTCTCTGCGCCTCACGTGATCGATGTAGAGGTCGCCCAGGCGCTGCGCCGTTACGTACAAAGCGAGACGATCAGCGCTCGGCGCGGCAAGTTAGCACTCGAGCATCTGGCGCAACTCGACGTCACCCGCTACGGCCACCAGGAGCTGCTAACCCGGATCTGGACGCTCCGCCAGAACCTCACGGCATACGACGCGGCCTACGTGGCGCTGGCCGAGGTCTTGGACGCGCCGCTGCTGACTCTCGACGCGCGGTTAGCCGCAGCACCCGGACACCAGGCCCGGATCGAGCTTCTCCAATAGGGTGGATGGCTCGAGTGGTCCCCTGCCCCGACTGGGCAGTCTCGAGAGAAGACAATGCCCGCACGAAACGGGTTGGCTCGGCCCTAGATGCGGCCAAGGCCGGTCGGAAATACCTGCCGGCATCCGGACCGGTTCGATACTCGACGCGGTTACATCCCTTCAGATGCTCAATTGACCCTTTATGCGCAAATCCCGCCTGCGCCGGAGCCCACCCAGGCTGATCAGAACGGCCTGCCGGGTGGGCGCGGTGAAGCCGGAGTCCCTCGGCATGGCCCGGCGTTTGCCCCAGAGCGTTGTGGATGCTGGGGCCCGTCACGAGCACCGTGCCCCGGCGGCTCCCCGCCGAACAGCCGATATCCTCCCCAGCGGCAGTGGTCTCCCGTGACTTTTGTGGCTAGCACGACAGAGTGAGGCAAAGACGTAAGACTCGAGGGCCTACTGAGGCATCCCGGCAGGACTTGTAAGGTGCCGCATTCTATCGCAACTCGCAGCAGCCAATAAGGAGAAACATCATGAGGTGTGCCGCAATCGTGTCGGTCCTGGCGATCGTCGCCGCGTTCACGTTCGCGCCAGAACTTCAGGCGCAGGAACGCAAGGGGAAAGCAAAGGCGGCCAGGGTCGAGGCACAGCAGTCTGCTGGTTTCTCGACGCTAGAGCGGCAAATCATAGTCGAGTTCTTCGGCAACTACTCGTATAAGGCAAAATCGCTGCCGCCGGGGATCGCGAAGCAACACATCCCAGCGGAGCTCAAGGCCCGGCTCCCGGTGCGCGCCGGCGTGGAGATCTCGATCTTCGGCGACCGAATCGTGTTGCTGGAGGCGAGCGGCTTGGTGGTCGACATCCTAGAAGGAATCCTCGACTAGGCATCACCAGTCACAGCGGGCAATTCCAGGCCAAAGTGCCCACCGCGCCGAAGACGTCTGCTGGCCACTCAGTCTTGCTGGCCCGCAAGAGCGTCGGAGTCGGCCTCGGTCGACCTGGGCCGTTCGAGTAGGCGCTCGGTGAACTCCACACGTTCGTTGAGTTCGAGGAACCCGTCACGCAAGAGCCCGACTTCACTGCGCAGCTTGTCCACGGCATCGGCCAGGCGCTCCACATCCTGCTGCGCACCGCTGCCCAGGCGGGTACGCTCGAGATAGCTGTAGCGCATCTTCATACCGATGAGAATCGCGCCGCCGAAACCGATGAGGGCGAAAAACGGGGCGAGAAGTTCCAGGATTTCTGGGGACATACGCGGCTCTCCATCCCCTAGCTGATAAGGGCCATACCACGTCCCAACCGGTCCAGTAGGGCTATCTCAAAGATTACTGCCCCAAACCGTCTTCGGACCAGCTTCACTCCATAAAGGAAGACTGGCTTGGATCAGGCGGAAGCCGTCCACAATCGCGTCTTGGGAAAAACGGCGGCGTGGGCGTCGGGCAACCTGCGCCACATGCGATCGGTTATAATGGCCAGACACGCCACACCCGCCAAGAGGACGTTCCCTGCAGTCGTCATGGGGAAGACTCGCATCAACGGATTCATTGAGTTCATCGAAGCATGGAAGACTGCCGGAGCCAAGATACTCCCTTTCGTCCGATTGTAGACCCAGCCAAACAGAATCGTAATGAACGGGTAGAGCCCGATCCTAACCAGCAGATACCCACCCTCTCGATACTGCACGAGATCGTTCGGTATGTGCCACAACACCATCATGAACCATAGAATGAGGTTTGCGACCAAAGGGCTGTGTCGTACCTGCAGCCACTTCTGGGCAAAGCCACGCCAACCTGACTCTTCGTTGATCCCACCCGTAAAGAAGAGAGTGGCAGAGAACGTGACCAGGAGGGTGAGAGCGAGCTCAGGTCCTTGATCTATCCGAGGTAGCCACACGCCGCCATTCAGCGCATTCGTGATCCCGACACCGACGATGTGAATGGCAGGAAAGGTCAACAACGCGATTACGTAATAGATGAAGCGCCCTCTCGGTTTTACAAGAGTCGAAAGCATACGCCTGACTCCACCCGTGCCCGAGTACGCCGCCATGATTACGAAGGCCGGAAGAAGCGCGACAGGCAGCGAGATCGCGATCAACACCCACAATTGGACGCCTTCCCGGATTCCGATCGAGCAGCAGCCCGCTCAGCAGGTAGGTCTCCCGGTCATCGATGAACAGGCGGAACGCGCGCCACGCCCCGTAATTCCGGTCTTTGATGATGACCACGGTCTCTCGCGGACGGTCGGGCGTGTAGGTCCGAATGCTATGGAAGTCCACACCGCCGGTGAATCGGCTCAGGAACTCGAAGGTGGCGACGTGCGTCTCAATCGACGCGAAGTTTCTGAACCCCTCGGTGCACTCCTCCTCCATGAAGCGTCTAACCGCCTCCGGCGTCGGCAGGTTCAGGGTGTTGAGGACCGAGCGTACCCTGTCGCCCAACACCCCCTCCGGCATACGCGGGTCGTCGCGGTAGTTGTCGGGGGGCTGCGCCTGCACCACCTGCGATGGGAGGGCGACGAGCAGAGCCGTGAGCAGCATGACTCGATACATGACTAACTCCTCAGTCAGGCTAAGCGACCATCGTCGTTAAGGCCTGGTTCGAACAGGCGCGCAGCCTGCCGCCCACCCATCCAGTGCCAGACCGCCGCACCAGCTAGCAACAGAAAGATCCAGTTGACCGGCTCCCGATACCGCGGCATGTAGGCGACCACATAATAGATGAGCGGATAGGTCACGAGCGGGATGAGCAGGGCCGCCCGCTGCGGGACGGCGAGCGTTGGGAAAGCCAGCCAGGCCCCGAGCAGCGCCAGGACGGTGAGCGCCGTGACCATGAGCGCCCCCGGCGGATAGTAGAGTGGGCCTAACCACCAGTGAACGACGCGTGACGCCGTCAGTCCGACAAAGGTCCCGGGATGCGTCTTGATCCAGTCCAACGCCTCGCGGCCCGCCTGCCGCATGTACACCACCTCGCCCAGCTCACCGACGAGTCGCGCCTCCGCTTCGTGCGTGCGTGGGTGGGCGTGTTCCTGCCGCCGGTCCATCTCATCCATCGAGGCGGCGGCGTCCTCGTGGTTACCCATGCGCAGCTCCAGCCCCAGGTTGCTGCGGATGAAGAAGACCGCGTCGAAGGTCCGGTAGTTCCGCCAGCCCCAGGGGAGGCAGGCGAGGATCATGCCGAGGGTGATGAGCGCCGAGAACAGCCACTTGCGGCGGTCACCGCTCCACCACAGCT
>CAYGCC010000129.1:0-8720 GCA_964348165.1 uncultured Gemmatimonadota bacterium | reverse complement strand
ACCGCCCAACGCAGACGACTTGCCCTCCTTGGGATCAAGCGGTTCCGTCGCGGCCGCAGGACGACGGCCGCCTGGCTCATCGCTAGGTTTTTGAGAAGGATTCCCGATCACTGCCGGGTCGGCACGCCCCGAACACTCGTCCACAAATCTTGCTTTCGAGCGAACAAAGACGCGAAAACTGAAGATTTTGCGAACAATCATAGCGAAATGCCCGGGTCAGCGCAAGGCTTTCGGTCAGCCTCCCTGCCCGCACTCCAGCCAGGGCGCGCGGGCGCTGTGATGGGGGACGAGCGACTGGAGATCCGACGCTCCGCATCATCACCCCGATGCAACCCGCGCCTTGCGAAAACCTGTCGGAGGCTTTTTGGGCCGGGAGAGTCCGCATAGTTGCTGTGCGTAACACCGGACCCGTGCTGATCGGCGAGCTTGCGTGCGCCGGTGACCCAGGTGGCGATTCGGTGAGGTCGATCTGCCTGGCCAACTCCGATCGCGAGGGTGGCATCTTGCCGCTACGCGACCTCAGTTGCCCCCCCCAAAACGCCCGTCTATACTTTCGCCCATGCCTCCAGGCGAAGATCGAGAATCCGCGCCGCCGTCTCTCGATCCGGGTGTGGCCGAGCGCGGGCCCTCGATGATCGATCTCTTGCGGCTCAGCCGCTCCAAGGGCTTCTCTCCCGGCGACCAGATCCTGTACCGCCAGATCGCCAAGCTCACCGGGCTCGCCGAAGCCGAGCGACCCACGTCGCTTCTCGATGTGCCGTGCGGCCGTGGCGCGGTCGCCCAGTTCTTCGCCGAGAACTACCAGGTGGAGACTTCGGGCGTCGACCCCGACCCGGCGGCGATCAAGATCGCCGAACAGCGAGTCAAGGATGCCGGGCTCTCGGCTCACGTCACCTTCCAAACGGCGCCGGCCGACGACTTGCCCTTCAAAGACGATGTTTTTGATCTGGCGATCGGTGAGCTCGGCCTGGCCAGCTCCGCCGACCCGGTCCGCGCCGTATCCGAGCTGGCCCGGGTCACGCGCGAGGCGGGCAGCGTCGTGCTGATCGGGCTTATTTGGACGGGCCATGTGGACGAGGACCGGCGCCTTATACTGCTGCAGCACATCGGCGCGCCGCCGCTGATGCTGGTGGCCTGGAAGCAGGCGCTGCGCGAGGCCGGCGTGGTCGATCTGCGGGTCGAGGACTGGTCCGACCAGGCCTTTCCCTTCCTCGTGCGTGGACGCACATTCACACGCCTGGCCGAGCTTTCGACGCTGGCCGACAAGCTGGCCATCGTTCAGCGCGCCTGGCAGCGCTGGGGCTGGCGCGGGTTGCGGGGCGCGGTAAGCCGGGAGTACGAGATCCGCAAGCTGCTCGGATCCGAGCGGACGATCGGCGTCTCGCTCATCGTGGGACGCAAAGAGCGAGCGAGCGCCGCGGCGGATGATCCCGAGAAAAGAAGCCGCGCGACCGGCCCTGAATCGCTCGAAGCGAATCGAGGCCGGACGGACGACCGCGGCTTCAGCCGATAAACCGACACCTAGCCGAACCGATTGACGATGGCCCACACAGCACAACGCGCGTATATCGAACCCGAACGACTGCGAGCGATCCAGGCGGCGCTGCGCGAACGCGATCTGGATGGCTGGCTGCTCTACGATTATCACGCCTTCAACCCCATCGCCGGCCGTGTCCTCGGCCTCTCTAGTCCGCTCAGCCGCCGGTATTTCGTGCTGCTTCCGGTCGAGGGTAAGCCGGTGGCGCTGGCCCACTCGCTGGAGCGGGCGCCATGGACCGACTGGCCCGGCCCGGTCCGCACCTATTTCCGCTGGCAAGAGCTCGAGCAGTTGCTGGCCGAGTTGATGAATCCGGGGCAGCGGATCGCCGTCGAGTACTCGGAGGCCGACAAGATTCCTCAGCTCGACCGCCTGCCGGCTGGCGTGCTCGATCTGATCAAGCGGGCCGGCGTGCACCTGGACGAGTCGAGCGACCTCGCCACGCTGTTCGCCGCCGCCTGGTCGCAGAAGGAGCTGGAGAGCCACCGGCGGGCCGCCAATGCGCTGGCCAACATCGCGGCCCGCGCCTTCAAGCTGGCCGCCGATGCGGTGCGCGGCGGCGGACGGCTGAGCGAGTGGGGGCTGAAGCAATCGATACTCGAGATGACCGAGGAGGCGGGGCTGGTCGAGCCCGACACCATCGTGGCAGTGGGGCCCAACGCCGCCGACGGCCACTACGAGCCCACCGCCCGCGACGCGGCTCCGATCCGCGAGGGCGAAGTGCTGCTCATCGATCTCTGGGCGCGCGAGCCCGGGTCGGTCTACGCGGACCAGACTTGGATGGGGTTCATGGGAACCGAGATCCCCGCCAAGGTGCAGAAAGTCTGGACGGCTGTGCGCGACGCGCGCAACGCGGCAGTGAGTCACATCGAGCGGACCGCCGCCAGCCCCGAGACGCCACTACGGGGCTGCGATGTCGATGCGGCGGCCCGCGGCACGATCGAGAAGGCGGGCTTCGGCAAGTACTTCAATCACCGGACCGGCCACTCCATCGATCTCGACGTTCACGGCTTGGGCCCCAACATCGACGGGGTGGAGACACAGGACGAGCGCCGGCTTCTACCCGGAGTCGGTTTCTCGATCGAGCCGGGTGTGTACCTGGCGGGCGAGTTCGGTGTCCGCTCGGAGATCAACGTCCACATGGGAACGGCCGGGCCCGAAGTAACCACACCCAAACCGCAGTCGGAGATTTACCGGCTGCTGAGCGACGAATGGCAGAAGTCGAGCAACCTGTAGCCGCGGGAGACGCCGCCGCCGCAGCCGAAGCGCCCACCGCCGAGCTGGGCTACCTGCTGCGTGGCGTCGTGCGGGCCCGCGGGCATGAGCGCGCGCTCGCCAAGCTCTCCGTCGCGCCCGAAGATGAACTGGTCGAGCACCAGGGACTGGCGGCTTTGGTCCATGTTGTGCCCTATCGCCTGCCCGCCTGGGACAAGGAGCGCATCCGCGAGCACAGCGCGATGATCGAGCGCGCGATGCGCCGCTGCACGATCGTGCCAGCGCCCTACGGCATCGTGTTCAGGGGCAAAGAACAGGTCATCGGGTTCCTCGAGGACCAACAGGTCGCTCTGGACGAGGCCCTCTCCTTCCTGGACGGGACCTTCGAGATCCGCCTGCACGTCCTCCCTTCCGGGCGGCGACCCGACATCACCGAAGGCGAACTGCACGATCGCGCCGCCACCTTCTACACGTCGCTGCGGCGACGCTCCCGGGCCGCTTTCACGCTCCTGCCCTCCGGCACGCGCATCCTCTCCGCCGTCTTCCTGGTCAGCCGGGGCGACTGGGTCAGCTTCGTCGAGTACGCGGATGAGCTCGACGCCGCGCACCCCGAGTTCCAGTTCGACATCACCGGACCCTGGCCACCCTACGATTTCGTTCGGATGAGCTTCTTCGCGGAGGAGCGGCCAGGCGGTTAGACGGAGGCCGGACGGGAGGCGCGCATGAAGCTCGACTACGAGGTGCTGCCACTTCGCACCAAACACGCCTTCACCATCGCGCGGCCGCGCCACCGCCAGGACTACTCCGTTTGTGTGCGTCTCAGCGACGCGGAGGGACTCACCGGTTGGGGCGAAGGGAACCCGATACCTTACTACGGCGGTACGCCGGACATCGTCTGCGCCGCGCTGGAGGCCTACCGGCCGATCCTCGAATCGGCAGAGAGTCCCTTCGCCCTCCAGGAGATCGAGGCGGCGATCGAGGCCGACCTCAGGGGAAACCCCGCCGCGCGCTCGGCCATCATCGCCGCGCTCTACGATTTGCAGGGGAAACAGATCGGGCTCCCCGTGCACACTCTGTTGGGTCTCGATCCCAGCCGCGCGCCGCTGACCAGCTTCACCATCGGTATCGCCCAGCCCGACGAGCTTCGCGCCCGAATTCGCGAGGCCGCCGAATACCCGATCCTCAAAATCAAGGTCGGCAGCGAACGAGACGCTGAGGTGCTATCGATCGTCCGCGAGGAGGCGCCGGACAAACGCATCCGCGTCGATGCCAACACCGCCTGGCACCCGAAGCAGGCGCTGCGCGCGATCGAGCGGCTGAGCCAGTTCGATCTCGAGTTTGTCGAGCAACCGGTCCGCGCCACCGACATCGATGGGCTGCGCTTCGTCCGCGAAGGCTCGCCCTTGCCGATCATCGCCGACGAGTCGTGCGTAACCTGCGCCGACATTCCTCGTCTGCTCGGCGCAGTGGACGGCATCAATATCAAGCTCGCCAAGTGCGGGGGGATCAGCGAGGCGCTGCGAATGATTCATACGGCCCGCGCGCACGACCTCCGCATCATGCTCGGCTGCATGGTGGAAAGCTCCCTTGCGATCGCCGCGGCGGCCCAGCTCGCGCCGCTCGTCGACTACGCCGACCTGGACGGCGCCGCACTCCTGGCAGAGGACCCGTTTGCCGGCGTCAGCATCGCCCGCGGACGCATCCACCTGAGCGGCGCGCCCGGGCTCGGTGTCAGGCGACGGTGAGCGCGCGCTCGCAGCTCCTGTTCGCCCAGGCCGCGCTCACGGCCCTCCTCATCCTGCCCGCGGACTCCGGCGCCCAACTGCCAAGCGCCGATGCCGCCGTCGGCCAGTTCTACCTCGTCGAGCCGGAGTTGACGGCGGGGCGCACCTTCTCGGAGTTGCGGATCGAGCGTGTGGCGCCGCACGCCCTGGCCCCTCCGGCGCCGGTGGCGCCGTTGCGCCTCCCGGTCCCCCTGGCCGCGCTCACCGGCCAGATCTTCGAGCTGCCCCGCTACCAGCGGCTCTACGTCGCCGGATTCGACACGCGCAGCGCCGTACACCTGTTGGAGATCGACCTGATAGGACGGGTCATCCGCGAGATAAGGCCCCGGCTCGGTGCGGAGCAGGTCTACGCGCTCTCCGCGCTGGCGGCGCCCGACGCCTCGAAGCTGTACGTGAATTGGTTCAGTTCCAGCGCTATGCCGGCCACCGAGATCTACGATGGCGCCTCGCTGGTCTGGCTGGGCGACACGGTCGAGTTTTGGGCGGACGAGCGCGCCGCGGGCTTCGAGCACGAGCCTCCTTACCTGTGGACGATCGACGGCGGCGGCCGACCCGTGCTCGTTCACACCGGCAGCGATCGCGTCGAGCGGATCTTCGACTACCAGCGCTGGCTCGGTCCCGTGCCCGGCGCCGTGGCCGACGCCTGGCACGACCTGCTGCTGCTTCGGCTCGACCCCGGTCACGATCGTTTCCAGGTCGTTGATGTGGTGTCCGGCGAGCTGGGGCCGCCGCTCGATCTGGAGGGGCACCGCCAGGCGCTGGCTCGGTTGGCGCTGGACGGACGTTTCCTGGCGCTCATCGACATGGAACGCCGGGCGCCGCGTCGGGGCCGGCGCGCCGCGCCGACAGTGGCCGTAGGAAGCGGAGCCGTCTACGACCTGCGCGACGGCCGCAAAGTGGATGACTTCTACCTGATCACCCCGCCCGAACTGCCGGCCTGGGCGGTGGGGACGCTGGGCGAGCCCACCGCACCCGGCCGCCTCCACATCTATGTGCCGGGCGACGACGAGCGCCTCGACCTGGAGGTGCCCGCCTGCGACCGGCGCGCTCCGGATGGAGAGGGCGTGGCGGCCCAGCTCCACGTGCGCTGGGACAGCACGGGCATCTACCAGTACCGGCTGGCCGTGGCGGCGTCCAGCCCGGCGGCCGGTGCGTTGGCGATTCGGGCCGGGCGTGAGAGCGAGCGCACGTCGAAGCCGGACGGCTGGGGCGTGGACCTGATCGACCGAGACCGCTGGGTGCGCTGGACCAACGGCCTGGGCCCGGCCACCGACGACGTGAGTCCCGGCGACGAGCGCGGCGGCTTCGTCATCGCCGCCCGCGCCCAGACCCGCCCCGGGATCGTCGAGTACCGCGTTCAGGCGGCTCTGGGGCTCCCGCGGGGCTGCGAGTCCGAGCGACGCTTCCTCGACAACGGCGCCCGCGGCCACACGATCGGGCCGGAGCGTGTGACGACAGACGATCCCCGTAAGCTCGCCCGGCGCCTGGCCGAGCTGGTGGAACGAGCCTGCGAGCTGGGGTGGGTGAGTGCCAACGACTGTCCCGGTCTGGAGTCGGCAGCCGCGGCGCTGGAGTCGGGAGAGGGCGATCGGGCGGCGGCGCTCGGCCGGTTCCGGACCGCGCTGAGCGACGCGCGGACGAACGGTCCGGCCACCACGCTTCTCGACGACGCCGCGACGGCGGTCGAGAACGCCCTCGCACCGTAACACCGTGAGCCGCTACGCACGCGTCGCGGTCCCGCGTCCTCTGGACCGAACCTTCATCTATAGGATACCCGAGAGCCTGGAGGCCGACATCGATCCCGGCTGTCGGGTCGTCGTACCCTTCGGCCGCCGCGAGCTGACCGGCTGGGTGGACGAGGTGGTGAGCGATCCGGGGCGCCTGCCGTCGCGAGTGCGGGAGATCCTCGATGTCCCCGATGCCGAGCCGGTGCTCGACGCGGAGCTACTCGAAGTCTGCCGTTGGGTCGCCCGCTACTACGTCGCTCCGCTGGGACTCGCCTTCCGCGCGGCGCTGCCGGCCCGCCTCACAGCGGAATCGGCCGAGCGTCTCAGTTTGCGCGGGCCGGTCGCCGGCGCCGAGCTGCGCGCCTCGGAGCGTCGGCTGCTCGAGCAGGTCGGCCGCCACAAGGGCCCGGTCAAGCTGAGCACCGTGCGCAAGGAGCTGGGCTCGGGGCCGTGGGGACGGGTGGCGCGCGAGTTAGCCGGGCAGGGGGTGCTGGAGATCGAGTACGAGGCACCCGACGTCGAGGTCCCGGGCCGCGCCCGTCAGATGGTGTCTCTGACCCGGGAGCTGCCGAGCTTGCAGGAGCGCGATCGCATCTTCGGTCGCGCCCGGCGCCAGCGCGAGCTGTTCGAGTATCTCGAGTCCGTCGGCGGCCGCGCCGAAGTCGCCCACCTGACCGAGACGCTGGGAATGAGCCGCTCGGTGGTGCAAGGGCTGGTGAGTAAGCGGCTGGCCGAGATCCGGAGCGAAGAAGCGCCGGCCGACCCGCTGGGCCAGCTGCACGTGCCGGTCGAGACGCGACACGAGCCCACCGAGGCCCAGGGCGCGGCGCTCCGCCGGCTGGGCGCCGCCCTCGATCGGCCCCAGCCCGGCGTGTTCGTCCTCAAGGGCGTGACCGGGTCCGGCAAGACTCTGGTCTACATCGAGCTGCTGCGCGACCTCGTGGGTCGCCGCGGTCGCGGCGCCATCGTGCTGGTCCCCGAGATCTCGCTCACCCCCCAGACCCTCGCCCGCTTCCGCGCCGCCTTCGGCGATGACGTCGCCCTGCTCCATTCGGCGCTCAGTGAGGGCGAGCGCTTCGCCGCCTGGCAGGCGCTGCGGCGCGGTGAAAAGCGGATCGTGATCGGCGCGCGCTCCGCAGTCTTCGCGCCGGTTCAGCGGCTCGGCGCGATCATCATCGACGAAGAGCACGAAGGCTCCTACAAGCAGGGCGACCCGGCGCCCCGCTACCACGCCCGCGATGTCGCCGTGGTCCGGGCCCGCCAGGCCGGCGCTCTCTGCCTGCTCGGCTCGGCCACACCCTCGCTGGAGAGCTGGTGGGCGGTCCGCTCAGGCGATTGGGAGGTCCTCGAGCTTCCAGAGCGGATCGGTGCCCGGCCGCTGCCCGCCGTCCGGCTGGTCGACCTGCGCGAGGAGCGGCGCGAGCGGCGAGCGGAGGGCAACGGCCGTCCATCCGGCCCGCTCGTCCTTTCCGATTCCTTGCGCACGGCGATGAACGAGCGCCTGCAACGCGAAGAGCAGGCGATCCTGCTGCTCAACCGGCGCGGCTTCTCCACGTACTTGCAGTGTCGCGACTGCGGCGCCGTGCGCCACTGCCCCAGCTGCAACGTCTCGCTGACCCATCACCGGCGGCCACCCCGCCTGGTCTGCCACCACTGCCACCATCAGGAGCCGGTGCCCGAAACGTGTCCCGAGTGCGGATCGGAAGACGTGAGCCACCGCGGCCTGGGGACCGAGCAGGTGGAGCAGGTATTGGGGGAGACCTTCCCGGGCATGCGCATCGCCCGCATGGACATCGACACGACCAGCCGCAAGTGGTCGCACCACGATATACTGCGGCGCGTCGAACGCCGTGAGGTCGACGTCCTGCTCGGCACCCAGATGATCGCCAAAGGGCTCGACTACCCCAACGTCACGCTGGTCGGCGTGATCGACGCCGACGTCGGCCTCAACCTCCCCGACTTCCGTGCCAGCGAGCGCACCTTCCAGCTGCTCACCCAGGTGGCCGGCCGCGCCGGTCGCGGGCCCGCCGGCGGCGACGTGATCATCCAGACCTCGCTTCCCAACCACTACGCCATCCGCTTCGCCATCGCCCACGACTTCGACGGCTTTGCCGAACGCGAGGCGGACGAGCGTCATGGGCCCGGCTATCCGCGGCACAGGCGCCTCGCCAACCTCGTCGTCTCGGGACCCAACGAGGCCCATGTGCAGGAGGCCGCCGAAGCCGCGGTCGCCTGGCTCGATGGACTAGTCGAGGCCCGCGCCCTCGACGGGCTGAAGCTGCTCGGTCCCGCGCCCTGTCCCATCGATCGGCTTCGCAGTCGCTGGCGCTGGCACCTGCTGCTGAAGTCGTCCGACGCCGGCGTCCTCGGGAAGGTCCTCCGTTACTTCGCCCGGCGCTTCGAGCCGCCCGGAGGCGACCTGCGCCTGGAGATCGACCGCGACCCAGTAAGCTTGCT
>CAYGCC010000128.1:0-2103 GCA_964348165.1 uncultured Gemmatimonadota bacterium | reverse complement strand
AGCGCTTCCTCGACCTCCGACTGGCGGCCGGCATCGTTCAGGCGGCGGAAGGCGTTGTCCATGCCGCGCGCATCCCGCGCCGACAGCGCGGCGGACAGATCGACGAGATCCCAAACGTGGTCGGGGGCCGACACCGTTACCTGCCTCCCCTCAGTTGAATCGTCGCCCGCAGCACGCCTACGATCTCACCACGTGTGTTCGTCACCGAGGGAACGTGGTCATCGTCCAGCGCTTGCACTTCAGCGTCGTTCAAGATGCCCGCCTGAGCCAGGAACTCGATCACCGCCGCTCCCACGGCCCGCTTCGCTCCGTCCTCGACCTTCACCGCAGCACCCCAGCGGCGCTCACGGTCGGCCAGACACATGACCGCCTCGGCGCCGTACTTGGCGAGCAGGCGTCCGCGCGTGGCCTCCATCAGTCGGGTGGAGAGACGCCCCGTGCCCCCCACGTAGTACGGCTTTCCGGTCATCGCCCCCGTCACCCGGCCCGCCGGACTCGCCGGGTCGTCCTCGGCGGCGGCGATCAGCCGGGCGAAAGCGCCGGCCATCCCGAACAGCGGCTGCGCGTAGGTGACCACACCACAGCCGTCCACCGCGATCTGCAGCCGCTCGCTCGGCGTTCCCGTCCACTCGACGATCTCGCGGCGAATCCTCAGCTGCACCGGATGGTCGGCGGCACGGTAACCGGCGGTCTCGGCTCCCGTATGGCGCGCCCAGGCCAGCATGCCGGTGTGCTTTCCCGAGCAGTTGTTGTGGACTCGCGTCGGCTGTTGCCCGTGGCGCAGCAGCGCCTCGGCGCTCGGCAGGTGAAACGGGAGGTGGGGGCCGCACTCCAGATCGTCTTCGCCGCAGCCGATGCGCTCGAGCAAACGCCACACGGTCTCCACATGATCGGGCTCGGCCGAGTGCGAGGCGCAGCAGACCGCCAGCTCCTCGTCGCTGAAGCCGAAGGCCTCCGTCACTCCGTCGGCGACGAGGGGCAGCGCCTGGAGCGGCTTCGCGGCCGAGCGGAGGAAGGTGATAAGCTCGGGGTCGCCCACGTGGGCGACCAGCCGCCCCTGCGCATCCACCAGGGCCGCCGAGACGCGGTGCCGGGATTCCACCAGGCCGCCGCGTCGCACCTCCACGACGGCGCCTTGTTCGTTCACGTCTTCGACCTCAGACCCATGGAAATGTCCAATGTCCAATACTCAATACTCAATGTCGAAGTGGCCCCTCGTCCTCCTTCGACCTTGAACATTGGGCATTCATTATTCGACATTTCTTTTCCCAGTGATCTAGGAAGGATGATCTGCGGATCGACGCCGCCCCGCCAGATCCCGGAGAAACCGCGCCGATGCCGAGTCGGGCGACGCGTCGCGGCGCAGCCGCTCCAGATCCTCGGGCGAATCCACATCGTACCACTCGGGGGCGAGAGCGACGCTGAGGCCGCCCGCGCGGGCGCGTTCCAGGCTGACCTCCAGGACCCGCTCGGTCGACCAGGGGATGTCGCGCAGCGCCGCCCCTGCCGCCGGCCAGCGCTCGCGCCGGATCGCGATCGCGTAGTAGCCGCCGTCACGGCTCGGACCCCACACCACGTCAGCGGTTCGAACCGCGCCGAGCATCTCGCTCAGCCGCGCGGGCGCCAGCGTCGGATGGTCGCTGCCCACGATCAACGTCCGTTGGCTGCCCCGCTCGAACGCTTCGGCGAAGGCGTGGCCCAGGCGCGCGCCCAGGTCGTCTCCGGCCTGCTGGCGCACCTCAAGCTGCGGGTAGAGGCGGCGAAAGGCTTCCGCGCTCGCGGCGCCACCGGCCACGAGCAGCTCCACCGACCCGTCCGTCGCGCGCCGCGCCGCGGCCACGGTGTCGGCCAGGGCCGCGAGGTGGAGTTCGGCCGCCTCCCTCGGAGTCAGGTAAGGGATGAGCCGCGTCTTCACCGCCCCAGGCTCGGCCGGCTTGGCAAAGACGAGGATGCACTCCTCCTCGACCATCAGCGCTCGAGCAGGGTCAACAGGTTCGCGACCGCGATCCGGGCCCCCAAGAGGAAGAAGACCAGGGCAAACAGCTTACGCAGCGCGTGGGTCGGCATGCGGAGCTGGGCCCGGGCGCCCAGCGGCACCGCCGT
>CAYGCC010000127.1:0-2760 GCA_964348165.1 uncultured Gemmatimonadota bacterium | reverse complement strand
CCCACACGTGTGACGCGCGACCGGATAGTCCGTTCTCGGGGGAGTGTCTCGGATCGCGATAAGATCGCCACTTGCACCGAAAGACTGTTTGGCCGTCGTAACCCGATTGGCGGGACCGGCGGGATATCGAACGGTTGTGCGGCCCACGGGAGTTGCTCGGGAGGCGGCGGGGGTCCTCTGAGCGTAACTCGAGAGCGGCCCGGCACGACCGGGCCATCGACCCGGTGCCCCGCGCCGCGAACGGTGAAGCGGGAGGACCCCCGCCGCCGACCCCGGCACCGTCGCTGGGTCAGCAGGCCCGGAACGAGAACGTAGGCTGGGAGACCTAGGCTATGGGTAATCGATTTTGCAGCTCACCGGTGAAACGGTGCACCACTCACCGCGCCTGGCTGACGCGTTCGCTCCTCACCGTCGTCGCCCTGCACATCTACGCCGCGACGGTATTCGCGCAGAGCACCGTCGACCTCGGCGCGCTCGACTCGTACTTCGCCGCCGCCCGCGACGCCTGGCGCGTGCCCGGGTACGCCGTGGCCATCGTGAAGGACGACCAAGTCGTGTTCGCCAAGGGCTACGGCGAGCGAGACATCGAGAAGGGTGGCGCGGTGGACGAGCACACCCTCTTCGCCATCGCCTCGAACAGCAAGGCCTTCACCACCGCCGCCCTGGCCCGGCTGGTCGATCAAGAGCGCATCACCTGGGACAACCGGGTGGTCCAGCACCTGCCGTACTTCCAGCTCTACGACCCGTATGTGACCCAGGAGATGCGGATCCGCGACCTGCTCTGTCACCGCAGCGGTCTGGGTACCTACAGCGGCGACCTCATCTGGTACGGCACCCACTACAGCCGCGAGGAGGTGATACGCCGGGCGCGCTACCTCGAGCCAGCCGGCTCGTTCCGCGCCGACTACGGCTATCAGAACATCATGTTCATCGCGGCGGGTGAGATCATTCCGGCGGCGACCGGCCGGAGTTGGGACGAGTTCGTTCGAACCGAGTTCCTCGAGCCGCTGGGCATGAACCGGACGGTGACCTCGGTCGGCCAGCTGCAAGGGGTGGCCAACGTGGCCACGCCGCACAGCGAGCGCGACGGGGTGGTCGTGTCGTTTCCCTGGTACGGCTGGGACGCGATGGCGCCGGCCGGTGGGATCATCTCTAGCGTCAGCGACATGGCGCGCTGGATCCGGCTGCAGCTCGCCGGCGGCACGCTGGACGGGCGGACGTATTTCAGCGAGGCGGCACAACGCACGATGTGGACGCCGCATATATCGTATGTCGTGGGCAAGCAGAGCGAGGAGCGCTACCCGACCACGCACTTCCGGGGCTACGGGCTGGGGTGGAGCCTGTTGGACTACCGCGGCCGCAAGGTCGTGAGCCACGGTGGAGCCTACGACGGGATGTTCTCGCGGGTGGCGCTGGTGCCCGAGGAGAAGCTGGGGATGGTGATCCTCACCAACAGCACGACCAGCCTGCCCGTCGCGCTCACGTACCGGATCCTCGACGCCTATCTGGGCGGCGACGAGCGTGATTGGAGCGACGAGATGCTTCAGCTGAGCCGCCGGGACGCCGAGCGCTGGCGTGAGTTCTGGGCGAAGCGGAAGGCCGAGCGCGTCTCAAACACGAAGCCGGCGCTGGCGCTGGAGAAGTACACGGGCACCTACGGCGGCCCGATGTACGGCGACGCGACGGTATCGCGAGAGAACGGCAAGTTGGTCGTGCGTTTGCTGCCCAACCGCGACCTGACCGGCGACCTGACGCACTGGCACTACGACACCTTCGAGGTCGACTGGCGCCATGAGTTCCCCTGGTTCGACAAGGGCACGGTGCAGTTCGTGATGGATGCCATGGGCAACGTTGTCGAGATGAAGATCGACGTGCCCAACGAGGATTTCTGGTTCACCGAGCTGGAGTTCAAGAAGAAGGAGTAGGAGATGGAGCGCAGGCGGTCGATTGAGTTGGTGCGAGAGCCGGGTGGGCGGCGATGGTTCAGGTAAGCACGCTGACCGAGATGGTCGATTATCAGGATGGCTCGGTGGTAAGCCGCACGATCGTGAAGCGGAAGGCGGGCACGGTGACGCTGTTCGCTTTCGACGCGGGGCAGGAGCTGAGCGAGCACACGGCCCCCTACGATGCGCTGGTGCAGGTGATTGACGGTGAGGCGGAGATCACGGTATCCGGCGCGGCGTCTCGGGTGCGGGCAGGGGAGGTGGTGATTCTTCCCGCCAACGAACCTCACGCCGTATCGGCGCCCAGCCGTTTCAAGATGTTGCTGACGATGATCCGGTCGGCGTGAGGGCCGGGAGCCCGGAACCATGGCTCTCCCGAGCTGGACGTTCGTCCGAGCCATCTTCTTCCGTTCTTTGATCGTCTGGGTGGCGATTCGCGCGGTGCTTGTCGCGGACAGTGGTGATCTGCAAATCAGCGTTCACGCTGCCCTTCTCTTGATTATCGCGGCGACCGCCCTCGCGACACTCGAGGGGCGACGGCGCAACGAACATATCTTTCTCGCCAACCTGCGTGTGCCCATCTTCTTGCTCGTTCTTCTAGCCGCGCTGCTTCCGGCGCTACTGGAGATCCTCATCGCGATCGGTGGCGCCGTATGAAGCCGATCCTCGCCGCCGAATCGATCGGAAAATCGTTCGGCCGCAACCGGGTTCTGGCCAGCGCCGGCCTCTGGGCCCACCCGGGAGCGATCACCGTGCTGTTGGGCCGGAACGGCTCGGGCAAGACGACGCTGATCAAGATCGCGGCGGGCTGGCTGCG
>CAYGCC010000126.1:0-6015 GCA_964348165.1 uncultured Gemmatimonadota bacterium | reverse complement strand
GGGAAGGGTTGCGGGCAGCCGAAATGAAGCAGCCGGAGTACGACCGAGCGCGAATCGGCGCCTACCTCGGCTTAGGTGCTGGCTTTGGGCTCAGCACCCTTTTTTTCGCCTGGCTCGGGTGGCAGCTCGACCGACACATCGGGTCGACGCCAGCCTTCACGCTTGCGGGGGCGTTCCTCGGAGGTGCCGCGGGCTTCTACAACCTCTACCGTCACGCCATGGCGCTTCAGGAGCGTAACCGGGCCAAGAAGGACGAAGACGACAAGGGCTCGGAGCCGAACCGAAAGGCTCCGACTGATGTGACGTGAAGAAGTGGGCGATTTATGCGGTGGCCGCGGCCGTTCTGGTCGGGCTGACCGGCGTGGCGGCGGGGCTGTGGTTGGAACCCCGGGTGCGAGCCGCCGTCTGGACCGGCCTGGGCGCCGCCTGGCTCGTGCAGGCCGTGGCCTTTGCCATCCTCATCGCCGCGACACGCCGCCGCCCGAAGCTCGTAATTGCCGGCTGGACGGCCGGCACCGTTCTGAGATTGGGAGCGCTCGGCGCTCTGGCCTGGCTCACGCTGAGCGGGGCGTGGGGACTGCCCGCCGAACCGACCCTGGTCGCCCTGGTGCTGGCTCTGTTCGGCTTGCTTCTGCTGGAGCCCGTCGTCTTTCGTTATCGCCTCGGAGATCGATGATAGGGATCGGAGGGCTGGTGTGGGCTCTGCTCGCGCAGGCGGCGCACGGGGGTGCGGGAGAGCAGGACGTCGCGTCGAACTGGAACAGCCACATGCTGGAGGAGGTGGCGGACGCGCACCACTTCATCCTGCCCTTCATTGGCGTTGAGTTCGACCTGCCCCGGTTCGCGCCGCTCCACGTCGGCGCGCTTACAATCGACCTCTCTCCCACGAAACATGTCGTCTATTTGGCCATCGCCGCCGTGCTAGTCGCCCTGACGATGATCTGGACGGCGCGTCGCACTCACGGGGCGCGAGCCGAGAAGGCTCCCCGGGGGCTGGCCAACGTGATCGAGGCGTTCGTGATCTACCTGAGGGATGAGGTCGCGATGCGCAATATCGGCAAGGGCGGGGAGAGATATGTCCCGTTCGTGCTGACGCTGTTCTTCTTTATCCTCTACATGAACTTGCTGGGTCTGGTGCCATTCGGCGCCACCGCGACTGGGAACATCATGGTGACGGCGGCGCTGGCTGTTCTGTCGCTCATCGCCATCGAGGTGGGCGGCGCCTTTCACCTGGGCGCGAGAGCCTATGTGAAAACGATCGTCTATGTGCCCGAGGGCTTGCCCTGGTACGGCAAGATTCCCATGGGCCTCATCATGACGCCGGTGGAGGCCATCGCGAAGCTGGCACGCATCTTCGCGCTTGCCATTCGTCTGTTCGCGAACATGACGGCCGGCCACCTGGTGATTCTCTCGTTGGTCGGGTTGATCTTCATGGCGGGCGCGGGCGCGGGCGCGATCAAGTACGCCGTCTGGCCGGCACCCGTCCTCATGGCGGTGGCGATTATGCTCATGGAGATCTTCATCGCCCTGTTGCAGGCGTACATTTTCGCCATGCTGACCTCGGTGTTCATCGGATTGGTGAGACACCCACACTAGTGTGACCGGTTCTCGAACGAGACCGAAGCTCCTCAGGGGAGGAACCCATGCTGGATGTCTTCTACAGCGCGCTTCAGGCTGTTACGCCCGGCATCGAGGCTGAAGCCGCCAAGAGTCTTTACGGAACGCTCGGCGCGACCATCGGCGCCGGCCTTGCGGTGATCGGCGCCGCCATCGGCATTGGCCGCATCGGCGGCTCGGCCACCGAGAGTATCGCCCGGCAGCCGGAGGCCGCCGGCAGCATTCAGACCGCCATGATCATCACGGCGGCGCTGATCGAAGGGGTCGCCCTCTTCGCGCTGGTGATCGCGCTAATCAAGGGGTAACCCGGGTACGAGGCGGAGGACCTCATGCGTGAGAGTCCCGTTAGATGGCAGCGTCGAAGCTTGGCCGTTCGACATCTGGGCCGGGCGCTGTCGACGGTGGCCCTGACTCTGCTCTGGGCCGCCCCGCTGCTGGCCGAGGAGGAAGCCGGCGGCGGAGGCGGTGGGCTATTCGCCATCAACCCCGGTCTGATCGTCTGGACCTGGGTCATCTTCATCATCCTGTTGCTGGTGCTGCGCAAGTGGGCCTGGGGGCCGATCCTCGGCGCGCTCGAGGCTCGCGAGAAGCGCATTCAAGAGACGCTGGACGGGGCGGCGCACGAGCGCGAACAGGCCGGCCGGCTGCTCGAGGACCAGCGGCAGCTGCTGGATGCGGCGCGCGACCAGGCGCAGCACATCCTGACGGACAGCCGACGGGCCGCCGAGCGGCTCCGCGCCGAGATGCTAGAGGAAGCACGGAGCCAAAAAGCGCAGATCGTCGACAGCGCGCGTGAGGAGATCCAGCAGGAGCGGGACCTGGCGCTGGAGACCCTGCGGCGGGAGGCGGTGGACCTTTCCATCGCCGCCGCGGGACAAGTGCTGCAGCGCAGCGTCGACTCGGCGGAGAACCGGCGTCTGGTTGAGGAATACCTGGAGAAGCTGTCCGCGGAGAGCGGCGGCGTCGAGAGCGGCTGATGCAGGCGGCGACGGTCGCTCGCAACTATGCAGAGGCGCTGCTCGAGCTGGCGGTGGCGGAGGGTGACGTCGACCTCTACGCCGAACAGCTGATGGAGGTGGTCGGCCTCATCGAGTCCGAGGCGGACTTCCGGCTGTTCCTCGAGACGCCGCGAATAGACGCGGCGGCCAAGAAACGGCTACTGCGAGAGGTATTCGAGGGGGTCGTCCCCGGCCGCCTGCTCAAGTTTCTGCTCATCGTGGTCGACAAAGGGCGCCAGCGACTGCTGCCACAGATCGCGGATGAGTTCGCCGAGCTTGTTAACGAGCACTTCGGTCGCCTCCGGGTGGAGGTTACGGTGGCGCAGGCTCCGGACGAGGCGCTCAAGGCGAAGCTGAAGGATCATCTTGACGAGCTGTTCGAGCGGGAGGTCCTGCCCAGCTATCGAATCGACCCTAAGCTAGTGGGCGGCGTTGTGATTCGCGTCGGAGACCAGATCATGGACGGCTCCGTGAGACATCGATTGCACCTGCTGCGCCGCAAGCTTCTCAAGGCCGAGCTCGTTTGAAGAGGCGGCATTACCGGCTCGGCAGCAGCGCGGGATGAGACAGAGCGCTAACAGTACATGAGGATCTATGGCTAGCACGCAGACACAACTCAGGGCGAGCGAGATCAAGAAGGCGCTGGTCCAGCAGATCGAGCGCTACGAGGAAGAGCTGCACGCCGAAGAGATCGGCGAGGTGCTGGAGGTCAGCGACGGCGTGGCGCGAATCTGGGGCCTGCGCTCGGCCATGGCCAACGAGATGCTGGAGATCGAGTCTCGTGAGACCGGCGAGATGGTGGTCGCCCTGGCCCTCAACCTCGAGGAAGACAACATCGGCGCCGTCGTGCTGGGCGACTACCTGCATCTGAAAGAGGGCGACACGGTACGCCTGACGGGGCAGGTGCTCTCGGTGCCCGTCGGTCCCGAGCTGCTGGGGCGGGTGGTGAATCCGCTGGGTGAGCCGCTCGACGGCAAGGGGCCGATCGAGTGCAAACAGCGGATGAAGGTAGACCGGAAGGCGCCCGGCATCGTCTATCGCCGCCCGGTGAAGGAGCCGCTGCAGACGGGCCTCAAGGCGATCGACTCGATGACGCCGATCGGCCGGGGCCAGCGCGAGTTGATCATCGGGGACCGGCGCACCGGCAAGACCGCGATCGCCGTGGACACGATCATCAATCAGCGCGGTGGCGACGTGGTCTGCGTCTACGTCGGCATTGGCCAAAAGGCGTCGACGATCGCGCAGCTGATCAATCGGTTGGAGGAAGAAGGCGCGATGGGCCACTCGATCGTGGTGGCCGCCAACGCCAGCGATCCCGCGACGCTGCAGTATATCGCGCCGTACTGCGGCTGCACGATGGCCGAGTATTTCATGTACAAGGAGGGTCGTCACACCCTGTGTGTCTACGACGACTTGTCCAAGCAGGCGCAGGCGTATCGCCAGCTGTCGCTGGTGCTGCGCCGGCCGCCGGGTCGGGAGGCGTATCCAGGCGACATCTTCTACCTGCATTCACGCTTGTTGGAGCGCGCGGCAAAGATCACCGAGGACGCGAGTATGATCACGCGGCACCTCGAGATCGAGAAGCCGGGCGGCTCGCTGACGGCGCTACCGATCATCGAGACCCAGGCGGGCGACGTGGCCGCCTACATCCCGACGAACGTGATCTCGATCACCGACGGGCAGATCTACCTGGAAGGCGACCTGTTCTACGCCGGCGTGCGCCCGGCGATGAACGTGGGGATCTCGGTTTCGCGGGTAGGCGGCGCCGCGCAGCTCAAAGCGATGCGCCGGGTGGCGGGGCGCCTGCGGCTCGACCTGGCGCAGTACCGGGAGCTCGAGGCTTTCGCTCAGTTCGCGGCCGAGCTCGACACGGCGACCCAGCGTCAGCTGGCGCGTGGCGAGCGTATGGTGGAGGCGTTGAAGCAGGGTCAGTACCAGCCGCTGCCGGTGGAGAACCAGGTGATGGTCATCTACGCCGGAACGAACGGCCACCTCGATGACGTGGAGGTCGAGGACATCAAGGCATGGGAGGCGGATTTCCACGCCTACATGAAGGCGAGCCACCCCCAGATCGGCGCCGAGATCCGCGAGAAGGGACAGCTGACGGACGAGCTGGAGAAGCAGTTGGCCGCGGCGATCAAAGAGTTCAAAGAGATGTTCAGGGCCGGAAAGCGGGAAGCGAAACGGTCGGAGACATCGGCGGCCGCCGAGCCAGCGGCTGCGAAGTAGATCACGATGCAGAAAGCGCGTGATATCCGCAGGCGGATCCGTTCGATCCAGAACACCCGCCAGATCACCCACACGATGGAGATGGTCGCGGCGTCAAAGCTCCGTCGCGCCCAGGAACGCGTGGTGGCGGCGCGGCCGTACGCCGCCAAGCTAACCGAGGTGATCGCCGGACTGTTCGCGCCTCAGCTGGCGGAAAAGTATCCGATCCTCAGACAGCCAGAGCGGGTGCGCCGGTCGGCGCTGGTGCTGCTCACGAGCAACCGCGGACTGGCGGGCGCGTTCAACGTGAACCTCATCCGGAAGGCCCGCGAAACGCTCGAGGCGCAGCGGGCCGACGGGGTAGAGGTGGAGCTGCATGTGATCGGTCGCAAGGGTATCAACTTCTTTCGTTATCGGAAGGAGCCGATGGCTTCGAAACGCCAGGACATCGGCGATCGCCCGAGCCTGAGCGAAGCGCGCTCCATCATCGATCCTTTGATCCCGCGTTTCGAGTCGGGGGAGTTGGACGCCATCGATTTCGTCTACGCGCAGTTCAAGAGCGCCCTCTCCACGCCGCCGGTTCTCATGCGCGTGCTGCCTGTGGAGTCGGGGGCGCGCCGGGAAGGCGAGAGACGGGCGATGAACTACATCTTCGAGCCGTCGGCCGAGGAGATTCTAACGTTCGTGTTGCCGCTGTATGTGAGGAACGCCGTGTATCGCGCGCTGGTCGAGACGGCAGCGGCGGAGCAGGGAGCACGGAGAACGGCGATGAAGAACGCCACAGACAACGCCGATGATCTCGTGAAGACGCTGACCCGTGAGTACAACAAAGCGCGTCAGACGCAGATCACCCAGGAGTTGACCGAGATCACCGGTGGTGCGGAGGCGCTGAAGGGTTGAGTCGAGAGGGCCGGGTCAACCGCGCGTTCGCCCGGCGCCCCGTGAAATCGAGCAAGCGGAAAGCAATGGCAGACAACATAGGCAAGGTTGTTCAGGTTATCGGGCCGGTCGTGGACGTTGAATTCGAGCCGGAGCAGCTGCCGGAGATCTATTCGGCGGTCCGCATCCAGGGCGGCAGTAAAGGCGAGGCGCTGGCGATCGACGTCGTCTGCGAGGTCCAGCAGCACATCGGGCGCAGTCAGGTGCGCACGGTGGCCATGGACTCGACGGACGGGATCGTGCGCGGGATGAA
>CAYGCC010000125.1:0-4485 GCA_964348165.1 uncultured Gemmatimonadota bacterium | reverse complement strand
TGCCGCGCACATCGGCAAGCTCGACCCGGCCACGGGTGCGATCGTCAAGTATCCGATGCCCGACCCGGCGGCCCGCGACCCCCACACCCTGGTGTTCAACAGCGCCGGCGACATCTGGTTCACCGTGCAAGGCGGAAACTTCGTAGGTAAGCTCGCCACCGCGAACGGTGAGGTGCGGCTGGTCAAGGTCCCAACGCCCGGCGCCCGACCCTACGGCATCGTCGTCGACCCGAGTGACCGACCCTGGATCGTCGAGTTCGGGAGCCACAAGATCGCCACCGTCGACCCGAGCACGTTCCAGCTCCGCGAGTTCACCCTACCTTCGGAAGCGGCCCGCCCACGCCGCATCGCGCTGACCTCGGACGGCGGCGTCTGGTACGTCGACTACGCGCTCGGTATGCTCGCTCGTCTCGATCCCTCCACCGGGGCGGTCGTGACCTGGCCCGCGCCCGGCGGCGCCGGCTCGCGCCCCTACGCCATGGCGACTGACGATCGCGACCGGTTGTGGTTCGTCGAGACCGGGCCCAATCCCAACCGGCTGGTCGGATTCGATCCCCGCACCCAGGAGTTCTTCAGCATCACCGAGATCGAGAGTGGCGGCGGCAGCGTCCGTCACATGGTCTTCCATGTGCCATCCCGCTCGCTCTGGTTCGGCACCGATGCCAACACCATTGGCCGCGCGCGCCTTCCTTAGTCCCAGTCGCGGGCTACGCTGGGCCACGCCGCTGGCCGTCGCTGCTACGACCACCGCCCTGGGGCACGCCGCCGCGATCGCCTACACGCAGGGGCCACCACCCGCCCATACCGGCGGCTTCGGCGAGCCTACCTGTCACCTCTGCCATTTCGATCAGCCCCTCAACGACCCGGCGGGCTCGCTGCGCTTGGAGGGGTTGCCCGAGGCGTACGCGGCCGGAGCCCGTTATACGCTCGTCATCGGGCTCGAGAGAGCGGGTCTGCGCCGGGCGGGAACCGAGCTCGCGGTCCGTTTCGTCGCCGGTCCGCGCCGCGGCGCCCAGGCGGGCCACCTGAAGCTGCTGGACGACCGGCTCGAGGTGGTCGTCGGAGAGCCGTCGGCGATCGCCTACGCGCGCCAGACCTTGGAAGGTTCACACGTCGACACGCCGGACCGAGCGCGCTGGTCGATCGAGTGGATCGCTCCCGGGCCGGACGCCGAGGCCGCCGTGGTCTTTCATCTGGCCGCGAACGCCGCGAACGATGACGCGTCAGAGCTCGGGGATTACGTCTACACCGCCGAGTACCGCATCCCAGCCCAAACCACACCCCCTTGAACCGGAGCCGCGGCATGCTGACGATTATCCCCTTGCCACCTCTTCGCGGAGCCTGCCAAACGCGCGCTCGCAATCCGGCGCCGTTAGCTGCCGTCTTGAGTCGGTCAATCGCCAGCCGCAGCGTCAGCCTAACTGACCGGTCGAGCTGACGGCACCAGCGGATATGGGTCAGGCTCACCTGCAGCCTCGCGGGTTCACGGCTTCCGCCCTCGCTCGGCTCGCCTATGTCGGCGTCCTTTTCCTCGCCACCCTGCTCCCGCTGGGGCTCGACGTCGACCCATCGGCAATCCAGATCCGGCTGGCACGTGCTCTCAATCCGCAACTGACACCGACGGACGCGGTTGATGCCGTGCGTAATGTAGCGCTCTTCGCAGGCTGGGGGGTGCTGTGGGCGGTGAGCTCTTCGAGCCGAAACGGTCTGAAAATCATCGCCCGAGCGACGGCGACCGGAGCCGTGCTCAGCCTGACGATCGAGACGCTACAACTCTTGTCTGCCCGACGCACCGCGAGCGTCCTGGACCTGGCGACCAACATCAGTGGTTCTCTGGTCGGCGTCCTGACGATCGTGTATCTCACCATGGCCGTCAGCACGTCGCGCGGGCGTCGGTCGTTCGTCGGCGTACCCGCCTTCCTCTTTGCGGGCTGTTACGTGAATGCGGTCTTTCTCGATGCATTCTTCCCACTGCTTCGGGTCTCCGTGCTACCAGGTATCTATGGCGGGCCGCTCCATCGGCTCGCCGCGGCACTCGACCGGTTCGAGCCGAGCTCGATGCTGGCGATCCCGATGTTCGACATGGTGCTCTTTTTGCCAGCGGGCGCCCTCGGCGTCGCTGCCTTGGTGGAGCTCAACTACGGCTACGGGAAGGCTGCGCGGCTAACGGCGCTGGCAGGTTTGGCACTCGCCATCCTGGCTGAGATCGGGCACGGCGTAGTGGGCCAGCCCATATTGCTGGGCGCCATCGTTTCTCACGGCGTTGGGATCGCGCTGGGGGCCTGGATGGCATCGCGTTCGCTGCCTGGGATCTCGCGCCGTCTCCGTGGCCCCGTGCGGCCGGCGGCTCTGCTCATCGTTTATGCGGCGATCTTGCTCCTCTGGTTCTGGCGACCTTTTCTTCCCGAGCTCGATCCACAGGCGATTGCAGAGCAACTGTCGGTGCGCCGGCTGGTGCCTCTTCAGGCACACAGCCCACGGGTCGATCTTTTCAGCGTGGCCGACGTCGCCGCCTCTTTTCTACTGTTCTTTCCGCTCGGCTGCCTGTTGGCGGTCTGGCCGTTGCGGCTCAAGGGGGCCTGGGGGCGTTTCCTGCCGGCACTCTACCTGGCGTGTGGGGCGGAGGTCGGGCAGATTTTCCTCTCAGCCCGCTTCTTCGACGTCACGGACATGCTGATCGCCGGCGCGGGCAGCGTCATCGGCTGGAGTCTGGTCCGGCGCGCCGGATACCGGCCCTATGGCGAGCTTTCCGCTGTGTTCCGCCAGCAGGATAGTTGAGAACCGTGCAGTAGGTCCGGAGCGCGCTCAGAGAACCAGGCCCTAGAGAAGCGGAGCCGCGGCATGATCACGAGAAACCCGAGCACTCTCATCGGCGTTGCCTGCCTGGCAGCGCTCGCCGCCTGTGAGCGGCCCGCGCGTTGGGAGCTGCAGGCGAGCGGCACCACCGCCGAATTCCGAGGCCTCAGCGTGGCAGAGCGCGGGGTCGTCTGGGCCGCGGGGCGCCACGGCACCTACGCGCGGACGCGAGATGGTGGGGCAACCTGGACCTCCGACACGGTTCCGGGAGCCCGAGAGTTGTTCTTTGTCGACGTGCACGCCGCCAGCGAAAGCACCGCCTACCTTCTCGGCACACACTTCGACGGCGGCCTCGCCAAGATCTTCAAGACGACGGACGCGGGAATAAGCTGGATCGAGAGCTACGTCGACAGCAGCCCCGGCGTCTTCTTCGACGGTCTGGCGTTCTGGGACGCCGACAATGGGGTCGCCTTTAGTGATCCGGTCGACGGCAGCTTCCTCATCATCACCACCGCTGATGCGGGCCGAAGCTGGCAGCGCCTTCCGCCCGCGGAACTCCCCGCGCCAACCCCGGGAGAGGCGGGCTTCGCCGCCAGCGGGACGGCGATCGCCGTGCAGGGGACACGGCACGTCTGGTTCGGCACCGGCGGCGGCGGGATCGCCCGCGTTTACCGCTCCACCGATCGCGGACGAAGCTGGACGGTCAGCGAGACGCCGTTCACCGCCGGGCCCACCACGGGCATCTTCGGCATCGCCTTCCGCGATACCCTGAACGGCGTGGCCGTGGGCGGTGACTACCGTGAGCCCAAGCGCGCCGGCCCGAACGTGGCGCGCACCCGCGACGGCGGCCTCACCTGGACCCTTGCCGGCCAGTCCGAGCCCAGCGGCGTTCGCTATGGGGCCGTCTACACCCAGGGCCCTGGCGGATATATGGTGGCCGTGGGGCCCTCCGGCTGGGGCTACTCAGCCGACGACGGCGCGACCTGGACGGCCATCGATACGTTGGGCTACAACACCGTGGTCTCAGATGCAGCGGCCGGCGCGGTCTGGGCCGCCGGCATCGAGGGCCGAATCGCGAAGCTGCAGCTGCCGGCGCGCGACCGGAGCTACTGAACGCAGATTGGCCTGCACGCCGCTCGGCACCGCAAGTGTGGCGGTGAGGCGACTCCAACATTTCGGAGATCCCCCAAGATAGTGGGGCCCACGGACAGCGGACCTGACGGCGATTAGGTCCGACCGCACGCTGCAAGTGATTGCCGTATATTCAGTTAGGGGATCGGACCGGCCGTACTGGACGCTGGTCCGAATCTTTCCTCTCCGGGGTCGAAGATTCTGCGCATCGGCTGCCGAAAGAGAGCGACCGGGAGTGGCGATCTGGATCACCAGAGTGCTCGTCGGAAATGCCGGCCTGCGGCTGCGGGTGGAGGGCCAGATCGTCGGCGATTGGTGCGGGATGCTCGAGCAGGAGTGTCAGGCCAGCCGCCGACAGAGACGTGAAGTCGCACTCGACCTGTCCGGGGTGAGCTTCGTCGACCGGCGCGGCCTCGAGACGCTCAGGCGTCTTCGATCGTGCGGGCTCATTCTGGTGGACGTTCCGCCGCTGGTGGCGGAGTCAGTGGACGAGGGTTGAGCTTCATCCCCGCCGCCCCCTCGGAACAAGCCTCAGGCCATCGTCGTTAGTTTCTTGCC
>CAYGCC010000124.1:0-1647 GCA_964348165.1 uncultured Gemmatimonadota bacterium | reverse complement strand
GGGACCCTGGGCGGCGAAAATACGGAGCCCCTTGAAATCAACGACCGGGGCCAGGTCGTCGGGAGGAGCCAAACCAGCACGGGCGCCTGGCACGCCTTCCTGTGGGAGGATGGCGTGATGACCGACCTCCCGACCCTGGGCGGCGACTGGAGCGAGGCCCATGGCATGAACAACCGGGGCCAGGTCGTCGGGTTCAGCTTCAACACCTCGGGCGAGCGTCGCGCCGTGATCTGGACGCCGAAGAACTGAATCGAGCCGCTAGTGGCCGGGAGTTGCTCTTCGCCACGATTCAGCTTCAGGACTGGACAGATCGAGTCGTAGACTCGACGAGAAAGGAGGGAGACGCCATGGCCAGGTACATGGCACTCTGGGAAGTAGACAGGACCCGGATAGCAGTCGATCGAAAGGAGAGAGGGACCGGATGGGCCGGTTTGATGGCCATGGTCCGGCAGGACATCGAACAGGGCCTGTTCACGAGTTGGGGAGAATTCCTCGGCGAAGAGTGCGGATACGCCGTCTGTGAAGGTACAGAGCTGGACGTGCTGAACGCTCTTCAGCGATACGTGCCCTTCGTCAAATTCACGGTGCGCCCGCTTGCCTCGGAAGAACAAGTAAACGAGATGATTCGAGCGTTATCGGCTTAGACAGATCCGCGCGGCCGTCGAACTAGACGATCCCCAGGCCGGCGCGAGGACGAGCGCCCCGAGCGCAGACGACCGCGCGGATCACCCGCCCCTACAACGCCTCGATGAACCCCCTTACGCCTGTCATCAGCATCGGCACCGCTGCGGCCACTAACACGATCCCCATCAACCGCCCGAAGGCGATCAGCCCCCGGTCCCCGAGCAGTCGTCTCAAGCTGCTCGGATGGTAGAGCACCGTGGCACAGATGAGCCACGCCAATCCTCGACATCCCGCGGGACGTGTGGGACACCACCTTGCGCGAGCGCATCCCCAAGCGGCTGCTCAGCCTGAACCTTCAGGCGTTCGACGCCGGTCGCCAGGCCGCAGCGGTTGGCGGCTGATCTACCGCTCCAACACCCTCACAGCAGAGGGACGCCGCGCACAGCGAGGTCAAGTGCTGCGACAAGGTACGTGATGCACAGGCGCCTCGGTCATAGGTCGATGGTCCGTCAGTGTCCGGTCGCGAACGATCCGGTTCGTATGCCTTCTTGTAGAGGTTCATAGACCACAAGAACGCGACCCCTCTCGCGCCGCGCCTCGGCTTAACCTAAGTTGATGTTAGGCCCAACGACGGGGCCAAACTTGCCAGCCGACGACAGCATGGAGAACGGCCAGCCTTCCAGAGGCCCTCACCGTTGCCCGCGGCTTCATAATCCTCACCCTACGTCGGCGTCAGGAGGTCAGCTTGACGAAGTCAACTGCGTACGACCCGTATTACCGCCTAGCTGCGGCGCTGATCGGTCATGCCATAAAGAGCGCGCGCCGGGTCGATCAGCCGACAACCCACGAGATTAGGGTCAGCGCGTTAAACGCGATCGAATGGCTGGCCAGCCCGCGACTGGCCCATCAGTGGTTCGATTTGGCTGGCTTCGAATACGAGGCACTCGCCGGCCGGCTTCCGCTCGCGCGCTGGATCGAGCGCGGCAACGAGCTGTTGACCGACGACGCGGATCTTAGGAAGGC
>CAYGCC010000123.1:0-9589 GCA_964348165.1 uncultured Gemmatimonadota bacterium | reverse complement strand
TGACCCGCTCGGTGACCTTCGTGCAGGACGGCAACGCGCTCACCGGAACCATGGAGACGCGGATGGGCTCGATTCCGATCGAGAGCGGGTCGGTGGAAGGCGACAAGATCACGTTCACTGTGCAGTTCTCGAGGGGCGACCGCCAGTTCGAGATGGTCTACAAAGGCACGGTCGACGGCGACAAGGCTAAGGGCACGTTCCTGACACCGCGCGGCGACGAGGTCGAGTGGACGGCGAAACGGGTTAAGACGCCCCAGTAGCTCGGCCATTGCAAATGAGAAGGGAGCCCCGGGTCGGATGGCCGATCCGGGGCTTTTCCAGCCAAGTGATCCGAGGCGAGGAATGAGACGACACCGCTGGCTATCGATCCTCGGGCTGACTTGCCTGGTGCCCGTGACCGGCTGCGGCGAAAAGCCCGCCCAAACCGCCTACCACGACACCGCGCTGGGAATTCACTTCGATTATCCCGAGGGCTGGCGGCAGCTCGAGGCCTCGGAGCTGCCGCCCGGAAAAGAATCGCTGGTCACCATCGAGGACTCCAGCGGCGTGGCGAGCGTCTCGCTGGTCGAGTTCGATCTTCAGGCCGTGCTGGGCACGCTCGACACCCAGCTCATGCTCCAGATGGCCAACGAAGCCGATCTTCAAGGCGCGCTGGCTCTTTTCGTTCAGTTGAACGCGACCTTTGATCAGGTCTTCCAGCGGCGATACGACCGATACGAGCTGCTCGACCGGGAGTGGGTCCGGGTGGTGCAAGGCCATCGCGCCGTCGCTTCGAATCTCGTCTTTGAGGGCCGGCTGCCGGATGATCCGATGATGATGTGGCGAAAGGCTACGATCATCCTGGTCGTCGGGCAGGAGGAGAAGGGCTTCATCATGGCCTACGCCGTGCCCTCACTCCTGGTCGATGATTATCGCGACGCGTTCGAGCTCGTCGAGAGGAGCTGGCGGACGATCGATTGAGCGCGAGGCATAAAGTTGCCTGCACGTTCCCGCTTGCCCACCTTGAGGGTGCGGCGAACGGGCGACTGAGCCCAACCAGCTAAGCTCCTCGTGCCAGGTAAGGCCCCATGTCACGACCAGCCGTCAGACGGCACTCAGCCCTCCCGCATGCCATGCGGGCCGTATGCGCCATCACGATCGTGCTCTGCACGACGCCGGGTTGGGCCGGGGTGATCGAAATCGGGTCAGCCCGAGTCGAGCCTGCGGCCACCCTTGCCCCCCTCGGCGGTCGCCAACTCCCCGCTGCCCGCCAGCTTGCCCGCTGGGCTTTGACCGCTCAGCGTGGGATGTTCACGCCAGCGCGCATGCCGCACCTCTTCGCCGGATATCCGCAGCTCGAGTCGGCGCTCCGCTCCGAAGAGGCCCTGACGGCATTCGTCCGTCGCCACCCCAAGTTTTACGATGATGTGGCCCTGGCTTTACATCGCGCGGCCCCTGAGCTCACCGCTCGTTTCTTTAACGACGTGGACGAGGCGAGTCGCGTGATCAGAGGGATCGAGGCCCTGCAACGCGAGCAGGGTCGCCGGGAGGCCGCGCAACTCACCCACGGGCTCTATGAGAGGGCGCTTCAGCGGCTCGAGGCACAAGGTATCGGGCCGGGCCACCCTGACCTGGAGGCTCGGCTCGAGGCGGCGATCGCGAGCGAGCTTCAAGCGTCAAAAGGACAGCTCGCGGAGCCCTCGTGGAACGTGAGCTTGGAGAACGACCGGCTTACCGTATCGGGTCGGATCGGACCGCTGTTCAGGTGGAAGGGCAGCGTGACCCTGAAGAAGCTCGCCGCGCTCATCGCATCGGGAGGCGTTGGTGCGGCGGAGCTGGGGTTCTTCGAGGACGAGCAACTCAAGCTGGACCCCGGGCCGCCGCCGATCGGCGGCCCATACGGCCGTGACGATCACCGGGTCATCGCGGCAGCGGTCGCCCGCCGCATCGATGATCGCGAGCCGCGGGACACAGGTACCGTGTTCACCGTCGACGTGGAGAGGCTGTACGCATGGTCTCGAATCGGGCGCGTCGACCAGTGGGGCGATCGGCCGACCCGCGTCGAGCACCGCTGGTACCGTGACGGTCGCCAGGTCTCGAACGTCTACCTCACCGTCGGCAGCTCCTCATGGCGCACTTGGAGCATGGTCCGCATTTCGGGCAACGCCGTGGGCGACTGGCGCGTCGATATTCTCAGTCCGCACGGCGAGGTGATGGAGACTCTGCGATTCAAGGTCGTAGAGCCGTGAGAGTTGCGGGGGTCGCGTTCTGCGTCTCAGCTGCCGCCAACCGCTCAGGCTTTGAGTCTCTTAACCCAACTCATTGAGTTGGCGCTTCGCGCCTGCTAAGCCACGCCTCGATCTCAGCGCTCTGTTCAGCGTAGTGTCCCCTTATGATGCGGAGGTACTCTCCTACTTCTGGCATCATTGGAAAGTCATCCGGGTACAGCGGCAACGTCGACAGATCCTCGCCAGCCAGTGCCATTTCCGCGATTCGATGGCTGCGCTCGACGAAGTCATCGATGAGATCCTCCCCGATCTCCTTGGTGGCCTTTGACGGGTCACTCCAATACCCCTGCCAGCCCGTCCTCTCGTGAAGCTTGAAGATGTCGGCTAGGTCCGCCACGACGAACGGCTCTAAATCTTTGTAGAGTGGTTTGACCAGGTCACCGCGCAGATAGAGGTTCGCCGATGTCTCCGCCGTTCCGGCATGCCCAGTCAGGCCAATCTCCTCCTGCCAGCCCTCTCCCAGGTGTTCGTCTAGCACTGCATCGCTGTAGAACCCTTCCCCGAAAACCAGGCTGGTGATATTCACCATCCGGACACCATATCGTTCACTGACAAACGCCGCCGCATCGTTGAACGCCACGTTATGGAGCGTCGTCCCGTGGCTATGAATAAGGAAGATGTTATCGAATCCCTTGCGGGCGATGGCCGCGCCCAGGTCGATCGCGACAGCGCGCAGCGTCTCGAAGCGGACGGGAAATGTGCCCACGTGCTCCAACTGGCGCGCCAGGTCATTGGCTCCTCCCTCACCTAGGGGGACCACAGGCACGATCACGAACGTGTACTCGGGGTGCGCTTCATTCAGGCGAGCGATCAGCCCGTCTCTGACGCCAACCGCCTGGAAGTAGTCGGATCCCACCGGAATGTGAGGTCCATGCTCTTCCAGGTTCCCAAAGGTCAGGAAAAAGATGGACCGTTGGCGATCCAGCTCGCCGATGTCCGAATACGTGAGCTCTTCCAGCTTCAAGACATTGCCAGGCACCTGACTCTCCTCTGGGGCCTGGGCCTGGCAGGCGACGAGCATGATAGCGGAACCGATCACCGCGCAAAGCAACGAGCGGGTACTCATGATAGCCTCCACATTGTGTGTTGAGCCAACGCTCGGCACGATATCAGGGCACGGGGCTGGCACTCCTGATTGGATCCTGAAGGCGACCTCATGTCTCGGAAGTTAACGCCGGTTCTCCGCGCCGGCACCGCGAGGAAGGAGCTAAAACTGGGAGATAATTGTCGATCACTGGCTAGCTGTCAAACTGATGCTAATCGTCCGGTGCGGTATTCGTCTGCGCGCAGTAACCCGCGAAACCGGCAGGGAAGGCGCGCCGTACTGTCCAGCGAGCGTCTTCAATCTCGCGGCGAAGGTAGCGAGTGGGCCAGCGCTGATGATGCCACCGCCTGCAAGGTGTACCTGCTCGATCGGGGGCGACGATCACTTGTTCGCGCGGTATCATCGCCCTACCCGAAATCCCAGATCGAATGGCCGACACGAACCCTGGCACAGATTGACAGGTGAGATGATGAGAAGCAGATGCGGGATGCTGGTCCTTCTACTGGTGATTTCATGCCGTTCACAGACCCAGGAGCCCAGGATCGAGGAGATCGTGTTCAACTCCGGGCCGTTCAAGGTGGTCGGTGATCTCATCCTGCCGGAGGGCCGCCGCCCACATCCCGTGGTGGTGTTCGTACACGGTGACGGACCGAACAACCGCACCTCGGGCGTGACCTACCCCCCGATCATGGAGCGTATGCGGCGAGCCGGCTACGCGACCTTCGCCTGGGACAAGCCCGGCACCGGCGAATCGACCGGCGAGATCGACCGCAGGCGCCTCTTCAAGCAGCGGACTCAGATCGTCCTGGATGCGATCGCGCTATTAAAGGACCATCCGGAGATCGATCGCGAGCAGATCGGTCTCTGGGGTATCAGCCAGGCCGGTTACATCATGCCCCTCGTTCTCTCCCGAAGCGATGATATCGCCTTCATGATCGCGGTCTCCTGTCCCGGCGAGGCTGGCTACTATCAGGGCCTTTACCTGTTTACGGCCCAGGCGGTGTGTGCCGGACTCCCTGAGCAGGACGCTGAGGACGTAGAGAATCTCATCGACGCCGCGTCGCGAGCGCAGACGTACGGCGAGTACGCGCGTCACAAGTCACAGCTGGCAAACTACCCTCTCCTTGCGGACATGAAGCTGCTTGGCTTCAGAATCGAGGTCGAGCCCGAGGAGGAATGGCATGCGGACGATCTCGAGGGCGACTACTTCTGGGATCCCATGGAGGTCATCGAGCGGACCACGATCCCGGTGTTGGCTTTCTTCGGCGACAAGGATACACAGGCCGACCCGATTCAGGGCGTCGAGGCCTACCGCGCGGCTTTGGAACGAGCCGGAAACCCGGACTTCCGTGTCGAGCTCATCCCCGGCGTCGACCACAACCTCATCCTGTCGGAGACCGGCTGCATCGACGAGCGAAATCGCAGGCCGCGGAGCCAGTGGACGAACTACGCGCCGGAATACCTCGACACACTGGAGGAGTGGCTCAGGCAGTTGCGTCACTGACCCGGCGCTTTCCGCTTATCACCCCGATCAGGGAAGAAGAAGACCGGTGCCGCGTTATCCAGCTGGCGGCGTCCCGCTTCTGATAACCGCTGCGCCGCTACTTCTCTTCCTTCTTCTTGAACCGGTCCAATCTGTCGCTTACCGCCGGATCATTCGTGGATCGTCGGTATTGGCGGCCCCTACTCAATAGACAACACATGCCCGCCAAGTGTGCCCCCATACCTCGACCTGATCGGCGGCCAACCCGGGCTTCGGGTCACGCGTCGAAGACTTGCGGGGCTCGAGCTAGCAGTTGGTCCATCGCGCCTGCAACCGACGCAGTTCGGAACGCTCTGGCCTACTGGCGCCACGCCTGGATTCAGCCCGACAAGGACCCCTGGGAGACTCCGATGAGAAAGCGACACCCTTGGTACTGCCTGCGCGATTCGCGCTGCCTCTTGACCTACGTACTGCTGGCCGCGGTCCTTCAGCCGGCGGCGCTTCAGGCTCAGCGACGTGACAGAGATGACTGGCAGCGGGTGCCGGATGTCCTGGCGGCGCTGGCCGTCGGCGAGGGAAGCTACGTCGCCGACGTGGGCGCCGGCAGCGGCTACTTCACGGAACACTTAGCCAGGCACGTCGGCGCGACCGGCCGCGTATTCGCGGTGGACATCAGCGAACGGGCGCTGTCGGAGTTGCGGCGACTCGTAGAGCGCGAGGATCTCGAGAACGTTGAGGTCGTTCGCGGTGAAGTCGACGATCCCAAGCTCCCTGATGGATCGTTGGACGCCGTACTCGTGGTCAACGCCTACCACGAGATGACGGAATACGAGGCGATGCTCGCAGGGATGCTCAGGGCATTGAAGCCTGGGGGTCGTCTCGTGATGCTGGAACGCGGCACCACGGATTCCTCTCTTTCGCGCGACCGACAGATGGCGGAACACGAGATGAGCATCGACCTAGTCGCTCGGGAGCTCGGGGCGGCGGGCTTCGACATCCTCGAGCGCGACGAGCACTTCACCGAGAACGAGCGCCAGCACCGGCAATGGATGCTGGTCGCGCGGCGCCAGATCGAAATCCGGTAAAAAGCCTCGCTTTGATCGCCGACTACCGGCGACACGTTCGGGCAAGCGGGGCAGCCGACTCGCTCTGCGTCAGGGACGAGCATTGGCTCCCGAGGCCGGGGCCATTTAGCGTACAAGCTGGCAACGAGCGCGACTGGGAACGCGGGTATCACAGCGACGACCGACCCACCGCTCGTCATCCGGGCGTCGAACAGGCTTACCCGTAACGTCGGAGGTTCTCCCGTGCTCATAGGGTTGCGAACCAGACCGCGGCGGAATCGAGACCGCCAACTTTTCTTCTTCGAGTTTCTCGTCGTCCTGACCGCCGCTCAGCTGACTCTGGGCCCGAGGGCCGACTTCGCACAGGCCGATGCGGAAGCTCGGGCTATCCTCGAGCGCTTCGCCGAGGATTACCAGCGCGATCCTTTCTTGACCGAATCGGTCACGTTCGGCGTCCGGGTGGACGGCGTATGGTGGCACATCGAAGCTCGCCCTTGGACAGAGGCCGGCTCGGCCCGCGTCACCGTGCACGAGGGCAAGCCACCCGAGCCTACCTTCTTCTTCTTCACGGACCTCGCCACGCTCGGCAAGCTCGATCGCGGCGAGCTGAACGCGAGGACGGCGATGGGGAGGGCTCGGCACAGTGATCCGGTGCCCATGGACATCGACCCGACGGATGAGGGCTTCGTCTGGACGGACAGCGTTTCGCAAACGGTCGACGCGGTGGCCAACCACTTCTTCCTGCGCGGCCAGCCGGAAATCATCCCCTTCAACCGCGACGTCAGCCGCGTCATCCACGGCGCCCACGCCGTGCTCCTGTACTACCATCCCGGCTTTCGTAGCGTCTGGTACCAAGTCGATCCGGGACAGCACATCAACAAGGAAGAACGGGATCAGACGAACCCGTTTCCGTCGTTCTTCGTCTTCGTCGAGGGGCGGGGCATGGCACGGATCGGCGGAGTCGAGACCGAGGTCGTGGGTGGTACGTCGATGCTCGTCCAGCCGGGTGTCACCCACGAATTCTGGAATCCGTTCGACCGCCCGCTGTCGCTTATCCTCGTGATGTTTGGGGAAGGAGCGTGAAAGAGACCTCCTTTAGCGCTATTTCGCCTCTCAGCGCGGAACCGAGAATTCCCCCAAGCGTAGGCCCAGTATGAGAGGATTAACCACCCGTGTAGGGCGGGCCATTCTTGGCTGCGATCATGTGGCGGGCTCAGCCGTCTCGAACCGAATGACAGCGGGATAACGGCCAGAAGACGCGCGTTCCTCATAGTGCGACCGAGCCACGCGATGTCCCGGTCGGTGGCTGGGACCTACGACGGAGGAACGATCATGAGGTATGCACGAACTTTATTGCTGGCCGTCTTCGCCACTGCGCTTTTCGCGGGCTGCGATGACAGCGACCCGACGGGTCCTGCCACTCCTGGGGGACCAAAATCGAAAGCATTCGATTGGAGGGGCAGCGTCACGCCAGGCGACAAGATCGAGATCAAGAACCTAAACGGTGACGTGCGCGCGTCGTTTACCGCGGGCAGCGAGGTCGTCGTCCACGCGGTCAAGACCGGCCAAGATACCGATCCCGCTTCCGTGACGATCGAGGTCGTTCAGCACGCCGAAGGCGTGACGATATGCGCGGTCTACCCGGATGTCCCCGGGCAGGCGCCCAACGAATGCCTGCCGGGTCTGCAGGGTAACCTGAACAATCGCGACAACGACGTGAGCGTGGAGTTTACGCTGAGCATTCCGGCTGGCGTGGAGTTTGTCGGTCGTGTCGTGGGCGGCGATGTGGATGCCCAAGGCCTTCAGAGCGATGCCTTCGTGGTCACGATCGCCGGCGACATCAACGTGTCGACCGCGGGAATCGCCGAGGCAGCCTCGACGCACGGATCGCTGAACGTCGCCATCGGCCGGGCCGACCCCGACCGTGACCTGGCGTTCAGATCGATGGGGGGCAACGTGACCGTGCGAGTCCCGTCCAACACCAACGCCGAGGTGCTGGCCTCGACGAGCTTCGGAACGATTGATTCCGACTTCCCCCTCGCGGGCACGGCGCACAGGAAGTCCGGGACCCTGGGGAGCGGAGGCCCGAACCTGACGCTGTCCAGCATGAATGGCAACGTCACCTTGCGACAAGGACCGGCCGCCCAGCGCTGACCGCCGCATGCAGGAGGGCTAGGCGCCAGTGTCGGAGGGCTTGCGCCTAGCCCTTCGCCTCCATGAACTGCTCATAGGCTGGATCGCCGCGCAGAGGCTCCAGGTCCATGTCTCGATGTAAGAGAACGGAGAAGGGATGACCTCGAGCATAGGCCTCACGCAGCAAGGCGACGGCCCGCTCACGGTCGCCGAGCTGCGCGGCGATGCGGGCCTGCCAGTAGACGTGACGTCCAAACATACCGGGCGCGTCAAAGCCCGAGAGTTTCTTCTCGACCTCGAGCGCCGCCTTCCTGTCACCACGTCGGGCTGCCAGCACGCCCAGGTACACCTGAGCGTCACCGCTCGAGGGGGCCTCCAACGCCAGCCGCTCGAACAGCGCCGCGGCATCGTCCCAGCGTTCGCGAAGGTAGTAGGCTCTGGCCAGCGAGAATCGGTGCCGCCACGACCCCACCTCTTCCGCCGGGCGCGACATGTGCCAGCGGATCGCACGCTCCGCGGCTTCGAACGAGGCTGCCGCAAAACCGTGCGCCCGCAATTCCTCGGCGGCGTTCATCATGACATGAACGGCCTGCATGCCCTCCTCCGGGGGCAGCAGCAGGCTCTCCTCGAGCCGCTGCTTCACTTCGTCGAACCGTCCCAGCGCCGCCAGCGCCCGCACTTCGCTGTCCAGGATCATCATGCCCTCCGGGTACAGCGAGCGCCCTCGTTGTGCCACCTCCAGCTCGCGCAGGTAGTCGCCGAGTCCGTGATAGGCCTCGATCAACGCGAGCACATGGAAATACCACTCGAATAGGTCCGGTGCGCTGGTCAACGCAGCGACAGCTTCCTGTGGGCGGTTCGCCTTGAGCGCCTCGACCCCCACGTCGATTCCACCTCTAGCACGCGCGGCTTCGAGTGCTGCTATGCGATCCCCACGCAAGCCGGCCAGCTGCCAGTCCAGCGTTTTGCGTTGACGCTCGTTCAAACGCGGCCTGTGCGGAGCGAGAAGCTGCGCGTTGGAATCCGCGGCCTGGAACTCCCCCAAATTCATGTGTGTCCACACGAGATAGAAGCGGGGATCGAGAAACGACGAATCCTGTGCGAGCGCCTGATAGAAGAAGCTTCGTGCCAGACGCATATCCGAGGCGTAATTGAACGCGCGATGGCCCTCGAGGTACGCCCGGTAGGCCTCCAACGACGGAGGTTTACCTCCCGCGGCCGGGCGGCTGATGCGCGAATCGAACACCGTCGCAACCGTACCCACCACTCGCTGGCGTAACGAATCGACCACGGCCCCCGGAGCCGCGAGGGGCCCACCGACGGGAGCTACGGCGCTTAGCAGCTGCCCGCTGCGAGCATCGACCACCTGCGCCTGGAACTCGATCGCATCGCCGCTGCGATAGTAGGCACCGGCGACGACCGTGCCGGCGCCCGTCGCTTCGGCCAGCGCCCGGACGTCACGCGGATCCGAAGGCGCGGGCCCACTCAAATCCGCACGCGGCGCGAAGCCGGTCGTGCTCGGCACCACATCAACCACCTCGATCTGATCGAGCCCCTGCGTAACCCAATCCGCCGCCATGCGGCCCAGGGGGTCGAG
>CAYGCC010000122.1:0-24910 GCA_964348165.1 uncultured Gemmatimonadota bacterium | reverse complement strand
GCCTCGTCGGCGATGATCACCTGCACCATCTCGCGCCCCTCTTCGGTCTCGCCCACGGTGCGGTATTCGACGCGCGCCGACGCGTCGGCCAGCGCCCGCAGGTAGCCGTAGATCTCCGTCGTGTTGTGCAGGATGTTGGGCGCGCCGATGATCTCGCCGAAATGCTCGAGCGGTGAGGGCACGGTTTCGGAACTGGGGAGGTGATCGACGAGGTCGCTGAGGAAGCGCGGGTCCGTCGTGTACTCTCGGATCCGCTTCGCGTACTCTCCGTCGTTCTGAGCGAAGCTCAGACACGGGTACAGGACCAGAGCCAAGCCGCTGATGAGAGAAGCCCGGCGTCGCATAGGCATGCCTCCGCTGGATGCGATGATCTGCCGCTAGTAGAAAAGAGCTTTTCCGCCCCCGGTTAACCGAGGGAAGCTATCGACCGGCGCCGATCCGCGCCAACCGCCGCCAGCGCGCCCACGGCCCGGGGCCCCGGGGGCCGCCGGTTGGTCGCCGCCCCCGCTCACATCTCCTTGATGCCGCTCGCCTCTCGCTGCTAGGTTGCGGCTCGCTGACCCGCGAATCCACACGGCCCGGCCACCGGCGGCCCGGCTGAGGAGGCCGAATGAAGACGTACAAGATAGGATCGATCCCCGGTGACGGCATTGGACCCGAGGTCGCCCGTGAGGGGCTGAAGGTGCTGGAGGCCGTGGCCGAGTTGGTCGGCTTCCGCTACGAGCTGATCGATTACCCCCACAGCGGCGAGCACTATCTGAAGACGAAGGAGCTGGTGACCGACGACGTTCTGGACGAATGGCGCGGCCTCGACGCCGTGCTACTGGGCGCCATCGGCCACCCCGACGTCGAGCCCGGTCTGGTCGAGCGCTCAGTGATCCTGGGGCTGCGCTTCGGCCTCGACATGTACATCAACCTGCGGCCGATCAAGCTCTACTCCGAGCACCTCTGCCCTCTGAAGAACAAGACGCCCGACGACATCGACTTCGTGGTCGTGCGCGAGAACACGGAGGGGATGTACTCGCAGATCGGCGGCCATCTGAAGAAGAACACCCCGGACGAGGTGGCGATCGTCAACGGCATCTACACGTGGAAAGGGTGCGAGCGTGCCTGCCGCTACGCCTTCGAGCTGGCGCGGCGGCGCGGGGCGGCCTGTGGCGCCGGCGGCCGCAAAGCGCAGGTCACGCTGGTAGACAAGGACAACGCCATCCGGCCTCACGACATCTGGGACCGGGCCTACGCGCAGGTGGCGAAGGACTTTCCCGAGATCGCCAACGATCACGCCTACGTCGATGCCTGCTGCATGTGGATGGTGAAGAACCCCGAGTGGTTCGACGTGATCGTCACCACCAACCTGTTCGGCGACATCATCACCGACCTGGGCGCCATGATTCAGGGCGGGATGGGGATTGCCGCCTCGGGCAACATCCACCCGGGCCGTACCTCGATGTTCGAGCCGATCCACGGCTCGGCACCCAAGCACGCGGGCAAGAACGTCGCCTGTCCGCTGGGGATGATCTCGGCCGTGGCGATGATGCTCGACTTTCTCGGGGAAACGGAGGCGGCAGCCCGGGTCGAGGGCGCCGTCGCCGAGCTGCTGGGCAGCGGCGCGATCCCCTCCGCTGACACGCGGAGCGGGATCTCGACATCACAGATGGGCGACATGGTGGTCGCGCAGATCCGCAAAGCAGTTCAATAACAAAGGATGATGGCCGCTACGGGCCGAGATCGCGAGTCCGACCAGCCCCGCTGATAGGGGCTGTTGGCGCCACCAGCGTCTTTAAGCTACTGACAGTGCACTTCGCGAAAGTGTGTCTCCCTTACACTTTCTAATCAACAGCGATAGTTGGTAGGGATATTCGTTGTGCGATGACTTAACCGAGTCACATTATGAGTCCTGTTGCCGGGAAAGGGCTGAGGAAGTTGTGATGAGCGACCGCGGAGAGACTTCAGCCGTGGCCCTACCTCGCATCCACCCGGAGTCCAAATGCTGGACCCCTTTAGCCGCCAGCCCTTCCCCTTCTGCACCACCTTTCAAGACCAGACGGTTTCTCCGCCGAGAACGCGCTCCGCCTTTCCACATTGGGGGGGACAGGATGTGCGGCATCTAAGCCTCCATCACCCACAGGAGAAGCATCATGAAGAACCGAGTCGTCTTATCGGCCCTCGTTTGCGTGGCCTTCATCATCTCCGGCTGCGCCGATCCGGTACCGACCGAGCTACCGGCGGACGGGACGCTTTCTGCGACCGCCGCACCGAAAAAGTCGGTGCCCGTGATTGCGGTAATGGACCTCTCGGGTCCAACACCCGGGCTTCCCAACATCATCAATCCGGAGTGCATCACCGTCGATACCGGAACCCTCACAGCGCACTTCAAGAACTGCATCGTCGTAGGCACTTCGGCAGGAGATTTGACCGGTGACGTTACGGCTATACTGAACGGCTGGCAGAGTCTAGTAGACCTTTCTGCAGTCGCGCATGGACACCTCAGCCCCTTCGACGTGTGTCATGTCGATCTCGGATGCGGCGCGTTCGAGGGTCCTTTCAAAGGTGAAGCGCCTCCTGGCGGGCAAGCTACGCTCAGGGGGAATGCTCACGGCACCGGTGACTTCCATACCCTGCAGGCCCGGCTAACGGCCGTGGAGCGAGGGAACACGGCGATATACGACGTGGACGGGGTCATCTTCTGATTCGTACCAACGGCCCGAGAAACGGTTGGAGAGGGTCGGCAGCGCGAAGCTGCCACCGGGTTTGGAAGTAACAGAGGGGCTGCCAACGCAGCCCCTCTGTTACTGTGTCTATGAAAGCTCCTGCCAGCTAGCGACCTCGAGCCTTGCCTTGGCAGGCTTGGCGGGCGCGAGCTCGCCGTTTCGCGCCGGCCGACCTCAGTGACGGTCTTTGAACTCCTTGTACAGCCGCGTGTGCTTGCTCTCCAGCGATACCTCCTCACCGCCGATGAACGCCCGCTCCACGTTCGTCACGATCTGCAGCGGGTCGCCGTCGGTGACGATGAGATCGGCGCGCTTCCCCACCTCGAGGCTCCCCATCTGTGAGCCGAGGCCGAGGATCTCGGCGGGCGCCAGCGTCACCGCGCGCAGCGCCACCTCCTGGGGCAGCCCGAAGGCCACCGCCCGCGCCGCGTGGTAGGGAAGGTTGCGGACGTTGGCATAGTCCTGGGTGCTGAAGGCGATCTTCACGCCGGCGGCGTGCAGGATGCGTGCGTTCTCCCAGCCGGCGCTGATCGGGTCCTCGGAGTCCATCGTGGGCCGCAAGGCGGAACCTACGACTACGGGGATCTGACGCTCGGCCAGCTCCGTGGCGACTTTGTATGCGTGGTCGCCGCCCACGATCACCGCCCGCACTTCGGGAAACTCGTCCAGGAACATGAATAGCGTGCGTATGTCGCGTTCCCGGCGCACGCGGAAGAACACCGGTGCGGCACCGGTCACGGCCGGAACCATCGCCTCCAGCATCGCCCGCTCGCGCATGCGATCGTTGCCGTCGAAGGGCGCGGTGGGATCGTCGTTGTGGGTGGGCGCGGCCGCGAACGCCACGGCCCGCTCGAACAGCTGAAGCAGCTCTTCCAGGTCGTCGCCCTCCAGCTTCGGCTCCTCCCACGTCTTGCCTTTGGGCGACGGGAAGTTCACGACCAGGGCCGCCCGCTCGGCGATCCGCATCCGCTCGGGCGTGTCGCCATTCAGCTGCACGACCGCGCCCGAACCTTGAATGACGCCGGTTTCGGGCACGCTCAACACCGCCGTGATCCCGTTGGCCCGGGTCACGCCGATCTCGACGCTGTGCGGATGGACGCCCCAGAGCGCGTTGAGATGCGGGTTGTACTTGCCACCCTCGCGGTCGTCGCGGCTGGCCGCGACCTGGCCGATCTCGATCATCCCCACCTGGGTCATGGGATCGATCATCCCGGGATAGACGTGCTTGCCGGCGACATCGATCACCTCGGCGTCGGCGGGTAAGTCGAGCCCCGCCCCCGAGCCCACGTAGGCGACGCGGCCGCCGGAGATGAGGACAGCCCCGTCGGCGACCTCGGGACCCGAGACCGGGTGCACCGTGCCACCCACCAGCGCCGTACTCGGCGCCGTCCCCGCGGTGCCGCCGTTCGATCCGTCACCCGCCGTTCGCGCGGCCGTACTCGTCGCCGACGCCATAGCCACCGTGGGGTTGGTGGCGACCGGAGTCGGCCGCGGCTCGGGCAGCGGGTTCACCGGTTCGCCGCGCAGCTCGGCGTCACGCGCCAGGTCGTAGGAGACGATCCCATCGACGATCGTCTTCTCGACACGTGAGTAGCTGTTGAAGGGATCGCCGTTCAACAGAACGATGTCGGCCTGCTTGCCCACCTCCAGCGACCCGACCTTGTCGGCGATGTGGAGCTGCTGAGCCGGATAGAGCGTCAGCATGCGCAGCGACTCCTCCTTCGACAGGCCGCCGTATTTGACCGGCTTGTTGAACTCGTAGACCATGAAGGTCTGTAGCCACGGGATGTCCGAGTTCAGGCTGGTCAGCACCCCGTGCCGGTGCATGATCGTCGCGTTGTACGGAATGGCGTCGTAGGCCTCGAGCTTATAGGCCCACCAGTCCGAGAAGCTGGAGGCGCCGGCGCCGTGCGCCGCCAGCTCGTCGGCCACCTTGTAGCCCTCAAGCACGTGGGTAAAGGCGTCGATCTTGAAGCCGTAGCGTTCGGCCACCCGCATGAGCATGACGATCTCGTCACTCCGGTACGAGTGGGCGTGGACGCGGATCTTCCCCTCCATCACGTCGACCAGAGTCTCCAGCCGCAGGTCGCGGCGCGGCGGCACCGGATACGCCTTCGGGTTCTTGCGATAGTCGGCCCACGCCTGCCTGTACTCCTGCGCCGCCGTGAACGCCTGGTCGTAGAACGACTCGACGCCGGCCCGCGACTGCGGGAAGCGGGCCCGGCCCTGCGAGCGGAAGTTCTTGCGCGTGACGTTCTCGCCCAGCGCGAACTTGATGATCTTGGGCGCGCCCTCGACCAGAAGCTGCTCGGGGTCGTCCATACCCCAGCGCATCTTGATGATCGCCGCCTGGCCGCCGATCGGATTGGCGCTGCCGTGCAGGATCAGCGCCGTGGTCACACCGCCGGAGAGCGCCCGGTAGATGTTCATGCTGGTCGGGTCGAGCGCGTCGAGCACACGCACCTCGGCCGAGACCGGCGTCGTCCCCTCGTTGGTGCTGCGGTCCATCGCCGTGTGCGAGTGCTCGTCCACGATCCCCGGAATCGCCGTAAGCCCGGCCCCGTCGATCACCGTCGCGCCCCGCGGCACCGAGACGTTCGGTCCGATCTCGCGGATGACGCCGTCGCGCACTACGATCGACACGTTCTCCAACACCTGGCCCGCCGCCGTCCACACGGCGTCGAGATCGCGGATGACCAGCGAGCCACGCGGCACGTTGATGTCGCCGGGCCGCGCCTGGACGTCCCATTGAGCCGCCCCCGCGGGCGCCAGCGGCCCGGCGGCAACGGCGAGCATCGTCAGAGTCCTGGCTAAAGTTCTCATCGGCTCGGCTCCTCTTCCGGTCCACTCGTCCGCTTGGCGGTCCAGGTGAACGATCCGTCCGGCGCCTCTCCGGTCCCGGAGGCCTCGTCCCCCTCCACCTTTCCTTCCAACTCTACCGTCATGCTTTCATCGCCGGTCCCGACAGCGACCGTGAACGTCACGTTGTTTCCAGACACGACGCCCTCTTTGACCGTCGCTTCACCGAAAGGCGTCACCATCGTGCCGCTGAAGCTCGACCCTTCCTGTTTCAGCGTCATGGTGACGGCAAACGACTCTTCCGGCGTCTCTACCGACACCTCCCAGGTCCCGGTCACGACCACCGCCGGCTCCTCACCCGCCGCCTTCTTCTCCTTCCCCTTCTCCAGCGCGCCCTCGACGAAGGTGTAGCGGAGCTCGGTCTCCTCGTCGAAAAGCGGACCGTCGGCCACGATCAGGTTGGCGGGCATCCCCGCGTCGATCCGGACCATCGGTTCGATCCCCAGCAGGCCAGCGGGCGTGGCGCTCAACGCTCGCAACGCGTCGGCCTCCGACAGCCCATACTCGATCGTCTTGCGGGCGCCCTCGCGGAGGTCGGCCTTTCCGCCCCCGCTGGTCAGCGCGAACGACACGCCGGCAGCGGCCAACCGGCCGGCGTTGGAGTAGATGTCCTCGATGCGCTGTTTCTCTCGCAGGGCGCCGGCGTCCAGCTCTGCTTCCGCGGCCGACGTCTCGGCCTGCTCCTGATCGCCGTCACCGGGCTCGCCCGCTTCGGGCGCTTCCTCTTTCTCTTTCTCCGGTTTCCAGCGCTCCGGCTCGGGGAAATCGAGGGAGACCAGCACCGGCACGTTCGCCGCTTTCAACTCATCGGCCACCTTCCACGCCTCTTCGCCACCCACGATGATCGGCCGAAAGCCGTATTCGCCGGCCAGCTTGAGGGCGCGTTGGATGTCCCGGCCCCGGTCCGCCGCGAAGAAGACCGGCGTGCGGCCCTCCATCACCTCCCGCAAGACCTCGAGGTCGGGGTCCCAGGCCGGCGGCGGCACCGCCGCCGGGTTTGAGCCGTAAGCGCGGGCCTGCGCGGCATGATGCCTGGCGTTCTCGAACATCTGGCGGTAGAAAGCGATCACCGCGAAAAGGGTCGCCGGGTAGACGCCCGACGCGCCCTGCAGCGACATGACCGGCCCCAACACCGGGCGCGCCACCAGATCCTCGGGCGTCTCCGCATCCTTCCTTAACACCAGCAGCGCCCCGCGACCCGGCATCAGACGGCCGTCAGGGTGCACGGCCGCGGCGACGATCCCCTGCTTCCGCTCGTCCGCCACGTCTGCGCCCGTCGCGGTCAGGTGGTCAGCCAGTCGGCGGTGCGGCATGAAGCTCTGCGCCTGGCGCGGCGGATTCCACGAGGCGATCTCGCTCCGGTCCGGCTCGGCTTCGGTGAACTCGTAGTCCGCCTTGCCCGCAGCGTCGATGAATCCGGGATAGACATAGAGCGAGTCGCCCTCCAGCGGCTTGGCGTCGGCCGGGACCGCCACGTCGGCGCCCACCGCTTCGATCCGCCCGTTGCGGATTATCAGGTTGACCCCCGCCAACTGGCTGCCATCGGCACGCACCACCGTCACCCCCTGGAGCGCGTAGGCGGCCGGCTCGGGTGGCTCGCTGAACTGCGCGGCAGCCCCGCTCGGCCAGGCGAGGGCGGCGAGCAGCGCGAGCTGTGGCCATGGGAAATGGCGCGATTCCATCATCGGGCCTCGTTTCTCTCGCTTGCTGCCTGAGAGTCAGGCAACGGTCATATGACGATAAAGAAGCGTGGAACCTCGGCCGGTTGGCGTTCCGCGTCAAGGCAGGCGTGGCTTGTGAGCCCCGTGCCCCGCCCCCAGCTTGGGAGCAGTAACGGGCGAGAACGCGCATGGACACGGCCTATGATGTTCTTACGGGGAAAGCTCCTGCGGATGTTTCTGGCTGCCGCCGCCGGCCCGCTGGCCGCCTCCGGCTGCCAGAGCCACTCGGGCGACCCGAGGCTCGACGACTCCGCGCGGCGGATAACGCGGGTGGAAAAGGGACTGTTGCCGCCGGTGCTGATCCGTGGACGGCGGAGACTCACGCACACCCTGGCTGAGCGTATGGGCTACTACAATGTGCCCGGTGTCAGCGTCGCCGTGATCAACGGCTACGAGATCGACTGGGCCAAAGGCTATGGCGTGGCCAACGCCGGGACCGGCGAGCCGGTGACGAGCTTAACCCTCTTCCAGGCGGCCTCCATCAGTAAGCCGGTGGCCGCCATGGCGGCCTTGCGGTTCGTCGAGGAGGGACGGCTGGAGCTGGACGGTGACGTAAACGATCGCCTGATTTCGTGGAAGCTGCCGAAAGGCCCTTACACCGCCCAGCGCCCGGTGACGCTGCGGCAGCTGCTCAGTCACACCGCCGGGCTCACCGTCCACGGCTTTCCCGGCTACGCGGCGGACGCTCCGCTCCCCAGCCTTCAGCAGATACTCGACGGCGCCGCGCCAGCGAACACGGCCCCGATCCGCAGCGATCTCGAGCCAGGCAGCCAATGGCGCTATTCCGGCGGCGGCTTCACGGTTCTACAACAGCTGCTGATCGACGTGGCCGGGCGGCCTTTCGCCGAGATCATCCAGCAGACCGTCTTCGAACCGCTGGGAATGGCGGAGAGCACGTACGAACAGCCGCTGCCGCCCGCGCGCGCGCGACAGGCGGCGTCGGCGCACCGGCCGGACGGAGCGGTGGTCGATGGCCGCTGGCACACCTATCCGGAGCTAGCCGCCGCCGGCCTCTGGACCACGCCCACCGACCTGGCGCGCTTCGCTATCGAGATCCAGAAGTCGCTACGCGGCGAGTCGAACCGGGTCCTCTCCCGGGCGATGACGGAGGCGATGCTCACACCGGGCCTCGAGGATTGGGGCCTCGGCTTCTCGCTCCAGGGGGCCGGTTCCTCGCTGCGATTCTGGCATGGCGGCTCGAACGAGGGGTTTAGTTGCGGATTGGTGGCGTGGGTCGACGGTGGCCAGGGCGCCGTGGTGATGACCAACTCGGATCGCGGTGGCCCCCTCATCGACGAGATCATCCAAGCCCTCGCGGCCGAGTACGGCTGGCCCGGCGTGCGTCCGCGTGAGCGCGAGGTCGTCCGGCTCGATCCGAGCCGCTACGACGCGCTGGTGGGCAGCTATCAGGTGGCCGACGCTTCGATCACCTTTATTGTCAGCCGTGAGGGTGATCAACTCTTCGTCGAGGCCCCCGGATCTCCCAGGATCGAGATCTTCCCCGAATCGGACAGCGTCTTCTTCTCCCTCGGCGATGTTCCGGACCTGACCTTCGTGGGGGCCGGCCGCGAGGGCGCCGTGCTGATCGGGCGCAACCTGCGGGCGGAGCGGGTCGATCCGCGGCTCGAGCGCCGCTGAACGCGGTTGGAACCTCTTCCGCGGTTCCGGTGTTGACTACACGATCCTGGGGCGGCGCGCGACCTTGGGGCAGGCTTCGAATAATGAATGTCGAATGCTCAATGTTCAATGTCGAAGTACTTGATCATTGAGTATTGAGAATTGGACGTTCGACCTTACGGCCCCGCGCCCGCTGCTGGACGTTACAGAAAGTGTTTCAACGAAACAGTTTCATCGCAAGTAGTCGAATGGGAGACGCGGGATGCTGGTCAGACGACCGCCTGATATCCGCGAATCGGAGGTGACGGACGAGGATCTGTACCTGACTCGGCGCCGCTTCATCCGGACGGCGGCCAGCGCCGGCGCCGGGCTGGGGCTGGCGGCGGTGGCGTCGCCGCTGCTCGCCTGCGGCGAAGGAGCGCGCGGCGCGCGGGATGGCGAAGGCGGGCTAGACGACAAGCTCACGCCCTACGAGGACGTGACCACATATAACAACTTCTACGAGTTCGGCACCGACAAGAGCGACCCCTCAAAGAACGCGCAGACCCTGCGCACCCGACCCTGGACCGTCAGCGTCGAAGGCGAGTGCAACAAACCGGGCACCTACGACATCGCTGATCTGCTGAAGCGCTACCCGGCGAAGGAGCGAATCTATCGTCTGCGCTGTGTGGAGGCCTGGTCGATGGTCATACCGTGGCTGGGATTCCCGCTCGGCCAGTTCATCGCCGATCTGGAACCGACCTCGCACGCCCGGTTCGTCGAGTTCACCACGCTATACGACCCGGAGCAGATGCCCGGTCAGCGGCGGGGCGTCCTCGACTGGCCTTATGTGGAGGGGCTGCGGATGGATGAAGCGGTGCACCCGCTGACCCTCCTCGTCGTCGGCCTCTACGGCAAGACGTTGCCCAACCAGAACGGCGCGCCGATTCGGTTGGTGGTGCCGTGGAAGTACGGCTTCAAAAGCATCAAGTCGATCGTCAAAATGCGATTCGCACGGGAGATGCCCGTTACGACCTGGGCGGACGCGGCCCCGCGCGAGTACGGCTTCTACTCCAATGTGAATCCGGACGTCGACCATCCCCGCTGGAGCCAGAAGCGGGAGCGGCGAATCGGCGAGTTCCGCCGGCGACCGACGCTTCCCTTCAACGGCTACGCCGACCAGGTGGCCCACCTGTACGCGGGCATGGACCTGCGCAAGTATTTCTGAGCGGGTGTCACGGTCGATGAGAGACAAACGCGTCGAGATCGCCGTTCGGGTCGGCGTTTTCATCCTGGCGCTCGTGCCCTTTGTACGCATGGCCGTACACGCCATGACCGGCGGCCTGGGCACCAACCCGATCGAGGAGGTTACGCACCGCACCGGGTGGTGGACGCTGGCTTTTCTGATGCTGACGCTGGCGGTCACGCCGGTACGACAGCTCACCGGAGTGGGGTGGCTGATCAAGCTGCGGCGAATGCTGGGGCTGTATGCGTGTTTCTACGCGACCTTGCACTTCTCCATCTACGTGGGCATCGACCAGTTCTTCGCCTTCGACTACATCCTCGAAGACATCATGGATCGGCCCTACATCACCGTCGGCTTCACCGCCTTCCTGATGCTGATTCCGCTGGCGGCGACTTCCACCAAGAAGATGGTGAGGCGGCTGGGCGGTCGTCGCTGGAACCGCCTGCACCGGCTGGTCTACGTGGCGGCGGCCTTTGGCGTGCTCCACTTTCTCTGGTTGGTCAAAGCCGATATCGGCGAACCGGCCCTGTTCGGCGGCGTGCTCGTTACGCTCCTCGGCTACCGTCTGGCGGCCGAGCGCCTGCGCCGGTCGGGCCTGGGCCCAGCCGAAGCCCGAGGCCGGGGCGCGCCGGCGCGGCCGGGGGCTCGGCGTCGCAAACGCGAATCCGCCCCCGCTGGGAGCGAGAGCGGACTCTGAGCCCCGTCTGATACCCGGGGCGTCGCTGGCGCCACCCTGACTATTTTCGCGACAGATCGCTGTAGACGATGCGCGTGAACGTCTCGGGATTGAGGAAGCCGCCGCCCCATTTGGCGTCGAAACGGGCCGTGGGCTTGGCGGCGACCACCGCATCCTGGTCTTTACCCTTCGCGATCTCTGCGGCCACCGCGTCGCGAACGCCCACCAGCATGTCGCGGTAAGCCTTCAGCTCGGCTTTGTTCGAAAGCGCCCCGTGGCCGGGGATGATCTTGGTGTTGTCGTCGATCATACCCAGAACCAGCTCCGCCGCTTTGACCATACCGTCGATCGAGCCACCGGTCGACACGTCGATGAACGGGTAGAGGCCGTTGAAGTAGGTATCACCCATGTGGACTACGTTCGCCATCCGGAAGTGGATGACCGCGTCGCCGTCCGTATGGGCTTTGGCGACGTGAAAGCTGTGGATCTCGTCGCCGTTCAGATGAAAGGTCACCGCCTGACTGAACGTGACCACCGGCAAGGCACCCTCCGGCGCCGGTGGGACCCGGCGGTCGAACGCCGACATGAATTGCTCGACGCTCATCCGCTTCCGCACGTTGTCGTGCGCTACGATCAGCGCGCCCGCCTCGCCCAGGTTCTCGTTACCACCGGTATGATCGCCGTGCCAGTGCGTATTGAGCACGAAGCGGATGGGTGCGTCAGAGAAGCCTCGGACCGCGGCGGTGATCTTCTCGGTGAGCGGCGCGAACTGGTCATCGACCAGGAACACGCCGTCTTCTCCGGCCGAGACGCCAATGTTGCCGCCCTGGCCGATGAGCATGTAGACACCCGGCCCCGCCTCCAGCGTCTGTATTTGCACCTCCTGGGCGGTCTGGGCTCGCGCTCCGGGCAGCGCGGACCCTAGGCCGCAGGCCAACAGGGTCAGGACGGCGTTCCAGCGTGGCTTCATAACGACTCTCCTGTTGGGATGGCGTTTCGATGGCGCAATCTTACGACAGTGAACGCCCGCGATGCAAAAGCGCGGCGGTCCGGGGCGGGGGGCGCCCCAAGCGCCAGCCGGGCGGGTAGGCCGGTCAGCCGGCGCCGGCACTTGCCTACAGCGCTATTATTCACCTTTAGAGCGATAGCCTAGGGAAACCCCAGCACGAGGAACGCCCGTGACCAAGCCGAAGGTCCGCAAGAGCGAGGTTGAGTGGAAGGAGCAACTCACGCCGCAGCAGTATCAGATCACACGGAAGAAAGGCACCGAGCCGCCGTTCAGCGGCGAGTATCACGACAGCAAGAAGACAGGGACCTACCGCTGCGTCTGCTGTGGCGCCGAGCTTTTCAGCTCGGATTCCAAATACGATTCGGGGACCGGTTGGCCCAGCTTCTACGAGCCGGCCGACGCGGAGAACCTGGCGACGGCGCCGGATAACAGCCTGTCCATGCGGCGGACGGAGGTGCTGTGTGCTCACTGTGACGCGCACCTGGGCCACGTCTTCGAGGACGGTCCCAAGCCCACCGGGCTGCGGTATTGCATCAACTCGGCGGCGCTGCAATTCGATCCCGAGGACTGAATTCGGACCGGAAGCAAGCCGCGTCGCAGGGTTGGACGGAAGCGTTACTCGGGCGTTACGTTGTAGTCGGACCTTAGCGTCAGGTCAGAGTCGGCCGCGTCGTTCGTCACGCGCGCACGTGTAGCAGTCAGTTCTGAGCTGGAAGCCTAGATCAAGGGACCGCGCATGTTGCAGCTCAAGGACCTGATGCAGCGCGAGGTCGTGGCGGTGTCACCCGACCTCACGCTGCGCGAGCTGATCGAAGTGCTCAGCGAGCAGCAGGTGAGCGGCGTTCCCGTGGTGGCGAACGGCAAAGTGATCGGCGTCGTTTCGACAACGGACATCTTCGACTTTCGTGAAGAAAACTCCGGACCGGGGCCCGGCGAGCCGGCGGACGGGCCTGCTGAACCGCTCCGTCGAGGGTCCACGTCCGAGTTTTTTTCGGATGATTTCGAAGCGGCCGACGCCCAGGCTATCGAATGGATGCGAACGACCCGGAGTCGTGAATGGGACCTGCTCGATGAATACACGGTCGCCGACATCATGACCCGAGAGGTTCTCAGCCAGCCGTCCAAGACGACGGTTAAGAGAGCGGCAAACTACATGCTGGAGGCCGGCGTTCACCGCCTGCTGGTGATCGACGGCGGGCAGCTGCGGGGAATCATCACCACCACCGACATCGTCCGCGCCGTCGCCGAGGGCCGTCTGAAAGGCTAGCAGAGACGGCGAGCGGATGATCTCCACGGCGGCATCCTGAAGACCTGAAGGGAGAGTCGCGTGACCACCGAGACCCCGAACTCCCTGAAGCCCGACCAGCTGCGCCGGGACTGCGAGCCGGCGTCGCTGGGATTCGAGACCACAGCCGAGCTCGAGCCCCTGAGGGAAGCGATCGGCCAGGATCTCGCCATGCGAGCCGTGCGCTTCGGCCTCGATGTCGACCACCCCGGCTACAACGTGTTTGCCTTAGGTCTCCCCGGCTCCGGCCGCGCCACCATGATCCGCCAACTGCTGGCGGGCCGGGCAAAGAACGAGGCCCCCAGCCCCGATTGGTGTTACGTCTTCAACTTCGAGGCCCCCCGCGAGCCCCTCGCCTTGAGCGTTCCGGCCGGCCGCGCGCCCGAGCTGCGCGACGACATCAACGGTATGCTCAGAGATCTGAAGGCGACGCTGCCCAAAGCGCTGCAAAGCGAGGAGTTCCGAAGAGAGCGCGACGACATCGCCGAACGGTCGATGGAGCGCCAGCGCGGGCTGATCGAAGAGTTCCAGACGCGCATTGAGAACGAGCGCAACGTCGCTCTGGTTCAAACTCCCGCCGGCTTCGTCGTCGCGCCAGCGCTCGGCAACGAGCCGCTGGACGAGCGGCGCTTCAAAGAGCTGCCCGAGGGGCAACAGCAGGAGATCATGGAGCGGCGGCGCCAGCTCGACAAAGCGTTCGGCGAAGTGCAGCGGCGCGTGCGCGAGGCGGAGCAGAGCGCCCAACGGCGGGTAGTCGATCTACAGCGGTCGGTGGCGCACAGCGTCGTGGCGCATCGTGTCAGCGAGCTCAAGTCACGCTGGGAGGCGGTCCCCGAAGTCATCCGGCACCTGAATCGGCTGGCGGAAGACATCGTCAAGAACGCCGAGCTTTTCTCCGATTCCACCGACGAGTCGAGCGCGATCTCGCTCCCCGGCCCGGATCTGCCGACGACCGAGGAAGATCCCCTCTCCCGCTATCGCGTCAACGTGATCGTCTTTAACTCGCCCGATGCCGGCGCCCCCGTCGTCGAGGAAAAGAGCCCCACCTACCACAATCTGATCGGCCGCATCGAGCACCGGGTTCAGTTCGGTACCATGGTCGCTGATTTCAGCCACATCACCGCTGGCGCCATCCATAAAGCGAACGGCGGTTACCTCGTCCTCGACGCGGCTGACGTGCTGAGGCAACCAGTCGCCTGGATCGCCCTCAAGAACGCGCTGCGCACGCAGTCGATCCGGCTCGAGGAGATCATGGAGTACACGAGTGCGCTCGCCACGACGACCCTCAAGCCGCAGCCGATCCGGCTGAAGTGCCGTGTCATCCTGATCGGCGACCCCTACACCTATCATCTGCTGCACGCCTACGACGACGATTTCAGAGAGCTCTTCAAAGTAAAGGCCGATTTCAGCCCCTACATGGAGCGCGATACGGGCGCCGAGCGCGGCTACGGCGCGTTCATCGCCGCGCGTTGCGAGGAAGAGTCGCTGCCGCCCTTCGCTTCGACGGCGGTCGCCCGCGTGGTCGAGTTCGGTTCGCGCCTGGCCGAGCACCAGCAGCGCCTCTCGACGCGCTTCGGGGCGATCGGAGACCTGGTGCGCGAAGCCGGGTTCTTCGCCCGCGCCGCTCAGCGCGAGAAGGTCGAGCTCGAGGACGTGCTCCGCGCGATCCGGGAGCGCGAGATGCGCGTCAACCGCGCCGAGCGTGAGCTTCTCAATCTGATCGAGGAGGATACTCTCACCGTCGAGCCGCGGGGCGCCAAGGTCGGGCAGCTCTACGGGCTCGCCGTGTTGGCAGCCGCCGAACACGCGTTCGCCCGACCGATCAAGGTCGAGGCCAGCGCCTTCATGGGGACGAGTGGCGTCGTCGACATCGAGCGTGAGGTCCGTCTGGGAGGCCCGCTGCACAACAAAGGCGTGCTGGTGCTGTCGGGCTACCTCGGGGATCTCTTCGCCCAGGATCATCCGCTCATCCTCTCCGCCAGCCTCTCGTTCGACCAGCTCTACGAGGAGGTGGAGGGGGACAGCGCCTCGGCGGCGGAACTCTACGCGCTGGTCTCCGCCATCGCGGAGGTGCCGCTACGCCAGGGCGTGGCCATCACCGGCGCCTTGAATCAAAAGGGTGACATCCAACCGATCGGCGGCGTCAGCACCAAGATCGAAGGCTTCTTCCGGGCCTGTCAGCGCCGGGGCCTGACCGGCGAGCAAGGCGTGATCATCCCGGCCCGTAACCGGTCGAACCTGGTACTGAACGACGAAGTGGTGGACGCGGTGCGCGCGGGCCAGTTCCACGTCTGGCCGATCCGCCAGGTGGAACAGGGCTGGGAGATCCTGGCGGGATTACCGGCGGGGGCGCGGGGCGCCGACGGTCGCTTCCCGGAGGACTCGGTCTACGGTCGCGCCGCCGTCCGCCTCTGGGATTGGGCGCGAGGCTGGCGTGAGTTCGGTCGCCCCAAACGCCAGGGGCGGCAGCCCGAGCAGGAGATCGCTGCTCGACCGGAACCGGCAGAGGAGCCCGGAAACGAGCGGCCGCCCCCGGAGGGATGAGGTCGTGGCGCGTTCAGACTCCAGGCCTGCCACCGCCGACGACCCCGAGTCGGCAAGCGCACGCATCGAGGAGTTGCGGGAGGCAATCCGCCACCACGACTACTTGTATCACGTCCTCGACAAGCCGGAGATCCCGGATTCCCAATACGACCGCCTCTTCCGCGAGCTCAAGCAGCTCGAGGAGAGTTTCCCCGAGCTCATCTCTCCCGACTCCCCCACTCAGCGCGTCGCCGGTCAACCGCGGGTGGGCTTCAGCGAAGTGGAGCACACGGCAACCATGCTCAGCCTCGACTCGGGGGCCGACGAGGCAGAGGTGCGTCGCTTCGACGCGCGGGTTCGCGGCGCTCTCGAAGACGCAGCCGCGGACTACGTGGTCGAGCCCAAACTGGATGGGCTCTCGCTCGAGCTCGTTTACGCTGACAGCGCCCTGGCGCGAGCGGCCACCCGCGGCGACGGCCGGGTGGGCGAGGACGTTACCGCCAACGCGCGGACGATCAGCTCAGTGCCGCTCCGTCTGCGCTCGCGGCGGCGTGCGGTGCCGCCGCGTCTCTCGCTGCGCGGCGAGGCGATCATGCGGCTCGAGGACTTCGAGCATCTGAACGCCCGCCTGACCCAGGAGAATATGCCGGCCTTCGCCAATCCCCGAAACGCCGCCGCCGGCTCGATGCGCCAACTCGATCCCGGCATCACCAAGCAGCGCCCACTGGTCGTGTACGCGTACGAGATCATGACGGCCGAGGGACTGGAGCTTTCGACCCAGGCGCAGGTACTGGAAGCGCTGCGCGACTGGGGGTTCAAGGTGACCGGGCAGACCCGGGCCGGCGTCGACATCGAGAAGGCGATAGAGATTCATCACGAGCTGGAGCGCCAGCGCGATGACCTGGAATACGAGATCGACGGCGTGGTCATCAAAGTCAACGAACTGGCCCTCCGCGAACGATTGGGCGCCACCGCACACCACCCGCGCTGGGCTTACGCCTACAAGTTCGAGCCCCGCCGCGAGGTCTCCGAGATCCTCGACATTGTCATCCAGGTCGGACGCACTGGAAAACTGACCCCCGTGGCCTTGCTGCGGCCCGTGGACGTCGGCGGCGTCACCGTCTCGCGCGCCTCGCTCCACAACCGCGAGGAGATCGAGCGCCTCGACGTCCGCAAAGGCGATAGCGTCCGCATCCAGCGCGCCGGCGATGTCATTCCTCAGGTGCTCGAGCGCATTGAGGTCTCGGGCACCCGGCGCGGCCGCCGATTCAAGATGCCCTCCAGCTGTCCGGTCTGCGACACGCCGGTCATCAGCGAGGGGCCGCTCGATTTCTGTCCCAACGGTCTTGCCTGCCCCGCCCAGCTCAAAGGCCGTATCCAGCATTTCGCCTCACGGGACGCCTTCGACGTCCGTGGCCTGGGCGAGCGAACCGTCGCGCAGTTGCTCGAGGAGGGGTTCGTGCGAAGCGTTGCCGACCTGTTCACGCTGACGCAGGACGCGCTGATGACGCTGGAAGGGTTCGCCGAGCAATCGGCCCGGAACCTGGTCGAGGCGATTGGACGCTCCAAACAGGTGAGTCTCGACCGCTTCCTCTACGCGCTGGGGATACCGGAAGTGGGTGCGCAGACCGCCCGCGACCTGGCCGCGCACTTCGGCGGCCTGGACGCGCTACTCGAGGCGACCCGAGAGGATCTGGAGGCGGTTCCCGGGATCGGTCCGAAAGTGGCCACCGCGGTCCTCGACTTCCTGCAAAGCCGCAGCACCCGCGATGAGATTCAGCGCTTGCAGCAACGGGGATTGCGCCTGCAGGAACCGGAGACGACGACCGCGAGCGAGATGGCCGGCCTCACTTTCGTCTTCACGGGCGCTCTGCAGTCGCTCACCCGCGCCCGGGCCGAGGAGATCGTCCGCTCGCTGGGCGGGCGAACCTCGTCCAGCGTCAGCGCGAAGACCGATTATCTGGTGGCGGGAAGTGATCCGGGCAGCAAGCGTGATCGGGCGCGCGAGCTTGGGGTCAAGATCCTCTCAGAGGACGAGTTCCTGAAGTTGCTCCCGGAGGGAGCCATCTGAGATGGAGAACATCGACTACGCCCGCGTCTTCGAGGAGATCGCCGACCTGCTGGAGATCCAGGGCGCGAATCCGTTCCGGGTGCGAGCCTACCGCAACGGCGCCCGCACGCTGGAGACGCTCTCGCAACCGATCGAGTCGCTGCTCACGACCGAGAAGGCCAGGCTCGAGGACCTGCCGGCGATCGGTAAGGACCTGGCCGCGAAGATCCGCGAGCTGTATGAGACCGGCAAGCTCGAGTCTCTGGAGGAGCTGAAGCAGGAGGTGCCGGGGACGCTGATCGAGATCATGAACATCCCGGGCCTGGGGCCGAAGCGGGCGCGCCAGCTGTGGGATGGGCTCGGGATCACGACGCTGGCCGAGTTGGAGGCGGCCGCGCGCGATGGCCGGCTGGACGAACTGCCTGGCTTCGGCAAGACGCTCGAATCACGCATCATCAAAGGCATCGAGGACCTGAAGGCGCGGGGCGAGCGCTTCAAGCTGTCGGATGCCGACATCTACGTGCGGCCGCTGGTCGAGCACCTGAAGAGATCGAAGGGCCTGGTGGATCTCGAGGTGGCCGGGAGCTACCGGCGGCGCTGCGAGACCGTGGGCGACATCGACCTCCTGGCCACGACGGCCGACGGCTCGTCGATCATGGACGATTTCGTGGGCTACGCCGAGGTCTCGGAGGTTTTGGCCAAAGGTTCCACGAAAAGCTCGGTCCGGCTGCGCGGCGGCTTGCAGGTGGACCTGCGCCTGGTCGACCGTGAGAGCTACGGCGCGGCGATGGTCTATTTTACCGGCTCCAAAGCGCACAACATCGTAATCCGTGGTATCGGACGGGAGCGCGGGCTCAAGATTAACGAGTACGGCGTCTTTGAGGGGGACAAACTGGTTTGTGGCGCCACCGAGGCGGAGGTGTTCGAGGCCATCGACCTTCCCTGGATTCCACCCGAATTGCGCGAGGACCGCGGTGAGGTTGAGGCGGCGCGGGACGGCCAGCTCCCAAAGATCATCGAGCTGCGCGACTTGCGCGGCGACCTGCAGATGCATTCGACCTACAGCGACGGGAAGCACAGCGTCGAGGAGATGGTCAGGGCCTGTCGCGAGCGCGGCTACAAGTATATGGCGATCACCGACCACAGCCCGGCGCTGGCGATGACGGGTGTCAAGGAAGCCGATTTCCCAAGACAGTACGAGGAGATCGAAAAGCTGCAAGAGCGATTCGATGATATTCGAATACTCAAGTCAGCGGAGGTGGACATACTCGACGACGGCTCACTCGATCTCGGCGATGAGCTGCTCGACCGGATGGATCTGGTCGTCATATCGGTTCACTCGAAGTTCAACTTGACCCGCGCCGAGATGACGCGGCGCATCACCCAGGCGATGCAGCATCCGCGCGCCCACATCCTCGCCCACCCCACCGGTCGCCTAATCAACCGTCGCGAGCCTTACCCGGTGGACGTGGAAGAGCTGGTGAAGGTGGCAAGCGATTACGGCGTGCTGCTGGAGCTGAACGCCCAACCTCACCGCCTGGACTTGCGCGACTTCCACCTGCAGATGGCCCGAGAAGCGGGTGTGAAGATCGTGATCAGCACCGACGCCCACCGTGTCGGCGAGCTCGACTACATGCGTTATGGTGTGGATCAGGCGCGCCGCGGCTGGCTGGAGAAGTCGGATGTGGCCAACACCTTTCCTTTGAAGCGATTCCTCAAGCTGTTACAGAAGTAAGGAGGTGACCCATGGCAGTCGCGCCGGAAGTTGAACGATTTCTGAAGGATGCGGGTGTGAAGTATGAGGTGATCAAACACCCCACCGCCTACACGGCGGCCGAGGAAGCGGCGGCCTCTCATATCTCAGGCTACGAGTGGGCGAAGACCGTCATCTTCTTCACCGCCAAGGACGAGGCGATCATGGCGGTCCTGCCGGCGTCCTATCACGTCAACAAGGATAAGCTGGCCAAGCTCGCGGGCGCGAGTCAGCTGCGACTGGCGGAGGAATCGGAGTTCGCCGGCCTCTACCCCAACTGTGAGCCGGGCGCCATGCCGCCGCTCGGCAACCTTTATGGCCAGCGAGTCTTCGTCGACGAGCGGCTAGCCGCGGACGAGACGATCGTCTTCAACGCCGGCAACCACACCGAGGCGGTTCGCCTGCGTTATGCCGATTTCAATCGTTTGGTCAAGCCGGTGGTCGGAGCTTTCGGGGAGGGCTGAGGCGCCAACGGGCCGCCCTCGTCGGTGGACGCACAAAGGCGGAGTCTCGGGTAAGCGAGATATCAGCGACCCAACTCCGCCGTGTGCTCTCAGTGAGTCTCTTCGCGCTTGGTCGCCTCGGCCTCTCCGCGCGACCCCTCGCCGGAGCCGATCTTCGGCTCCTCGTCCGGCGACGTCAGCGACTTCTTGAACTCGCGGATTCCTTTGCCGAGGCTTTGACCGATCTCCGGCAAGCGGCGCGCGCCGAAGAGCAGCATGAGAAGGAATGCGATGAGCACGACTTCGGTCCAGCCCAGATTGCCGATGCCGAAGAGCGCCGCGCTCTGCGCCTTCACGCCGAGTGCCTGATACACGATCATCATGTTACTGCTCCCAAATCATGCCCGGAATTGTCTGCGCCTTAAAGGTACTCAGACGATGACCGCCCACCAAGGGCACCGCCCTCCTAGCTCAAGCCAAGAGGTCGAACAACACCTTCGTTCAGGCGTCGCCCGCGCTCATCGAGCACCCCCGCCGATTGGAGTGCTTCCTGACCCAGGTGTCCCAAGAGCTCGTGTTCGCGGTCCAACATCTCGCGAGCCACCTCCCGGGCCGCGAGGTCGCCGTCCCACGCCTCGTCGATCACCCGCCAACCCACATCGCGGGCGATGCGTTCCAGCACGTAGGCGCTGACCAGGTTGTCGTCCAGGTATCCGTACGGACCGTATTCCTCCTCGGGGACCGCGTCGTTCGGTGCGACGAAGTAGGCCAGCGCCGCGTTGACCCAGGTTCGGTGACGTGGTTGAAGGCGGGGATCCTGTGTGAGTGCCATCAGTGTGGCGACGAAGATCGGGGCCCACTTGACCGCGTTGAAGAAGGAGCCTCGATACTCGGATACGTTGTCCTTGACCACCTGCGTGAAATCTCGCACCTGGATACCTCCTGACTCGGCGCAACCTCGGGGCCAACAACCAGCGCCGCAATTCGGCGGCACCGCCTATGGCTGATCAACCGCGTAACTGACGCGCCAGATCCGGCCGCCGTAATCATCGCTAACATACAGCGCTCCGTCCGGCCCCACCAGCGGCTGGACCGGGCGCCCGTAGACCTGGCCCCCGGGCCCGATCCAGCCGGTCACAAAATCCTCCAACTCCACCGGCCGGCCGCCTTCCACCCGCAGCCGCGCCAGTTTGTACCCCACCGGCCTCGAGCTGCTCCCGGACCCGTACAGCGCCACGAACGCCTGGCCCCGGTAGGCGGACGGAAACGCTTGCGCCGTGTAGAAAACCAGCCCCAGCGGCGTCGAGTGAGCCGGAAGGGTAAACACCGGTGGCTGCGTGGTATCGCAGCGGGAACGATCGGCGTACTCCGGGCTCGGCAGCCGTGCACCATAGCAAAAAGGCCAGCCGTAGTGCGCGCCGCGCCGAATCACGTTCAGCTCGTCCGGTGGCAGCTCATCGCCCAACCCGTCACGGTCGGCGGAAGTCGCCCACAACTCCCCCGTATCGGGGTGGAGCGCCAGGCCGCCCACGGCGTGCAACCCCCGCGCCCAGACCTCTTCACCTCCGGCGTCCGCCGACACACGCAGGATCGCCGCACGGCGACGGTCGGCCTCCTGACAGACGTCGCAGGTGGCGCCGATGGAGATGAAGTAGACCGAACGCGTCGGCACCGGGAGAATTGAGCGCACCCACGGGCTGTCCGCCGGCAGGCTGTCGAGCGCCGTGGTGGGCAGCGGCGCGGCCCCGGCGGCGCCCAACAGCCGAATGATGCGACCGGGCTCGGCGATCAGTGCGTCGGCGCCCTCCCAGACGACGCCACTGGGGCGATCCAGCCCCGCGATGACCGTCGCGACGCTGTCCGCCCGGCCGTCCCCGTCACGGTCCACCAGCCGGACGACTCGACCGGCTCCCAACTCGGCGACGTAGAGTCGATCGTCGGGCCCAAATGCCTGCCCCCACGGTCGCTCGAGGCCCTCGGCGTAGACCGTAACCTCGAACCCCTCCGGGGCCACGAGTCGGGGCGCTGCCTGCTGTCCGTGGCGGTTCAGCGATGCGAAAAGACCGGGCCCCAGCCCCACCAGCAGGAGCCAGCGCCTGAGCCAGGTTGGTCGCATGAGATTTCTCGGCAGAGTGCGCGGGCGGAGGTAATGGTTGTCCGGCCGCGCCAAGCTAAAGCGTCGGCGGAACTTTTCGCAACATGGCGTTCGGATCCAACCCCCACTGCGCCCAGCCAGCTCTTAGTACCTCCAGATAGGCGTCGGACGGCGTCGTGCGTTTGAGATCCCTCACCTTGACCAGGATGCCCGTCTGAATCCGTTCGCCGTTCGAGTTCTCAACCTGGGTGACCGACCAGACGTAGCCGTCCGACTGGCCCGAGCGCTCGATTCGATCACGGCCGGCGGCGTCGATTTCGTACAGAGCTCCCCAAAGCTCCGCCGTGGGCGCCAAGCCGATCGTGGCCGTCCCACCGCCCCAGACCGCCGAGTGTCCGGTAAAGCAAAGCGCGTGATCGGGTATCCGCGCCGTGCCCAGCGGCTTCGCCGTCGGGCAAAGCGCCAGCAGCTGGTCACGATTAACCAATGAGCCGTACGCGAAGTAGAGCATCGATCAGAGATCTGAGTGGCGACGCTATCGGGCCCGCCTCACCTCGTCTAGAACAAAACAGAGCTCTTGCTCCGTCAGTTCCTCCAGGCTGGAAGCGACGGCCTCTCCACGCAACAACGATCCCGACGAATCCAGCGACTCGAAGACCAGCTCGATCCGCTGAGGGCTGGAGCGGCTCGCCATGATGACCCTCCAGCGAGAGCCGTCGGAGCATGCGATGGTTCGTGCGTCCATTCGATCCCCTCGACCAGGGCGCTGGCGGATCGCGCCTCGGGTTGGGCGCGGCGTTCGGCTCAACCCCAGGCCGATGACTCCCAAAGATACAAGGAAGAATGTCGAATGCTCAACGCCGAGTACCTAGGTCGCACGCGCGCAGAGTCGGCTAACGGGGAGACGTCACCGCCTAGCCGCGACTTCGAGCCGTGAACATCGAACATTGAACATTCGACATTTTAGAATTGAACATATCACGTTCAACATTGAACAATGAAGATTGAAGATTCAACATTCAGAGCGGACTCACTGGTTGCGCCTCGTCCGCACCGACGGCAGAATGTGCTGTCGAGCTTAACACACCGACGCGCCACGATCCCGACACTCAACCTGCACATGTCGCCAAGGAGGCCTCCGATGCTCCAGCGGCTCCGCTGCACCACCCTGATCACCACGCTAGCGCTCCTCCTCGCCCCGGAGCTCTACGGGCAAGAGAGCTTCACGCTGGAACAGGTCATGAGCGCGCCCTTCCCGTCCAGCCTTACCGCCGCGCCGGCCGGGGGCAAGGTCGCCTGGGTGTTCAACTCTCGAGGTGTGCGCAATATCTGGGTCGCCGACGGGCCGGAGGACCGAGCGCGCCGTGTGACCGCCTACTCCGAGGACGACGGCCAGGCGCTATCCAGCTTGAGCTTCACCGTCGACGGGAGTGCCATCGTCTACGTGCGCGGAGGCGGCCCGAACCGTAGTGGCGAATACCCCAACCCCTGGAGCGTGCCGACCGGGATCAGTCGCGAGATCTGGATCGTGGACGCCAGCGGCGGTGAGCCGCGGCGGATCGAGGAGGGCGCCGCCCCGGCGGTGGCACCCTCGGGCGATGGCCTGGCCTTAATCAAAAGTGGTGACATCTGGTGGGCGCCCTTGCCAGAGGGCGCGGCCGAGCGGCTTGTGAAGGCCCGCGGCAGCATTAGCTCGCTCCGCTGGTCGCCGGACGGCACCCGTCTGGCGTTCGTGAGCGGGCGCGGCGACCACAGCTACGTCGGCGTCTACGAGCGGCCAACCCGGCAGATCGTCTGGCTCGATCCGGGGGTCGACCGCGATCGCGAACCCGTCTGGTCCCCGGACGGCCGTCGGATCGCGTTCATCCGTGTCCCGGCGGGCGGCGAGTCGCTCCCCTTCGGACCGCGCCGGACGGCCGCGCCCTGGTCGATCCGGCTAGCCGACGTGGCGGGCGGCGCGAGCCGGGAAATCTGGCGCGCCGACCCCGGTCCGGGCAGCGCCTTCCGCGGCGTCGTCGCTCCGGACCAGCTGCTCTGGTGTGACGGCGATCGCATCGCCTTTCCCTGGGAGCGCGACGGCTGGCTGCACTTGTACTCGGTGTCGACGTCGGGCGGCGCCGCGCAGCTTCTGACACCCGGTGAGTTCGAGGTCGAGTACGTCGCGCTCAGCCCCGACCGGCGCCGAGTGATCTACAACTCGAATCAGGGCGACATCGACCGCCGTCACCTTTGGAGCGTCAGGATCGCCGGCGGTAGGCCCAACGCCTTGACGCAGGGCGACGGCATCGAATGGTCGCCGGTCCCAGTTGGCGGCGGCGAGACCATCGCGCTGTTACGCTCCGATGCGCGCCGACCCGCACATCCCGCCATTCGCAACGAGGCGGGACGTGTGCGCGACCTCGCGCCCGAGGCGATACCGCCCGACTTTCCCAGCGCGGCGCTCGTCGTTCCGCGGGCCGTCGTCTTTTCCGCCGCCGATGGCCTGCCGATCCACGCCCAGCTCTTTGTGCCCTCCACGGCCAGGGCGGGCGATCGCCGCCCCGCCGTGCTGTTCTTCCACGGCGGCTCTCGGCGCCAGATGCTGCTCGGCTGGCATTACGGCGGCTATTACCACAACGCCTACGCGCTGAACCAGTATCTGGCGAGCCAAGGCTACGTCGTATTATCGGTAAATTACCGGAGCGGGATCGGTTACGGTATGGAATTTCGCGAGGCGCTCAACTACGGTGCGACGGGGGCGAGCGAATTCAACGACGTGCTGGGCGCCGGCCTATACCTGCGCGGCCGGAACGACGTCGATCCGCAGCGGATCGGTTTATGGGGCGGCTCCTACGGCGGCTACCTCACAGCTCTGGGCCTGGCCCGCGCCTCGGATCTCTTCGCCGCCGGCGTGGACCTTCACGGCGTCCACGACTGGAACGTCGTCATCAAGAACTTCGTGCC
>CAYGCC010000121.1:0-2845 GCA_964348165.1 uncultured Gemmatimonadota bacterium | reverse complement strand
CTTGTCGACGTGGATCGAATCGTCAGGTTCTGGCCGGACCTGAACTGGACTGAAGTTCGAGCGGAGGCAACGCGCGGTGGACTGGATCACGCGCTGGCGCTCTCGTTGCAGCTCGCGCGCGGGTTGCTCGGTACGCCGATCCTCGCCGAAACGCTCGAGTGCATCCGGCCGCCGCCGCTGGTCCGTTTCCACCTTGGGTTGCTGCGGCTGGAGACGACTCTCCCGGAACGTTCGCAGCCGCGGGGGTGGGCGGAAGCGCTATTGCTCAAGCTTTGGCTGGTGTCGTGCCAGCGGAGTCGCTCGAGGCTGCTGCGGGAGGTGATGAGAGGATCAGGAGACCCGATGTCGTGGATTTGGGTTCCAGAGGCGTCGCGCGGGTGGAAAGGCGGCTTCGTCACCGGGCTGCGCGGATTGACGAAACTGGTCGGCTTACAAGCTCTTCTCTATAGCAGTGCCCTCGCAAGGTTTCTCACAGGGAAGCGGGCCGGCGATCAGCGGCCGTGGCGGGTTCGGAGTTCGCCGTGACGATACCAGCCAGGAGTTTCATCTTCGGAGTCCTCAGGACCCATCGATTGTTAGTGGCTCGTTTCATGGTGACCGCCGCTGGGCGAGCCGCCGCGTCGATGGCCGTGATTCTGTTGATCCGTGAGTTCCTTTCGGGCGTACTGGGAGAGGGCGGCGGATTAGCGGCATGGGCCGCGGCTAAGTTCGGGACAGCGCCGGCGCTTTGGATGGTGGCCGCACTCATGGTAGGTTCTTATTTATGCGGCAGTCTGCTCAACTACGACAATCAGGTCAGCCAGCAGAGGATCATCAAGATCGTCGAGCTTGGATTGATGGAGCGACTGATCCGTCACCTTCTGTCGCTGTCAGTCCCCTTCTTCGATCGTCAGAGCCACGGTGACATCATCCAGGCCGTGCGCCAGGATGTGACACAGCTCCGCATCGTCATCATCTCGCTGGCGAATCTTCTCTTGGACGGGGTTCTGGCCGTGGCCCTCTTGGCCGTGGCTTTTTGGCTCAGCCCGACGCTGACATTGTGGGCACTCGTGGTGCTGCCGGCTGCCCTGTTTCCCATCTTTATCATAGCGAGGCGCACCCTCAGGCACTCGTACCGTGTCAGGCGAGCCGGCTACGTGCTATTCGACGTGATCCTGCAGATTCTTCGTGGAATCCGGGTGATAAAGGTGTATGCGGGCGAAAAAGCGGAAGCCCAAGGCGCGGTCGAGAAGGGCCAGCGTTACTTCGATGAGCTCATCGAAATGGTCCGGGTCAGGTCGCTTGCACAGGTAGTGCTGGAAAGCATGGCCGGGCTCAGTGTCGTTGTCGTGGTCGTGGTGGGCGGCCTTCAAGTCATGGGGGGTGACCTTACTTGGCCGACGCTACTGGCTATCTTGATGGCCGTTCGTACCTTGCACGGGCCGCTCCACAACATCAACTCACGTTACATAGACATCCAGAACTACGGCGCGTCGGTTCAGCGAATCGGAGCGCTGCTGGAGACGCGCCCCGAGGTCACCGATCGCCCGGGCGCCCGACGTCTCGTGAAGCCACCCGCCCGCATCAGGTTCGACAAGGTCAGCTTTTCGTACGGCGCAACCCCAGTGCTGACGGATATTTCGTTCGAGCTGGAGTCTGGCGAGACCCTGGGCATTGCGGGTCCATCGGGCGTCGGAAAGACAACGCTTCTAAACCTCGTTGCGCGTTTCTACGATCCAACATCTGGCCGTATCCTTTTCGATGGTCGCGACCTCAGGGAGTATCGTCTTGAAGATGTCTATGCGAAGGTGGCCATCGTGACCCAGACGCCTTTTCTCTTCGCGACGACTGTGAGGGAAAACATACGCGTCGGTCGGCCTTCGGCTTCCGATGAAGAAGTCGAGGCGGCGGCTCGGGCTGCCGACATTCATGAGGAGATTGCCGCGTTCTCGGAGGGCTACGCCACCGTACTCGGCGTTGGAGGGCGCGCGCTCTCGGTCGGTCAGGCCCAACGAATAAACGTCGCCCGGGCTATCCTGAAGAACGCCCCCCTCTTGCTTCTCGACGAAGCCACATCGAGCCTGGATTCGCTAGCGGAGACTCGTGTCCAGCGTGCGATCGAACGACTGATGGTAGACCGAACGGCATTGATCGTTGCTCACCGACTGTCGACCATGCGCCACGCCCACCGTATCCTGGTTCTTGACGGTGGCCAAATGGTGGGATTGGGGCCGCACGAGGAGATGATCAAGAGCTGTCTACTTTACCGACGGATGTGGGAGACGCAGCTCCTCGGTGAGTATCGGCCTGAAATCGTCGAGACCGACGTGCCGGTGATCGATGCCCTCGGGACCCTGGACCATGACACAGAGGCGATTCCTTACTCCGGAGGTGAGCGAGAAGACCTTTGACCTCGAGGGCGCGGGTTTCCCGATTATTGGGTTTTCAGGACCAAGTGATCCGGCTGTTCTGGTGATGCCAGGGCGCAACGAGGCGCGACGCCGTCAGGGGTGCCGAAGCCACAGCCCGAGGCGCGCTCCCAGGGCGCGGGTACTGATTCCAACGGCTTAGCCGTCCGGACGGGCCGGGCGTAATTCTTGCCACTAATAATCTCTCGCCCCTTCCATCTCTCTCGCAGGAGAGCGTCGTTCGGCGAAGCCGTCAGCGAGCCACCACTAAGCAACGGAAGGTCCTCAATGGAACACACCGACCGAGCTCCCGAGACCAAAATGGATTACGAGCCGCCTTGCATCTTGGCCTCCTACGAGAAAGAAGAACTGGAAGCTTTGATGGAGCCGGAGGCCAATTCGTCGGGGTGTGGTTGCGGCGCCTGAGGCCGCCGGCCAACCTCTCAGTCAACGCTTGG
>CAYGCC010000120.1:0-2405 GCA_964348165.1 uncultured Gemmatimonadota bacterium | reverse complement strand
TTGAGCCTGGCGCGTTATCCTCGCTACTTCCTGTTGGCCTGGGTGGGTGCCACGTTCGGCATACCCACCTCGATACTGATCGCAAGCGTCGTCGTCATCTTCACCTTATACGCGATCCGCGGTACTCCGGTCGCCTTGCGCCACCTGCGCGAACGACGCCAGCGGCGCGCCCAGCGCGAAGCTGACAACTCAGGATTGGGGGGAGAGAGACTCGATGAACATTAGCGGTCGGCTGGCTCTCAAGATGATGGCCCGCGGCATCCGCAACAAATTCGAGCAGCGACCGCTTTCGGTCTCGTTCGAGATCACGCACTACTGCACCGCCAACTGCTGGCACTGCAACTGGGGCGGGCCGGTAAAAGGTGAAACGCGGCTGGGCCCCGAGGAGTACGCGGCCATCTGCCGGGAGCTCAAACCGGTCGTTTCGCATATCTCGGGCGGCGAGCCGCTGGCGCGCGGCGACGTATACGAGATCGTGCGGGCGATGGCCAACCCGGGGGCACTACCCTGGATGGTGTTGGTGACGAACGCGGCCGCACTTAGCGTGGACAAGTACTGGAAGCTGAAGAAGGCGGGCATCAATCAGTTTTCGATATCCCTCGACTTTCCCGATCAGCGACACGCCGAGTTCCGTCGCATACCGGGGCTGTTCGATAAGATGAACCGGGTGATCCCGGAAATCACCGCACTCGGCCACGAAGACCTGTCGCTGAACGTCTGCATCACGGCCTGGAATTATCGCGACGTGCCGGCGATGATCGAGCTGGCCAAACGGTGGAACACGAGCATCAACTTCTCCGTCTACACGCCGCTCCGCGTCAGCGACGAGCGCGGCCTGCCCAGGGAAGAGCGCCTGCGCGAGGTGCGCGACGTCTTTCAAAGGGTCATCGACATGAGAAAGGCGGGCTACCCGGTCTATACGGCGGAGCGGGTGATGTGGAAGTTCTACAAGTTCTTCACCGATCGTGGCATCCCTGGTTGCCAGGCGGGCCGCCGCTTCCTTGTGATCAACCCCGACGGCTCGCTTATCCCCTGCGCGATGGTCTGGGCCAAGTATGCTTCGCAGCGCGACATGCTAAAGCGGTTCACCGCCAACAACAGCTGCGAGATGTGCTATATCTCGACCCGGGCCAACACCGAGAAGACGCTGGGAGACTTCCTGGCGGACAACTGGGGGATGCTGGTCGGGAAGGTGTTCGGGCGCCGCACGCCGCAGCCGGCCGCGGGCGTGCCTCGTATTTCGGCGCCCGAGCCGACCCCGGCAGAGCCGGAGCCGACGGAGCGCCGGTCGATGGCGGCGCGCTAGCGCTCCGGCCGCCGTTAGCGGGTCTGTCGCCGGGAAACTTCGGCCCTCGCAGCAGGCGCGACTAGAAGATCCGGTTGAGGGCGAAGAGAAACGTCGAGATCAGGCTGAGATTCCGCACGAGCTGAACCGGCGAAAACCCGAGTGCGGGACGCGTCGGGACAAGGATCTGATCGCCGGAACGAATACCCAGCTCCTCCAGCGTCGACCCTTCCCAGATGGCCAGTTGCAGCTCGGCGCCGCCGAGAAGCCGCCGCCCTTGACGTACAATCTCGATCTCTTCGACCTTCGACGTCTCAGTTAGGCCCGAGACCATCAGCGCGTCGGTAAGCGGCATATTCGGAGACATCAGGTAGAAACCGGGTTGCCCGACCCCTCCGGCGACCGACAGCCGCATGAATGTTCCAGCGGTGACGATCGGATCCCGGATGTACCGCGCGATGTTTTCCGTGAGATGAGGTTCCAGCTCAGAGCGCAGCACTCCGAACAGCGGCACCTTTCCGATCGTCGGAAGGCTGACGGTGCGGTCGGACGCGACGACGAAGGTATCCGTAAGCGTCGGCTGATCTTCGACCATGAGCATGATCGGATCGCCAGACCGGAAGTCGCCCTGCTGCAGTCTCGTCCTCAAGGCCGCCGCCCGCTGACGAGCTCGCTCGCGCAACTTCGGGCTGTAAGCCAAGGAGCGGGCCGCGTCCTCGGACATCTGCAAGGCCGACTGGAGTTCTTCGCGCGTCGCTTGGACGCCTGTGGCGTCTTGCGCAGGCCGCTGCGCCCCGAGAGGCCGGGCGACGAACAGAGACAGCAACATCAGACTCAAGGCCAGCCGGTGCCACACGCGCGCTGTCACCATACTTGCCTCTCTCCCTGACCGGGTTGGAAGTCTTCTGCCAGAGTGTACTTATCGGGTGTTTGCAGGGTTCGAGCAGCGAGCCACCGGGTTCGGTTACGTTTCAGGTGGCAGCTTCTCCGGGCGGAGCCGTCTCCGCGCCAACAACGGGCTCCAAGCGCCCGTGAGGCCGCAGAGATCGAGCCGGGCGAGCTTACGGAGCACACCCTCTGCTACTTCCTGGCTCAGAAGGGCTGATCCGCAACGCGCGCA
>CAYGCC010000119.1:0-1671 GCA_964348165.1 uncultured Gemmatimonadota bacterium | reverse complement strand
GAAGCCCCCGGCGATGGTGCCGGATACAGGCGGCGGGGGCTGGGCGGGCTCCCTTTTCCAGTAAGATAGACGCTTCATCTCGCTCGCCAGATCCAGCTCTCTTTTGGCAATTCCATTAGCAAGGAGAGCCTCTTCAGACACGCCGCCCTCGAGACAGTCCAGCGCCAGGTCGAGCTTGGCGTAGCTAATGCCGAGCGCGAACTCATCAGTTATTTCTTTCATCATGTCGGGGGATGGCGCCTGGACTCGGATCTCCTCCGGCACTCCAAGGAAAGACGCCAGCTGTCGGACCTGGGTTTTGTACAGACCCTTCAGAGGCTGAATCGGCAGATCATCGATCCCGCCCTTCACAAACCAGCCGACCAGCCACTCGCTATTGTTCGCGGCGCCCAGCAGAAGCCAGTTCCTGGCCTCGGCTTTGTTTTCGAGTAGCTCGCGGCGGTGGATGTGCCGCGCGTTGAATGCCGCCTCGGGAAAACGGGCGGCGCTCTCGCGGAGAGACGCCATGAACATCGTCCGTCGAAAGACGCTGCGGTAGAGCCGGTGCACTGAACGATTCAACACCGGAGACCATGACGCGATCTGCATCAGCAGCGGTGCATATACCCCCTTCTCGCGCATGGCTGGGTCGATGTCGATCGTCTCCAGTTGAAGTCCAAGCCAGTCAGCCACCTGTCGCGCCCTCAGTCCGAGCGTTGGATCGCTGTCGCGATCGTACAGGTAGGCGACGTGAACCGACTCTCTGCCGAGCGCACCCACCGCCAAGGTGGCGAGGACGGCGGAGTCGAGTCCACCGCTGAGTCCCAACAAGACCCCGTCGGCTGAGCGGCGCGCCGTCGCGTCCCGAATGTGCTCCTTAATGGCCTCCGCCACCCGCGCTGCGTCGATCCGCAACAGGCCGCTCTCCGCCGACGGAGTCATGCTCATATCGACGCCTCCCGATTAGACGCAGCCCAGCCCCAGCAGGTGACGGTTCGCGATCCGCACGTTCACCAGGCCGGCGGCCCGCGCCGCCGCCTCCGCCTCCCGAGCCTGGCGGACTGGTGTGCAGGGCAGATCGCCCATGCAAAAGTTGGGCGCGAAGGCGAGCAGCGAGTAGGGGATCTCGGGGTCGAGCGCGGCGATGAAGCGCGCGATCTTCGCCACCTCGTCCGCCTCCACGTAGCCCGGCACCAGCAGCGTGCTCGCGACCACCAGCGGCGGTTCGCGACGCTCGGCGCCGCGCTTGGCCGCCCGCGTGAAGTTCTCCAGGGTGCGTCGGTTGGAGGCGCCGGTCAGCGCGCGGTGAATGCCCTCGTCGTATGCCTTCAAGTCGAACTTGACGCAGCCGCCCGTGCGCAGCGAGTAGCCGACCGCCGCGTCGAGCAGCTTCGAGTGCATCATGCCAGCCGTCTCCCAGCAGACGCGCACGCCGCGCCCCTCGAACCGCTTCGATGCCGCCAGCGCGTGCGGCATCTGCGAGGCGGGATCGCCGCCGAAATAGCAGACGCAGAAGGTGCGCTCGTTCGCCACCTCGGCCAGCGCCTCGGCGCTCACCGTCTCAGCTTTTCCGGGCGAAACGGTTCGGAAGTGCCAGTTCTGGCAGAAGAGGCAGTTGGAGGTGCAGCTGTTGTAGAAGACGGCCAGGTTGTGACAGCCCGGGTGCCGGCCCCCCTCGCAGACCCAGTCGGC
>CAYGCC010000118.1:0-6780 GCA_964348165.1 uncultured Gemmatimonadota bacterium | reverse complement strand
TGGTCGCGGCCGCCGCCGCCGATTGGGGCGTCGCGGCTGGCGAGTGTCGAACCGAGGCCGGGCAGGTCATCCACGGCGCCAGCGGCGAGCGCGCCGCCTACGCCTCGCTCGTGGGCCGTGCCGCCTCGCAGCCGGTACCCGAGAACCCGCGGCTTAAATCAGCGAGCGAGTTCCGGCTCGTCGGGCGTCCCCAGACGCTCATCGATGTCGGCGACATCACGCGAGGTAAGGCCGTGTACGGCTGGGACGTCGAGGTGCCGGGCATGCTCTACGCGAGCCTCGAGCGCAGCCCCACCGTAAAAGGTCGCCCCGCAGGCTATGACGCCGCAGCGGCCAAGGCGCTGGGCGGGGTGGTCGACGTCGTCGAGTTGGAGGCGCATCCGCGCGGCTTCACTAACGCCGCCATCGCTGTCCTGGCCGATAACAGCTGGGCGGCGATGCAGGGGCGCAAGGCGCTGAAGGCGCGCTGGGAGGCTGGGCCATTGCCCCCCGAGACCAGCGCCCAGTATCGAACCGAGCTGGCGCAGATCGCGGCGCGCCCGGGCCAGGTGAACCGCAGCGAAGGCGATTTCGAAGCGGCCCGCGCCCACGCGGAGCGGGTGATCGAGGCGATGTATCAGGGGCCTTACCTCGTCCACGCCCCCATGGAGCCACCGGCCTGCACGGCGGTCGTCGAGAGCGATCGCTGCGAGGTCTGGGCACCGACCCAGGCCCCACAATGGGCGCGCAACGAGATCGCCGGGCTGCTGGGAATCTCCGCCGACAACGTCACCGTCAACGTGACGCTGCTGGGGGGCGGTTTTGGCAGGAAGTCGAAGCCCGACTTCATCCTCGAGGCCGTGGCCCTCGCCCAGAAGGTGGGCAAGCCGGTAAAGCTGGCCTGGACCCGCGAGGACGAGGTCCGACACGGATTCTACCGTGCCCAGAACTGCCAGTCGCTCGAAGCGACCCTCGAGGGCAACCGTGTCACTGGCTGGCGGCACCGGACGGTGTTCCCCTCCATCGGCTGGGGTTTCGTAGAGGGCGGCAGTGGCCCCAGCCCGGGCGAGCTGAGCCAGGGCTTCACCAACATGCCGTACCGGATCCCCAACGTTCAGCTGGAAGCCGGACGCGTCGCTTCCAGCCTGCGCATCGGCTGGTGGCGCTCTGTCTGCCACACCTTCCACGCTTTCGCGGTGAACGGCTTCATGGACGAGCTGGCCCACGTCACGGGGCGCGATCCAGTGGCGTTTCACCTCGAGATGCTGGGCGCGCCACGCATTCTAGAATTCAGCGACCGCGACCGCAGCAATCCGTACAAGTTCGACACCGGTAGGCTGAGCGCCGTGATAAAGAAGGTGGCGGAGATGGCGGAATGGGGGCGTGAGCTGCCGGAGCGCCACGGGCTGGGCTTCGCCGCTCACTACAGCTTCCTGACCTACGTGGCGATGGCGATGCACGTGTCTGTGGACCGGAACAACCAGCTGCGGGTGCACCGAGTGGACAGCGCCGTAGACTGCGGTCAGGTAGTCAATCCAGACACGGTCAAAGCTCAGATTGAGGGGGCCACCGTATTCGGCCTGACCGCGGCTCTCCACGGGGCAATCACCGTAAAGGATGGCGCCGTCGAACAGGGCAACTTCCACGACTATCCGATGATGCGGATCGCCGAGGCGCCGAAAACCAACGTCCATATCATGGCGAGCGACGAGCCGCCCACCGGAATCGGCGAGCCGGGTGTGCCACCGGTCGCGCCCGCACTGACTAACGCCATCTTCGCCGCCAGTGGCGTGCGAATTCGCGACCTGCCGCTGGCCGGCCAGAGGCTGGGCTGAGCAGCGCGGCGCTCCGCGACAACAAAGAGCCCCGCCGCCCTCAGGGCGGCGGGGCTTCGGCTAACGGCCCGGCGGTCTAGCTCGCTGCCGCATGATCTGCGGTGCGGCTACCCTTTGCGCTCGACGCTCAGTTCGCTGACGTGGACGTCCAAGCCGTGATTCACCCGCAGACCCACGATACCATCCACGTTCAGCTGGCCGCGCGGCAGGCTCGCCACCTTTTCTCCGTTCACGAAGAAGTCCACCTGGTCGGCGCCGGCAGCGATTTCGAGGACGTTCTTCACGTTCTCTTTGCCTCCCTCATGCTTGACGATCGCCGCATGCTCCGTCCATGGCGTCAGCACATGGGTCTCGCTGCCCGCCCGGTGCTTGATCAAAAAGCGGCCATCCTTGCGAATCAGGAAGTAGAGATACGACTGGTTGTCGGCCTCGAGGTTTTCCCCACCGATGAACACGCCGAAACCCTCGCGCCGCTCACCGGGAAACAGGAAGATCTCCGAGCGTACCCGGTACTGCCCGCTTGCGACGCGGGAGGGGTCGTACATGATCGACGCCGGTCCCGTGGTGATGTGCCAGCCCGGCGACATGGTGACGAAACGCAGAGCCGTCTCGGGAGCGGGCCGATCGAAGCGTACCTTCCAGTCGGCGGGGCGCTGCAGCTCCTGAGCCGAAAGCACCGGTGCAGCAACCACGAAAACGCCCGTGATGCAGGCCAGAGCCACCAGGCGTCGAGCGAGCGTCATGAGGACCTCCAACGAATAGGGGAATCGCACAACTCATGGCGCGTCAGTCAGGAGCGCCGCGGCCAAGTTATCGATTCGACAGCCAGGCGCCAGGGTGGCGCGACCCGACACGGTCGAGGCGGCGTGCCCCAGAGCCGGGAACGCCGCGAGGTCGAGCCGAGCCTGCGGCTGCACGTTGACGTTGCCGGTGGTGGCGGCGGTCGGCTGACCGACGATCTCGGCGAGCCGATAGTGCTCGATGAAGCTCATGTAGGATTCGGCTTAACTGATCGCTCGGCCAACGGTCAGGAATACGACTCGGCCCGCGATGTGCGGCTGTAGCGGCTGCAGGCCCCAACCGTGGTTCTGGTACCCGACGGCTTTCTCGCGATCCGGGTAGATGATCTGGGGAATCCGCATCCAGGCCCACGAGGTGTCGGGGCGGTCGAGTAAGTGACCTATGACCGGGGTGTTATCTCTGGGATAACCGCGAAGGTCAAAGATCACCCCAGCGGCGACGGCCAGCTCTTCGATTCTCGCCCTGATCGCCGACATCGACGCGCGACTGAGGTCCACGTAGAAGATCCCGTTCTCGATCTGTTCGATCGATCTCGGCCGCGGCTCCTCGATTCCTTCGCGCCGTGTGCGCTCGACTGCTATTTCCTGGCGCTTGCCGCTGCGCTCCACCACCAACCGCGCGACGCTTCCCTCGGTGCCGGCACCGAAGCTCTGCAGCGCACGGTACCGGCGCCACTGATCGGAGCCCGAGATGAAACGCTCCTCTTCGACGAGAACCTCCTCGGCGGCCCGCCCATCGACCGTCAGGACAACAGCTCCTCTCCTGATCAGCGAGTCCCCGGTCGCGGTCACGACCACCCGACCCTCGATCCAATCGACGGCGAACGGGAGCAGAGCACCTCTCGCGTACTCCGCATGGTAGACGCCGCCATGCCCATCCCGCAGGCTAGCGACCAACCGGCGCAGCGTCTGGTGGAACTCTTGCCCGTCTCGATCGTCCAGCGCTTCGCGAAGCGCCCGGGTCAGCTCCGCGTCCCAGTCCGCCTCGAGGACTTCGAAGTAGGGGTAGAAGTGCTGAAAGACGTTCCAAGCTATGACGACGTCGCCCAGCCGCACCGCTTCGTCGTCGGCGGTCGCCTGGCTCAGGTCAAGCCCCTCGAGCGCAGCGTTCAATCGGTCGAGTGCGTACTTGGGACTCGGCTCCAAAGTCGAGGCGCTGTCGCCGTACAACGCCAGCGGTACCTGGCACGCCAAACCCCCGCCAATCTCCTTCTCGATTACCTCTCCCACTGACGCGTAAGCCGCGAAGAGGGCGCCGGGCGCGGTCAGCTCTCCCACGCTGATCGACAGCGACCGCTCACCGCCACGAGGGTCGCCCGTCGTCACCTCATACTCGTAGCCCGGGCTCAGCGCCGTCCATCCCGACGGGCGTCCGCCCGCCTCTCCTTCTTCAAAGCCCGGATTCCGAACCTTGATCGGTTGCCAGCCCGCGGCTTCCTCCACCAACAGCTCGAAATCATCTAGCCAGACGCGGCCGGCCCCGAGCAGAAATCCACCGAAGAAGATGGCGACCGCATCGTCGGCCACGTCGCCGACGATTTCATAGACCTGCCACTCGGACGAGCGGATCGGCCGATCGGCCATGTTGTCGAAGAAGCCCGGACGTCGCTCCTCGCGATCGACGCGCAGCCACAGCTGACCCTGATTCCCTTCCCCGCTGACGGCCGCCCGCACGTAGGCTCTGAGCTTGACCCGCTTGCCCCGATGCGGTTGCGCCTCCAGGGCCTGGGTGATGGTGCCGAAGCCCGCACCCGATGCGGGCTGCCGGCTGTCGCGATTGAGCCGGGCGCTGCGATACGGGGTGCGGGCGCCACTCGCTAGGTCGACCCCCACATGCTGCCAGGCGATCACATCGAGTCCGGCGGTGTCATCCGGCGTCAGAGCCGCAGTCACCGGTGGCCGGCCTCCAGCATGGTAGATCCGCACCGATGGGGCGATGGGCAAAAAGATTCGCTCGAGGGCGTCGGCGAGCCGCTCGGGCGACCCGGCATCCTTGACCGCGCCGGCTCCGTAGATCGCCAGCTTGTCCCACTCGACCGACGCCGCCCGGTCGCCGGGGTGGAAGAAACGCACGTAACCGTAGAGCTTGGCGAAGGCGCGCAGGTTCTCGACCTCGCGCGATGGTTGAGCGAGGAGAAGCGGCGGCGACAGAGAGGTTCCCAAGACCGCCGCCACAAGCGCCAGGAGCCGAAATTCGCGCGCAAGAAATCGCATGGGCCCGCCTCAGTGAGGGACTACATTCGCTTGTAGCTCGGACCGCTCCCGCCCTCTCGCGGGGTCCAGCGCGGTCCGATCACATCCGTCGCCTTGCAGTCGATGCAGTTGGGCGCGTTGACCACCAGGCTGTCCCCGTCGCGCTCGTAGACGCCGGCCGGGCACATGTGGGCGTACAGCTCGGCGACTTCCGGCGGTACGCGCTCGCCCACGATGAGATGCGATGGAATGTCGTCCCGCGTCGTGTTACCCGATCTGAATACGGCGTCGACTTTGCTCAGCGTGGCCTGCCCGTCCGGGCTGAACTGCTCGGGAGGTGTGATGTCACGCGCTTCTTGCGAGTCTTCCTCGACCGCGATTCGGCCACCGAACAGCGCCCCGCGACTCATCGTCATCAGAGCCGCCTTCAGACCACCGGCGTAGAAGCCCGACTTGAACGCCAGGCGCATATTGCGCGTGCGATACAGGTCTTTGCCGACGAAGCTTTCCCTGAGCTGTGCGTCGTACTCCGCCAATCCGCTCGCCGAGGTATCGTCTTTCTTCAGGGCGTCGTAGATGGTGCGCGCGGCGAAGATGCCCGATTGCACCGCGTAGTGGATGCCTTTGAGTGATGGCACGTCTACCAGGCCGGCTGCATCACCCGCGATCAGCAGACCGTCGCCGTGCAGACGCTCGGGCAGCGAGTGATAGCCACCTTCGGGGATCGTCTTCGCTCCCCACTCCAACAGCTCGCCGCCTTCCAGAAGCGGTGCCATCAGGGGGTGCCCTTTCAGCCGCTGAAGCAGCAGGTGCACATCCAGGGAGTGCTGACGGTAGTCGAGACCCACGACCAGTCCCAGCGAGATCAGGTCGTCGGCCAGCGGATACAGCCAGCTCCCACCGAAGGCGTCGTTGGGGAGCGGCCAACCCAGCGTGTGAACGACAGCATCCAGTGGCCGCTTGACTTGCCAGAGTTCCTTGACCCCCAGGGCGTAGATCTGTGGGTTGGGCGAGCGAATGTCCTGCCAGCTGAGATAGGCCTGGGTTAGTGAGCCGCGGGTCCCTTCGCACAACACGGTGACTCGCGCCGCGACGTCGGTGGGTGGCGAGTACCCGCTTCCCGGCTGTCCCGACCTATCGAGCCCGACCGCGGTGGTGCGCACGCCCAGCACGCGTCCGTTCTGCGTGAGCAGCGCGTCGGCGGGGAAGCCAGTGAACACGTTGACGCCGAGCTCCTCGGCCCGCTCGCCCATCCACCTGACGATCTCGCAGATCGACGCGACGTGATTACCTCGGTTATGCATCGTGGGTGGCGTCGGGAGGCGGGTCTTACCGTTCTTGGTTAGCAGGTAAACCCGGTCCTTGGGCGCCGGGCCGCGGAAGGGTAGATCCTCAACGGCGACGTCGGGGAACAGCTGTCGGAAGGGGGCCGGGTTCACCACGGCACCGGAAAGACAATGCTCGCCCAGCGACTCGGCTTTTTCCAACACGCCGATCTCGAGGCCGCCGAGCGCGCCACCGTCGGCGCCATCTTGCCGTACCAGGCGTGCGAGCTCAATCGCCCCGGCAAGCCCGGCGGGCCCAGCGCCCACAAACAGCACATCCATGGGTACCGACTCCTCGCCCGGCGATTCCGAGATGATGAAACGCTCAATCGGCAAAGGCGGTTGATAGTCCGCCGGCCTGAAGGTATCCATAGGGTCAGCTCATCGTCGCAGTCAGCAGGGCAAGTGGGAATGTGGTTGGGCCGGCTGCAAGATGAGGTCGGGCGGCTTCTCCGTCCAGCCAGCGCGCGGCTCAGCGGCCGGTCGCGACTGAGCGGTCATCGAATCGTAGGGGTATGCCAACCAAGCCGAAGCGCGAGCACATCAGCTATCGACCTCTTACACCGGATCGCTGGCCCGATCTGCAACGGCTCTTCGGCCCACGCGGCGCCTGCGGCCGCTCCTCGTCCATGCGGTGGCCGCTGAGCC
>CAYGCC010000117.1:0-14511 GCA_964348165.1 uncultured Gemmatimonadota bacterium | reverse complement strand
GCCGCCACCACCCGGCTCATATGGAAGATCGCTCACGTTTACTACCAGCGGCCGACGCTGCGCGACATGCTCTACCTATACGGGAACGTCGCGTCCACGGCGCTGATCGCCAGCAGCCTGGAGGAGATCGACATCGCCGAGCAGCTGCAGCCGGTACTCGCCACCGGCGTCGGTTCGATGGCGGCGGTAGTCCCGGGGACGACGCTTCTGGTAAATTCGCTCTCCACCGGCGCGGCCAACGCCTTTCTGACGCTGCGGGTGGGAATCATCGCCAAGAACTACAGCAGTGCTCTGGTGCTGCCGCCAAAGGGCGTGATGCGACGCTCGGCGGCGGTGGCGGCGGCAAAGATGCTCAGCTCGGTGACGGCGGAAGGGGCGAGCAAGGTGACGAAGGCGTTTTTCCGCGCGTCGGGTCGTCGCGTGGGTGGCATGATTACCGGGGTCGGCGATCGCGGCCGCGACGTCTGGGATTGGTTGTGGGGCAAGCCTCAAGCGCCGGGACCCGAAGAGCCGGAGCCGGCCTGAGCGAAGGCCGACGACTCAGTCGGGCAGCGATCGATCCGGTCGATGCCGCCGCCCGACCGCGAGCATCAGCCGCAATCGATCCCCAATCGCGCGGCCAACTCGGTGCGGTCGGTCCAGCGGCGCGGCACCGTACCGAGGACGATGTTCCAGAGCGAGTAGATGGGCGCGAGTAGCCCACGACCCGGCCCCGGCGTGTAGAGGCGGCTCCAAAGCTCCTCCTGTGCCCAGCTCCACAGCTCTCCCTCCACTTCGGGCTCTGGTCGGGCCAGCCGCAGGTACGCCGCGCTGTGCTCGGTCAAGTAGGTTTGAAGCTGGAAGCGAGGATCGGCGGAGGAGCAAGCCGCATCGATCAGCGCGCACTGGTGAGCCCGGAAGTCGAGCTGGGGAGCGACGTGCAAATCCAGGGCGACCTCGCTGATGTCGGTGAGCCCGCGCCGATATTCCGCCGCGATCGGGTGGAGGATGACGGCCGCCTCGCCCAACACGCCTCGGCCGCCGACCGCGCCCGTCTCTTGCAGGTGGCTGGCCAGAACCGGGTCTGACGGCGGGTCGGCGTCCGCTGCGGCGAAGAGGTCGACGCCGACGCCAGCTGCGCCGGCCGCTTCGCCCTCCTCCGCGTTCCGCTTCCACAGGTGGAACCCCGAGACGTGTTCGCGCACGACCGGATCGCGAAGGGCCGGGGCGAGCTTTTCGCGCACCACGCGCTCCATCTCCCGCAGCCGAGCGACGGGCGATGCCCTTTCGGTGACGGCGATGAACCAGCGATACAGCTCGAGCCTGTCCGGATTCATCTCGCCAAGTGCGTTCCGGCGCGCTGTTCGTTGTAGCTAACGGAAGAGTTCCGGGCTCACGCGCGCGATCTTGTCGTCGCCGGGACGAGCGCGGCCCCGACCGTCCCGATTGCTGGTCGCAAAGTAAAGCATGCCGTCGGGCCCCGACCGCACCTCGCGGATCCGGCCGAAATCATTGTGGAAGTGGGCGCGGATACGGGCGCGACCCCGTTCCAGCGGCTGCACCTCGTACAGCGCCGCGCCGCGCAGGCCGCCAAAGAAGAGGCGGCCATCTAGATAAGCGGCGCTCGCCGGCGCCCAGGTGTAATCGGGGCCGGAGTGGAGGACCGGCGACGTCATGCCCGGCCGGCTCTCATCGCCCTGGATCAACGGCCAACCGTAGTTCTTCCCCGCTTCGATCAGGTTGAGCTCATCATAACCGCTGCCCATTCCCGAACGCCCGTGCTCGGTGCTCCAGAGCCGGCCCGCCTCGTCCCAGGCGAGCCCTTGCGGGTTGCGGTGGCCGAGGGAGTAGACCGCGGTGTTGAACGGGTTGCCAGCGGGCACGCCTCCATCGTCACGCAGCCGTAAGATCTTTCCGGACAGCGACTGCCGCTCCTGTGCGCGGTCGCGGGCGCCCGCGTCGCCGGTCGTCACGTAAAGGTAGCCGTCGGGCCCGAAGGCCAGGCGGCAACCGTCGTGGAAATGGGCGGCGGGAATGTCGTCGAGGATCACCTTCCGCTCCGCCAGCCTGGCGCCGTCGAACCGATAGCGCTCGACTCGATTCTCCAGCCCGGCGTCGTCCTCACCGGTGAGGCAGAGGTAGATCCAGCCGTTGTCCGCGAACTGTGGGTGCAGCGCCAGACCCATCAGGCCGCCCTCGCCGGCCCGGCGCACGGCAGGCACCTCGAAGCTGCGGCGCCCAGCGCCGTCGATCCGCGTCAGCCGGCCGGGTCGCTCGGTCACCAGCAGGGCCCCATCGGGCAGGAAGGCGATGGCCCAGGGTACCTCGAGGCCCTCGGCGATGACGGTGACGTCGCTGGAGCGTGTCGACCCGAGACTGATGCCTTGCTGGGGAGTGGGCGGCGCGTCGGAACGGAAGAAGAGTAGCAGCAGCGGGCCGCGGAAGGCGTAGCCCGCCCCGGCGATGAGAGCGACGATGACAGCGATCCGCAGCGCTCGCAGCTTCAGGCTCATGAAAGAAAGACTTATTGGTTTCCCGTCGCGAACGTCGGGACTGGGCCCGGCCGCGCGCCCGCGCCAGGCGCCTCCGGGTCCGATGCTATGAGTTCTCGCGCCGTGGCCGCGACTAACCTTCGTCGACGCGCACTACGTTCTGCGCCTTCAACCCCCTTTGATCCTCGACGACTTCGAACTCGACCTGCTCACCTTCTTCCAGGGACCGGAACCCGTGCCCCTGGATCGCCGTGTGGTGGACGAAGACGTCCGGGCCGTCCTCACGCTTGATGAAGCCGTAGCCCTTCTCTTTCGAGAACCACTTGACGGTGCCACGCGCGCGACTCATTGCTCTTCCTTCCGTGTTGCTGAAACGCTCTCGACCCCGCAGCCAAGGCGGAGCTTACCCCCAGCTCCAGGCGGCGAAAAGGCGCCGTCCACCCTTGTCACCACAAAAGAGATCGGGATCCGGCACATTCCCAGATCCCGATGTCGTTGTGGCTTAATCGAAGTCGGACAGCCTCCCGGTCGCCCTAGCTGGTCGCGCCCAGCTTAACACCGCGCCGCGGCGATGTCCAGAGCGACGGTTGCTGTCTAGCGTGGGTGACGCGGGCGCGCCCTCTGGCTGCCCTTCGCTCAGGGCGCTCCCGCATAGGCGGGTATCGAGGCGAGACCCAGGATCGCGTCCACCAGCCAGTACCCCATCGCCAGCAGCGTCAGCACCTGGCCGAGGCCGGTCAGCCTGGGAGAGTTGCGCAGGTCCCCCCACAGCCACAGCAGTGGGAAGACGAAGACGGGGTTGATCCTCGAAGTCACGATCATCAGCCCCACCATCGCGGCGAGGACGAGGATCGGGAATACGACCGGGAGGGTAGGTCGCGGAACTTCGCTCATTGTCATCGTCATCTCCAGAGACGGCGAACCGGTACTGGGGCCATGGGGCCCGTTTGCTAGCTCGAGACTTGTCGGGAGGCCATACCTTCGTGGCGGGATCTGCTTGGGCTCGTCCGCGTTCGGGACCGGCATCCGGCGGCGGCCAGTCCGGCGCGGGGCCGGAGGCGCTCCACTCTAGAGACGAGCGACAGGGGTCAAACGCCACATCACGCGGAGATGGGCAGAGTCCCACCAATCAGGAGCTGGAGGTCGGGATGCTGAGGCCCGGCCATTTGCGGAGGTCATGGGCGATTCCGTTGCCCGCCGATTCAGGGCGCTCCTCTTTTTTTTCCGCACCCCAGGTCTTATCGTGGCTTGAGTCCCGACTGCCGCGACGGGCGTGAATCGCGTGGCTCGACCGCGCGGGCTCTGGCCCACCTCAAACGATAGGTAGCCGAAGATGAGGACCGTGCAGGTCACGACGACCTCTGGAGAGACCGGCTTTCTCGACGAAGCGGCGGTCGCCGGATTCCGAGCCAGCCTGCAAGGCGAGATCTTGCTGGCCGAAGACGAAGGCTACGACCGCGCCCGCGCGATCTGGAACGGGATGATCGATCGCCGTCCCGGCATGATCGTTCGCTGCGGCGAAGCTGGCGATGTGGTGCATTCGGTCAACCTTGCCCGCTATCATGACATCCTGGTCGCGGTCAAAGGGGGCGGCCATAACGTCGCCGGTAACGCGGTCTGCCACGGCGGCTTGGTGATCGACCTCTCCGCGATGAAGGGGATCGAGATCGACAGCGCCCGGCGCGAAGCGCGCGTGGCGCCGGGCTGCCTTCTGGGCGACTTGGATCAGGCGACCCAGGCCCACGGCCTCGCGACGCCGGGCGGCATCGTCTCGACCACGGGCGTGGCCGGGCTCACCCTGGGCGGCGGCTTCGGCTGGCTGAGCCGCAAGTTCGGGCTGAGCATCGACAACCTGATCTCGGCAGAGGTCGTGACGGCCGACGGAAAAACTCTGACCGCCAGCGCCAGTGAAAACCCGGATCTGTTCTGGGGCATTCGCGGGGGCGGCGGCAACTTCGGCGTCGTCACGTCATTCCAATTCCGCCTACATGAGGTCGGGCCACAGGTGTATGCGGGACTGATCGTGCAGCCCTTTTCCGGGGCACGCGACTATATGCGGTTTCACCGCGACTTCGTGGCTGCAGCGCCGGACGAGCTGTCCGTCTGGTTGGTGGTGCGTCAGGCACCGCCGCTGCCCTTCCTGCCGGCGTCCGTTCACGGCCAGCTCGTGCTGGTGATTGCGTTTCTGTTCCTCGGCGATGCCCCGGAGGGCGAGCGGTTGATGAAGCCGGTCAGCGACTTCGGCAGGCCGCTGGGCGCGCATGTGGGGATCGCCTCGTTCGCGGGATGGCAGAAGGGGTTCGACCCCCTGAACACGCCCGGCGCCCGCAACTACTGGAAGTCGTGCAACCTCGACGACCTGAATGACGGGGCCATCGACACGGTGCTCGAATACGCGCAGCAGTTCCCGTCACCGCATTGCGAGATCTTCATCCCGCACCTTGCGGGGGCCGTCAGCCGCGTACCGTCGGACGCGACGGCCTACGGGCACCGGGAGACACCCTTCCTGATCAATGTACACACGCGCTGGGAGAGCCCGGCCGATGACCGCAGGTGTGTGAGCTGGGCGCGGGCACTGTTTGATGCCACCCGACCGTACTCGGCGGGCAGCGTCTATGTGAACTTCATCAGCGATGAGGGAGCCGAGCGAGTGCAAGACGCGTACACGCAAGCGACCTGGGAGCGCCTGGTCGACCTCAAGACCCGGTACGACCCCACCAACGTCTTTCGGCTGAACCAGAACATCAAACCGCGCGATTAGAGCCCTCGGCCGCGGCGTGCCCGGCGCCCGGCTGGTTGCCGAACCGGTTCTTCTGGGCCATCGTGTCCGGCGCGGCTGGCCAGCTCGAGGTGCCAGTACTCAATCCGGCAGGGGGCACACATCGATGGAATTCCAGACGGAAGCGCAACGGAGCTGCTTCGAGAAGGTGGCACCGTGGGTGAAGGAGATCTTCGGTGGCTCGGTACTGCGCAAGCCCGATCAGCCCATCCTCGGCGTGATGCACGGATCCGCCTTCGCCCAGGTCGGCGTTTTTCCCTGGGGTAACGAGGACGCGATCATCACCACCCGCGCCTACGTGGTGACCGGCGTCGAGCTCAGCCAGGATCTCATGCGATTTCTGCTGGAGGAGAACGCCGGGATGCACTTCGGCGGCTTTGGTATCGACGACGATGGCGACATCATCTTCGAGCACTCCATCGTCGGCTCGACCTGCGACCAGAAAGAGCTGGAGGCCTCGGTCATCGCCGTGGCGCGCACCGCCGACGACTACGATGACCGCATCGTCGAGCGCTGGGGCGGCGAACGGGCCCTCGATCAGGTCCGCTAGGCGCCCGACGCCTTCACCCCGCGCCGCCTCTCGTCTGATCTCCTGCCTGCGACGCTGACTCTCAGTCGGCCCCGACCTCGGCCGGTTCCCTCTCGATGTAGAGCGTCCGCGTCGGATAGGCGAAATCGATCCCCTCCTCCTGGAAACGCCGATAGATCTCGAGGTTGATCGCCTGCTGCGTATCCATGTAGGCGACGTATTCAGGCACCTGCACGTAGTAGACCACCTCGAAGTCGAGTGACGAATCGCCGTACGCCTTGAAGTGCGCGCGGTCGAATCGCGCCTTCTCCTGCGAGTCGATGATCTCGCGCACCATACCGGGAATCTGGGCCAGCTTCTCGTAGGGTGTCTGATAGATGACCCCGAACGAAAACAGGATCCGCCGCTCGGCCATCCGCTTGTAGTTGCGGATACGGCTGCTGAGCAGATCCGAGTTGGAGAAGACCAGCTGCTCGCCCGACAGGCTTCGCACCCGCGTACTCTTCAGTCCGATGTGCTCGACCGTGCCCGGGAACTCTCCGACGATGATGAACTCGCCGATCACGAACGGCTTGTCGAGCACGATCGACAGCGATGCGAACAGGTCGCCCAGCACGTTTTGCAGTGCCAGAGCCACGGCGATGCCGCCGACTCCCAGTCCGGTCACCAGGGCGGTGATGTCGATGCCCAGGTTGTCGAGGGCGAGGAGTAAGACAAAGGTCCAGAGCAAGAGCTTGCCGACGAAGCGGAGCGCGCCGATGCTCGTGGCCGCCGCCGCGTCCTCCTCCATCCGCGCCTGCATGTAGCGAGTGATCCAGAACGAGATCATCGCGTTGCCCCAAAGCGCGGCCTGGAGCAAGAACCCGATGACCATCACGCCGCGGAAGACTTTGTCGCCCGTCGGCGGCAGCGCTAGCGGCTGCACACCGGCGTACAGCGCGATGATGAAAGGGAAAAAGAACCTCGTCTTCTGCACTAGATCGAGGATGAGATCGTCCAGGTCGGTCTTGGTCCGCTCGGCCAGTCGGCTGAGCTTTCGCTCCAAAACGCCCCGAAGCACCCGTAAGACGATCAGGGTGACCACGAAGATCGCCGCCGAGATCAGCCAGGTCTGTACGCTGTTGCCCAGATAGGTCCACTCGAGAAATTCCATTAAACTCGAACCCCCTCCGATCGTGTCCGTAGGAAGCTGAACAGCCGTTTGCTGCGATTTGTCCGTAGGTCTCCTAATTAACTCATCGTCTCAAGCGGTGCAACGTGCTCCGGAGGCTGAAAGAGCGTCGCGGCGGTCCGTCCTTAGAGCCCGGGTCGGGCGTGGTCGGGTGGCGCGGCGACGGCGGCCGGCGCTAGCATGTCGGCAGGTGCCTGGAACTTGCCAAGGGGGGATCGGCGTTCCAAAGCGTGACTCGGATTTAGAAGAAGGGAGAGCATGTCCGCTGATCAACACGAGGTCGCCACGCTGGCCGGCGGCTGCTTCTGGTGCCTGGAGGCTGTGTTCGACGAGCTGCGCGGAGTGGAGAAGGTAGAATCGGGCTATTCCGGTGGTGACGTCGCCGACCCGACGTATCGGCACGTTTGTACCGGCACCACCGGTCACGCCGAGGTCGTTCAGATCACCTTCGATCCCGAGGCGATCTCGCTCCGCGAGCTGCTCGACGTCTTCTTCACCATCCACGACCCGACCACGCTCAACCGCCAGGGTCCCGACGTCGGCACCCAGTACCGCTCGGCCATCTTCTACCACAGCGCTCGACAGAAAGACGTGGCCGACGATGTCATCGCCGAGCTGGACGCCTCCGACGTCTGGGACGGGCCGATCGTGACGGAGGTGAAGCCGCTAGAGGCTTTCTATCCGGCCGAGGACTATCACCGAGATTACTTTCGCAACAATCCGGACCAGCGCTACTGCACCGTCGTGATCGCGCCCAAGGTGGCCAAGGCGCGCAGCAAATTCCTCGAGAAGTTGAAGAAGTAGCGGGAGGCAGGCCTAGCGACGCCCCGCCGCCAGGCGGGTCGAGGCGATGCGTGCGGTCTCGGCCAGCACGGCGGCGCCGACGAAGATGCTCTCCTCCGCAGCGTAGAAGCGCGGCGTGTGTACCGGAATGAACTCGCCGCCCGACTCCCGGGCCCCGACGCGCAGGAAGCAGCCCGTCATCTTTTCCAGATAGAAGGCGAAGTCCTCGGCCGCCATGTTGTACGTGCCCAACGGGACCACCGCGCCGTCCCCCAACAAACCGGACGCCGCCTCACGCGCCCAACCCACCGGTTCCGCGGCGTTCACGATAGGGGGCGGCCCGCGCTCGAGCTGGAGCTGGGCCTGGAGCCCGTGCGCCTCGGCGATCGCCTGGACGACGCGGCCCAGCTCACGGTGCAGCAGCTCGCGGGTCTCCGCGTCGAGAGCGCGCAGGGTGCCTTCCAAGTACGCGGTCTCAGGTAGGATGTTCGGCGCGGTCCCGGCCCGCAGGATCCCGACCGAGACGACGCCCGGCGTGCCCGGGCTCAACCGGCGCGAGACGATCGTCTGTAACGCCCCCACCAGCGCGGCGGCGCCAACAATCGGGTCCCTGCCCTCGTGGGGCCGGGCGCCGTGAGATCCCCGGCCCTTGAGCTCGACGGCGAAGCTGTCCGCCGCCGCGGCCAGCGGACCGGGCTGAGCCACGACCTGGCCGACGGCGAAGCGGCGGTCCACATGGGCCCCGAAGATGGCCACGGCCGCGTCGAGGGCACCACTCTTGAGAACGGCCTCGGCGCCGTGCCCCGTCTCCTCGGCCGGTTGCAAAACCACCAGCACATCGCCCCGGGCCGGGCGCTCGGACAGCAGATAGGCGGCGCCCACCGCCCAGGTGGCGTGCACATCATGCCCGCAGGCGTGCATCAAACCAGGGTGCTCGGAGCTGAACTCCAGCCCGCTTTCCTCTTGGATCGGCAGGGCATCGATGTCACCTCGCACAGCGACCAAGGGAGCCGTCGGGTCCTCTCCTTTGATCCGGGCCAGGACGCCGGTCCCGGCCAGGCGATCGAGCGCGACGGGGTCGAGCGTCGCCAACTCGTCGTAAAGCCGGGCCGCTGTGCGCTCTTCCTGAAAGGCGAGTTCGGGGTGACGGTGCAGATCGTGGCGCAAGCTGAGCAACCGCTCGCGCACCAAGCCAGGAACCAGTCGCTCAGCGCTCGTCATGACACCTCGAAGCCAATCATGGGACCCGGCCGGGAGGGTTTACGCGGTGCACACGCGGAGTGGCTCTATCCGAAGCGTCGGCGATGGCTGCGGAGTCGCCGACCTAGCTGAACCACAACGGCAGGTCGATGGAACTGTAGAAGCCGGGCGGCGTTTGCTTGTAGCGGCCGATGGCGTTCACCACCTCGGCGGTCGTCCCCTCGTCTCCGTGGTAGCCTCCGGGGATCTCTACCTGAAGCTCGGGAGAGCCGTGCACATGAATGGCGTCCCCCGGTTTGTCCACCTTCCACGCCATCCTAAGGTCGAAGTCGAGCACGCCACCCTCCGGTGTGGTGAGGACCGCGCGCTGGTGCAAGCCCGCCACCGTCCCATCGTCGGCGACAACCGGTTCGATCGACGCGTTCACGTCGTTGATAGGCCACCCCAGCGCCCGCGCCACCAGCTGGGCCGAGGCCTCCAAGCCCACGTGGCCCAGGCGCCCCGCAGCGACCCGGGCGGCGAACTCCTCTGGGGTCAGGCCACGGCCGGTCTTGGCCACGAGCGGGCCGCGGCGCCGCGACGTGTCGACCCGACGGCTGATGTCGATCCGCCGCACCGCCCGGGCGCCGCTGGCCACCGCCACGACCAGCCGGTCCATGACGAAGCCGGGGTTGGCACCCGTAGCGATCACCCGGCGGCCGTTGGACACCGCCGCGCTACGCACCACCTCACGCTCCGGCACCTCCGGCGCGGACAGCTCCTCGCAGGTCGTGACCACGTGGTAGCCGAGCGCCACCAGGCGGAGGATCACCGGGGCGTTCGCGTCGGCGCGCGACGAGAACGCCGCCAGCGCCCAATCGCCTTCTCTCGCCGGGGGGAGCGCATCGGCTGACTCATAGCCTTCGGCGCCGAACCGCTGCGTCGCGGCGCGCCGGGCCTCGTCGTCGGGATCGACCACCGCGAACACGGCCGTCACCACCCCGTCGCTGACGGCGGCATCGGCGGCGGCGACGCCGATGGGACCGGCCCCGACCAGGACGAGGCGACTCATCGGCTTCTTCCCTTGTTGGACATGGGACCCTCGTAGATGTGCATGACGAGCGCAGCAACCTACGCCGCGGTTCCGGGGAACGTCAAGCAAAGCGGGCGATCGCTGCCAGCGCTCCCGCCGGCGCCCACGATCACGCTTGCGCGGTCACGGCGCGCAAAGCGCCCTCTCACGTACGGTCAGGTCGGCCAACCGGTCCCGATCGACCGAGATCCCCAGCCCCGGCTGACCCCGCGGGACCGTGACCATGCCGTCCTCCATGGTCCACTCGGGGATCACGATGTCCCGCTCCCAGTAGCGGGCGCTGGGACTCACGTCGCCGGGGATAACAAAGTTGGGCAGCGAGGCCAGCGCCACATTGTAGGCCCGTCCGATGCCGGTCTCCAACATGCCGCCGCACCAGACCGGAACATCGCGGGCCGCGCACAGGTCGTGAATCGCCCGTGCCGGCCCCAATCCGCCCACGCGCGCGGCCTTGATGTTGATGATCTTGCCGCTCCCCAACACCAGCATGTCTTCGGCCCGGTCGACGCTCGTGATCGATTCGTCCAGGCAGATCGGCGTGCGCAAGCGCTTCTGCAGCTCGGCATGGCGCACCAGGTCATCGCTGGCCAGCGGCTGCTCGATCATCATCAGCCCGAACTCATCGAGCCGCGCCAGCCGATCGCCATCCTCGAGACGATAGGCGCTGTTGGCGTCTGCCATGAGCGGCGCATCCGGTCCCAACGCCTCGCGGGCGGCGGCGATGTAATCGACATCGGCACCGGGCTCGATCTTGCACTTGACTCTTCGGTAGCCCTCGGCCAGGGCGGCGCTCGCTCTCTTTGCCAAAGCTGTGGGATCGGGCTGGATGCCGAGAGAGATCCCCGTGGCGATTTTGTCCCGCGTTCCGCCCAGCAGGCTGGCCAGGCTCACCCCCGCCCGCTCGGCGGCGTGCGCCCAGATGCCCATCTCCACGGCGGCCTTGGCCATCTTGTGGCCGCGGAAGTCGCGCTCCAGGATCGATGTGACGTCCGCCGGCTCGGCGATCGGGCGGCCCAAGATGCGCGGCGCGACCCAGCGGGCGATGGCCAGCCAGGCCGTGTCGATGGTTTCGGACGAGTAGTTGGGGCGCTCGGCAGCCGTGCACTCAGCCCAGGCGACGACGCCGTCGATATCCTCCAGCTCCAGAATCAGGATGCGCCGCCTCGTCGTCTGTCCTGATGAGATGCGGAACGCTTCGCGCAACGGCAGACGAATCTCACGCAGCGTGATCCGCACCAGCGTGGCGCTCATGGCTCACCGCCTCGTGGAGCGCGAGCCAGGAGATAGAAGCAACGGCCGGACCGTTCTTCGCGGCGAAACCCGGTGACACGATAATCGTGCTTCAGGCAGTGAAGCAGCGTCCGCCGCGTGCTGCTTCGCCAGGCCCGCGCCTCTTCCAGCGACCGGCGCTTGACCGCCTGGATGTCGTTCGGTACCTCGACTCGGAGGGCGGGCAGCTCGGGAGGATCGGACTCGCGCGGCACGACAACGCCGCCCACCAGCTCGCTGTTCACGACCGGAGCGACGTCGGACTCGCTCGCCCCCGCGCCCGCATGGCGCCGGGACGACCCAATGCCGAGGGCGGCTTCGACCCGTGGGTCTCTGAGCTCCCACTCGACGACGAGGCGGTCGGTGCCCAGGCCCGAGTGCAACCCGCTCCCCGTCTGGCTGCCGTACATATCAACCACGTATTCGACGGGCCGGGCGCCCAAGCGGACGATGTTGAGGTGGGCGTTGCGCGCCTCGAGCGGATCATAGGTCCAGTAGGCGACATCGATGCCAAGCTCGAGCAGACGTTCGCGCTGGTAGGCCTTGAGGCGTCGCCCCAGCCCCTGACCTCGCGCTTCTTCTCGCACCGCCAGCATGTCGGACCAGTGGGCCAGGCGTCCATCACGTACACCGCTGATGCCGAAGACGAAGCCGAGCAACCGGCCATCCACGTCGAAGGCGCCGGCGGCGATGCCGCCGACTTTCTGCGTGGCCAGCAGGATGGAGGGCGGCGCGCACTCGCCAAAATTGTCGCCCCAGATTTGGTACTGCAGCGCGACGCAACCCTGGAAGTCCTCCCGGCTCTGCAACGGCCTGATCTCAATATCGCCGCCCATCGCACCGACCCCGTCAGACCCGGTCGGCTGGCGCCGTCGCCACCGCCGCGACCTCGATCGAACGCGCCCGAATCAGGTAGATGCCCCAGGTGAGGATGGGGATCACAAAAATCACCAGGAACAGCCAGGTCAATGTGCCGTAGCCACGCGCGATCAAGCCGATCAGCCCGAAGCTGGCGAGCGCCGAGCCCAGCACCAGCAACGCCAACGCCGTGGCCGGCCGCAGGTAATCCGGCATCGTCTCACCCCTCTCGCGGTAAACCGCCGCGATCCGCTCGTTCACCGCGTGGATCAGCCCGGTGCCCGTCTCGATCAGCGTGCCGAACAGGACGATCTGGAAGGCGAACTGGAGCGCCGGCGAGCCCAGCGCCTCGAGCAGGAAGTTGGCTGGCACCGGGCGGTCGAGGATGACCGGGTAATGAGCGCTCATGGCAACGAAGAACAAGAGCCCCGGCAAGATGGCGATGCCACCGGCGGCGATCCCGGCGCCCACCGCCTCGCGTCGGGTCTCTACGTCGTGGAGCGCGAAGAAGACGGCGGGGATGATCGCCAGGTTATAAGCGGCGTAGCGAACCCCGCCCATCGCCCAGGCGGGGCCGGCTTCGCTGGCGGCGAAGGCCGAGCGGAGCTGGGGCGCGAACTCGACGAACGACCAGATGAAGACGGCCAAATAGACGGCGTAGAGAACGAACGACCAGAAAGCCAACGCCCGCTCGATGGTGGCGCTGCCGCGAAAGACCAGGAACCCCACCGCCCCCATGATGCCCAGCACACCCAGCGAGTAGGGGAGCGCGAAGGTCTCGCTCAAGATCGAGCCCGCGGCCGCGGCGATGACCGCGAGGATGATGGCGAGCAGTGCGAAGTAGCAAACCTCGTAAAGAAACCAGGCCGGGCCCAGCAGGTGGCTGAAGAAGCTGCGGTAGTCGTAGGAGCGAAACACTCGGACGAACTCGAAGCTCGCCGCGCAGACGGCGCTCCAGATGAGCGTCGCCACGACGATCGCCAGCAGGCCGCCGCTGGGTCCGTGGCTGAGGAAGAACTCCACCAGCTCGCGACCGGTGCCGTAGCCGCCCGCGATGACCACCGACTGGAAGATGAAGCCGGGCAGCAGGTATTTTTTGAAGAAGGCGGATTTGCGCATCGCTCCGGCGCCGAGAGGTAAGCTTCACGCGCTGCGGAAAAGATGGGCGATCGGCAGGCTGGGCGCGATGGGGGCCGCAGCGCGAGCCACCCTGGATTTCGACTCTGATCGGGGCTAGGTAAATTGGGGATCGGAGGCACAGCGATGGAACCGCTCCTGAGCTTTCTCGACCCCGCCACACGGCCACTGCCCGACGACATGGCCCGGGAACGCTATCAGGGCGCGCTCCTCGGGCACGCTGTCGGCAACGCCCTGGGCGGGCCCCTCGAAGGTTACCCGTCGCATCGGATCCGCTCGTTGCTGCCGGATGGCATCCGCGACATCCCGGCGCGTGAGATACACCAGCCGTGGGATGATGATGTGGCGCAAGCGATCGAGCTGGCCGAGTGCCTGCTCGAGCCCGAACCGTTCGACCCGGACGCTTACCTGCGCCGACTGGTCCGCTGGGCCGCGGAGAGCGGCCGGGGGATAGGCCGACAAACGTATCAGGTATTGTCGCGAGCCCGAGCGGGCGCTCGCGGAACCGAGGCGGCGATCGCCGTATGGGAGGAGTCGGGCCGTTGGGCCGCGAGCAACGGCGCCATCATGCGCTGTGCGCCGGTGGCGCTGCGCTGGCGGCGTGATCCGCTGCGGCTGATCGAGGACGCCGGACATAGCGCCCGCGTGACCCACTACGATCCGCGCTGCGTATGGACGACGGTCGCGGCGTGCGCTGCGATCGCTCACGCGCTGGCCGGGTCGCACGGGACGCTGCATGAACTCGCCGAGGGTTTGGGTCGGGTAGGCGCCCCCGACGAGGTCGTCACTGCCGTTCGCCGTTCCGCGACCTCCGACCTTTCCGAGCTCGAGCTGGACGAGCCGCACTCGATGGGCTACACGGTGCGGACGATGTCCGCCGGCCTCTGGGTCTTCCTCAACGGAAACGACTTCGAGTCCACACTACTCCGCATCATCCACGCCGGCGGAGACACCGACACCAACGGCGCGGTGGCGGGGGCGGTGCTGGGCGCGCGCTTCGGCGCCTCGTCGATACCCGAACGCTGGATCGCGGGCCTGCCGAGCCCGGACGCGATCCGATCGCTGGCCGACCGCCTTCAAGCGGCGGCGGAGTCGGTGGAGCCGGACGCACGGTAGTCGGAGCGCTCGGCCGGCGGCTTCCGTTCCGGCGACGCGGACGGGGGGCGACGAGGGTTCGGGATGCTGAAGGTCGGGCTTCAAGAAGCTGTGGGAACGACGAGACAGCCGCCCGATCGGCCACGA
>CAYGCC010000116.1:0-30403 GCA_964348165.1 uncultured Gemmatimonadota bacterium | reverse complement strand
GCGGTGAGGGAAGCCTACCAGTTCGCCGTCGCCAATCCCGAAGTCCTGAGCGAGATCCCTTGCTACTGCGGGTGCGGCGGCATGGGGCACACGTCCATTTATTCGTGCTACGTGAGGGTGACACCGCAGAATACGGCGCAATTCGATGGCCACGCCCTCGGTTGCTCCATTTGCGTTGATATAGCGCTGGATGCCATGCGCCTGCTTAGGAAGGGGAGTAGCGTCCCCGAGATTCGCCTCTACGTCGACGCGATCTATGCGAAGTACGGCCCGTCGAACATGACGTAGCTGGCGGCATCGTCCTTACGCGCAAGTGGCCATGACAGCTGGAGGCGTTTGGCGATGAGATTTCCGCGCTCTGCGCTCGTCGCGCTGTTGGTTGGGCTGGCTGGCCTCGTGGCGCTCGCCCCGCTGCCCGAGCCTGGGTCTCCGCCGCGTGAGCGAACCGTACGCGTCGAGGCGCGTAGCTTCGCCTACACACCCGCCGTTATCCGCGTGAACCGGGGGGACCGGGTCAACCTGGAGATCGTTTCGACCGATGTGGTACATGGTCTCCACATCGACGGCTACGAACTATCGGTGACGGCCGACCCAGGGCAAACCGCGCGAGTGAGCTTTGTCGCCAACCGCGAAGGATTGTTCCGCATACGCTGCTCCGTGACGTGCGGGCCGCTGCATCCGTTTATGGTGGGTGAGTTCAGGGTCGGGCCGAACCGGTGGCTCATACGCGCCATCGGTCTCGCGATCCTGGCTGCCATCGCAGGCGTGTGGGTCCGGTGGAGATGAGGCGCGTCGATCTGACCCGGCGGGCGCCGATCAGGGTGCTGCTCACGAGTCGCTGGCCGCAGTTCTTGATCATGCTGGCCGCGCTCGGCGGGTTCGTGCTGGCCATCGTGGCCGGATTGATGGGTACGCCTGTCGGTAACCGGAACTTCGGCATCGTCGCTGTTTGGATCGGCTGGTGGGCGTTGCTCATGCTGGTCGCAGTGCCGCTCACCGGGCGTGGCTGGTGCAGCGTCTGCCCGATTCCGGCGCCTGGGGACTGGCTCCAGCGTGGTGCTATGCTCGGGCCCGGAGGTCATGGGCTGGGGCTGGGCCGCCGCTGGCCGAGGCAGCTGCGCAACATTTGGCTGCAGAACGCCGGCTTTTTGCTTCTCGCCCTCTTCGCGGCAGTCATTCTGACTCGACCGCTCGTTACGGCGCTGGTTCTATTGTCGCTGCTCGTTGTGGCGGCCTGGACGAGCGTCAATTACGAGCGCCGCGCCTTCTGCCGTTATCTCTGTCCCGTCGGCGGCTTCATCGGCCTGTATTCCCAACTCGCTCTGCTGGAACTGCGAGTCCGCGATACAGCTGTGTGTGCGTCACATCGCGAGAAAACCTGCTACACGGGGAACGTTGACGGCTATGGCTGTCCTTGGGGAGTATTCCCGGCTGGTCTGGTGAAGAACATCAACTGCGGTCTGTGCTTCGAGTGCGTCCGGACCTGCCCGTACGACAACATCGCCTTGAACCTCCGCGCGTTCGGCGATGAGCTGCGCCAGCCGCGCGGGCGCAAACTGGATGAGGCGTACAAGGCCTTCATCATGCTTGGCAGCGCGCTCATCTATATCGCCGTAATGCTGGGTCCCTGGGGCCAGCTCAAGACCGCAGCTTACATGATAGGCTCCCCGAGCTGGTTTGCTTACGCGCTTGCCTTCCTGTTCATCGTCCTCGCTCTCATCCCTGGGGGTTTTTTCCTGGCTGTGTACATCGGTGGTGCGATCGCCAAGTCCCGAGTTCCCGTGCGAAAGGCGTTCGCTCACTTTGCCTACGCCCTGATCCCTCTCGGTCTGGCCGGCTGGATCGCTTTCAGCCTGTCGTTCGTGTTCGCGAATCTTTCGTACGTCTGGCCGGTGCTCTCGGATCCCATGGGGTGGGGCTTGAACCTATTTGGGACGGCACGTATCCCGTGGACGCCGTATCTCAGCACGATCGGGCCTACCGCCCAGGTTGCCGTGCTCATCGGTGGGCTGGCCTGGGCGGCGCAAACGGCTCGACGAATCGCGCGGCAACTTTCCGGAGACACGGCGGTTGAGGCCGGTGACGTTTATCAGGCTCTTCCGGTAGCGATGTTCTGTCTGGTCATCACCCTGATCCTATTGAGGCTTCTAGTCGGATGAACGCCGAACGTGTCGCCCGCTGGCTCGCACTGGTTACGGCCTTAGGACTGCCGCTCGCCGTGCTGCTGGTGGGCCGGCGCCTCGAGGAGGTATCGGTCGGCCGCACGATCGAGATCCACGGCCGGATGTCAGAGGACGGAGGCTGGAGTCCGGGCGACCTGACCGCGGCTGTGGGCGAGCCGCTCTATCTGCGACTCACATCGGACGATGTCGTCCACGGCTTTGCGGTCGGCATGCTTGGGCTGCCGGAGGTGGAGGTCAGGCCGGGTGAGATCACCGCTACCAGCCTCGTCTTCGACCAGCCGGGGAAATACGTCTTCTACTGCACACGCTGGTGTGGCGTGAACCATTGGCGCATGCGGGGGACAATCGAAGTGACGGGAGATGCTGGGGGCAACGACGATCCTGCGCAGCCACTCTACATGTCGTTGGGTCTGGAATTGGATGCGCCGCACTCGGCTGCCGTGCTGCCGACGCGGCGGCCGTCCGCCTCACTCGGGGCGAGCCTCGGAGTCGATGTGGCGGGTGAGTATCTGACACGAGATTACTATCGCCGGACCAGCCCCGCCGAAACTTGGAACGCCCTGCGCACCAATGCCGTCTTGACCGATCTCACGGACACGGCAATCTGGGATTTGGTTGCACGGATCTGGGAGCAGAACACGACGCCGGAAAAGTTGAGAGAGGGCGAGCGGCTCTATCAGGCCAATTGTGCGGCGTGTCATGGCGAGACGGGGCGTGGTGATGGGGTGATGGCCTCGGCGCTGGCCGGCGACTCGCTGACGGAATTCGGCCACGGCACCACATCTCCAGCGGATTTTGGCAACGAGGTACGGATGCTCGGTGCCAGTCCCGCCCTGTTGCAAGGCAAGATCCTCCGCGGTGGCATGGGCACTGGCATGCCCTACTTCGGGCCGATCTTCATGGAAGACCAGACCTGGGCACTCGTCGACTACTTGTGGACCTTCCAGTTCGACCGCGGCGCGTCAGTAGGCAAGGCTGAGAGGAGTGCTGAGCGCTCTCAAGGCTCGCGGTTTCGATCCGAAGGCGCAGAGGTGGGAGGTCGATGAGTGGGCAGGCAACGACGGAAGACGTAGTCCGGAGCTCTCACTGCGGGCACGCCGGGGCGGCGACCGTACGCATCGCGCGCGGGAGCCCGAGGGCCGTCTTCCTGCGCGGCATCTGGCGGGAGAATCCCGTATTCCGCCAGTTGCTCGGCCTCTGTCCTGCCCTGGCCGTCACCAACACGGTCGCCAACAGTCTGGCTATGGGTATCGCCACCTTTTTTGTCCTGGTGGGGTCGAGCCTGTTGGTGTCGAGCTTCAAGCGCCTCATACCAGCCGAGGTGCGCCTCTCGACCTACATTCTGATCATCGCCACCTGGGTAACGGTCGCCGACATGGTTATGGAGGCGACTGTTCCCCATATCCACAAGGCACTCGGCGCTTTCGTTTACTTGATCGTTGTCAACTGCATGATCCTGGGGCGCCAGGAGGCCTTCGCCTCGAGGCAGCCAGTCGGCCGGGCTGTGCTGGATGCCGTAGGAACCGGATTGGGCTTTATCCTCGCCCTTCTGGCCATGGGGACGTTCCGTGAGGTGCTGGGCTACGGCAGCTTTCTCGGGTACGACCTCTTCGGTCCGCGGTACGAACCCTGGATTATTATGATACTTCCGCCCGGCGGCTTCTTCTCGATCGGCTTCATCCTGCTCGGGCTCGGCTGGGTTCGTGTCCGTCAGGCGAAGAGGCAGGCGGCTTATCTACGGCCGCCGCAAGCGCTTAACAGAAGGATCGCCTGATGGGCGAGCTGTTCTGGATCTTCGTCTCGGCGATGGTGGTGAATAACTTCACTCTGACCTACTTCCTGGGCCTGTGCCCCTTCATGGGTGTGTCCGCCAGGATCTCGACGGCGCTGCGTATGGGCGCGGCGGACATATTCGTCTTGCTCATCACCTCGATCTGCACGTGGATCCTGAATGTGTTCGTCCTCAAGTATGCGCCCTACTTGCGTCTCATCTCTTTTATCGTCGTCATCGCTTCGGTGGTGCAGATTGTGGAGATGACGATCAAGAAAGTGAGTCCGCGCGTGTTTCGCGAGCTCGGCATGTTTCTGCCGCTTATAACGACGAACTGCGCGATCCTCTATTTCGCATTCTTCCAGACGAACCGCGGCTACGACTTTTTCGAGGGGATCTTTTTCGCGCTGGGCGCCGGGGCGGGTCTTACGCTGGCCCTGGTTCTGATGGCATCCATTCGCGAGGAGGCCGAGTTCTCACAAATACCCGAGATTGTCAAAGGTCCGGCTCTGGTCTTCATCGTGGCCGGAGTTCTCTCCCTCGCCTTCATGGGCTTCGCCGGGCTTCTGAGTACCTGAAGAAACCCCGGCCGTCTGGTCGTCGGCATCGTCGCAACTTGCTCGCGAACCTTGGCAGGGTTCTCGCATTCATGATGCGGAATGGCCCTTGGCGCATCTCAAGCTTTCTACACGCGATCTTCATGAAGTCTTAACATCTGTCCGGTATCTTGAGGGCTCAGGAGGAGCGCCGGCAGCCGGGCGGCCAACAGCTACGGCAACGGTGGGCGTCAGCCCGCACGAGCTGGAGGAAAGACGGCCATGCCGATCAAGAACTGGCGAGACGTTAGAAAGGGGGCCGTGAGCCGCGGTGGCGCGGAGGTCTCGGCATCGGCGCTCCTCGGTATCTTGGGAATGAGCTGTGAGACCTGTGCCAGGCGCGTGCAGGACAGCCTGATTGCCTGTCCCGGCGTGCAGTCGGTGGACATCGATCTACCGCACGGACTGGTCAAAGTGGACTACGATCCTCGCCGCACTGAATGCGAAAAGCTGTTGGAAGCAGTGGCCGGTGCGGACAGTGGCGACGAGCCTGCCTATTACGCCTTCCTGCTCTAGCGCTCCGCTGTTGATGGCGACGTGGCGGGCGCATCAGCGTTCGCGGGCCGGCCGGGTCCGGAATGGGCGGCGGTGTGCGAAGAAGTCGTGATCATCGTGAAAGAGGCCTGCCAGCTCTGATAGGGTAAACCTGTTCCGCCTCTTATCAGGTCCGTCCGCTGGGAGATCTTTGTCCTCTGTGAAGTTGCGCGATGCTCCCGAATCGAGCCTGGGCTTCGGGAGAGGTGCGGCCGGTCGCGGCTTTAAGAAACCTTAATCTTTTCTTGAGGATGGATTAACGGCGCCGATGCGCTATTTGACCGGCGCCCCCGAGGACTCGGAGAGCGTAAGACTGATCGTGCGACCGGCAGGCAAGGTTGCACCGGTGGTCGATCCACGCACGGGCAGAGGTTGGCGCCCACGCATCGTGGAAGAGCTCCTCGAAGGGGACAGGAGTGGAAGCTCATGAAGGTATTGGTCGTGGAGGACGACAAGCATGTCGCCGGCTTCCTGGAGATGGGACTTCGGGAAGACGGCTACGCGGTGGACGTGGCCCACGACGGCGAGGACGGCTCGATGAAGGCGTTTGTCTACGATTACGACCTCATCGTGCTGGACCTCATGCTCCCGAAGAAAAACGGATATGAACTCGCGGCGGAGCTCCGACGGGAGGGTCGCTCCGTGCCGATCCTCATCCTGACCGCCCGGGATGCGACAGATGACATCGTGCGCGGCCTCGATCTCGGAGCCGATGACTATCTGACGAAGCCGTTCGCCTTCGAAGAGTTCCTGGCGCGGGCGCGGGCGCTGATCCGCCGTGGCGGCGCGAAGCATACGGAATTTCTCCAGCGCGGGGACATCAAGCTTGATCGGCTGAAGCACAAGGCCTGGCGCGGTGACCGGGAGCTGAAGCTAACGCCGCGGGAGTTCCAGCTCCTCGAGCATTTTATCCTGAAACCTGAGCAGGTGATTCGCCGAACCGAATTACTGGAGAAGGTCTGGGATCTTCAATTCGATCCCGGCAGCAATGTCGTAGACGTTCACATCGGTAATCTCAGGCGCAAACTCACGCTACAAGGGGAGTCGCAGGTGATCGAGACGATCTGGGGCGTTGGCTTCATGCTCAAGTGCTGAAGGCGGTACCGCGTTCATGATGGAGAGACGGACACCGCGGTCGCGCTCGTTTCGACTACACCTCGCTTTGCGAGTGGCTTCCGCGTTCAGCGCCGCGCTGTTGCTCGTGGCCCTGGCTGTGCATCTGGGCCTGAGGACGATTCTGCTGCGGGGGATGGACAAGGCTCTGAGCTCGGTGGCGTCGATCCAGGCTGGCGCCATCGCACAGAGCCCGCCAGGCGACATGCGTCTTCACGAGTGGCGCCTGACGCCCGAAGAGGCAGCGGCGGTGCAACACGTCAATTGGTTCGTCGAGGTTTGGGATTCGGAAGGTCGGCCGCGCTTGCGTAGCGGTTACCTCGACCTGGACCTTCCGGTGGACACTGAGGCCTTCCTACAGGCGCAGAGCGGAGCGCTTGCTTACGCGACCCAGCGGTGGGAGGCCGGGCGGCTACGGGCGCTCTACTACCCGCTCGATCGCATAGATCCTCGTCATAGCGGACACGTGCTCGAAGTGGCGAGTTCCATCGCACCTTTGACACAGACCCTACGCCGCGTCGATGTCGTGCTGGGTAGTGCCCTGCTCGCGGCGGTGATGGCGGCCTTCGGATTGGCCTGGTCGATGGCTGGCCACGCGCTTGGTCCCGTGGCGCGGATCACCGATCAGGCTGAGAAGCTCGAGGGGGGAAAACCCGGCCAGCGCATCACGGCGCACGCCCGGACTGCGGAGTTCCAGGGCTTGGTCGCCGTGCTCAACCGGATGCTGGACAGGATCGATGGCGCATTCGAGGCGCACAAGCGCTTCATCGCGGACGCCAGCCATGAGCTCCGGTCGCCGATAGCCGCGCTCAGAGGCCACCTCGAGGTCAGTCGGCGGCGTGAGCGCTCGCAGGCGGAATATCGGGAGGCGATAGACGTCGGGCTCGATGAGGTCCTCCGCCTTCAGGCCCTGGCGGAGGATCTCCTCACACTCGCCCGCCGGGACGCAGGTGTTCTGCAACCGCGGATCCGGCCGCTCGCGCTGGATGAGCTTGTTGGCGATGTGGCTGCGAGCTATCGCGCACTGGCCGAAGCCAGGGAGATAGAGGTAAAGATCGACCTCGTTACGAACGTGGTCGCCGCCGGGGATTCCGACCTCCTGCGGCGGCTGGTGCGGAATCTCTTGGACAACGCGATCAAACACACGCCGAGGGGCGGTGAAGTCTGGCTGCGTATCGGCTGCGACGGCGGCACTGGCTGGCTCGAGGTCGCGGACACGGGACCCGGGATTGCACCCGAGCACCTTCCCCATCTGTTTGAGCGCTTCTATCGGGCCGACAGTGCCCGGGAGCGATCAAGCGGCACCGGTCTCGGCCTGGCGATCGCGCAGGCCATCGCCGAGGCCCATGGCGGCTGGCTGAAGGCTCGCAACCGACCGCGGGGCGGGGCGAGCTTCCGGTTCGAGTTCCTTTGCGAGCCCGACGCCGGGCTCACCATCGGCGACGGTCGCGGCGCTTCCCGGAGGCGGGCTTAAGCGATCTTCGACGGAACTTCACGGTTCTTTCACTGCCAACCGGATAGTTTCCGCACAAAGCGAAGGGCAATTCGTTGGGGCCGTCTGTAGCAATGGACGGCGCGTGGTGGAGGCGGATCGCGCCCGCAGCCAATCCTGGCCGGCCCTCGATTCAGGAGCGCGGTGTGCTCAAACCGATGTCGCAGTCCTGCGGGAGTCTGGAGGTTCGCGGTGTACCCGGTGCTTTTTCGAGTTGGCCATCTGGCGATATCGACCTACGGCGTCCTCGTGGCGGGGGCGTTCCTGGCCGCCGGGTGGGTGACCCGCCGCGCGTTGGCGGAACGCGGCGTGGAGGGCGGTGAAGCCTGGAGTCTGCTCGTTTATGCGCTGGCCGGAGGCTTCATCGGCGCCAAGCTCTACTACGCCGCGCTGCACGGCGACGCGTCGACGCTCTTCTCGCGTGCCGGTCTCGTCTGGTACGGCGGACTCATCGGGGGATCGTTGAGTGTCCTGTGGGCGGTTCGTCGAAGAGGCCTTCCGCTGGCCACAACGGCGGACGCGCTGGCACCGGCCCTGGCGCTGGGTCATGCCATCGGCCACCTCGGTTGCTTCTTCTCCGGGGACAGCTACGGCTTGCCGTCACGGCTTCCCTGGGCGCTCGCCTTTCCTCGCGGAGCGCCTCCGTCCACTGCGGGAGCGTTGCGGAGCGAGTTCGGGGTGGAGCTTCCCGCCGGGATACCCGACGGGGCGCTTGTGCGGGTCCACCCGGCGATGCTGTACTCGGCGCTCGCGTTGCTGCTGATCTTCGCACTCCTCTGGTTCTTGCGTCGTCGCACCTTTCCGGCGGGCTGGCTGTTTGGCCTGTACTTGGTGCTGAGCGGCACGGAGCGGTTTCTCGTCGAATTTGTCCGGGCGAAGGATGATCGCTTGCTGTGGGGCTTCACCACGGCCCAGGGCATCGCCGCGCTGGCCATCGTTGGTGGGCTTGCGCTGCTCGTGGCGCTGCGACGGCGCCCCGGCAGAGCGGCCGCGGCCCCTGTCCCGGTTGGGCCATGAAGGCCAACAGCGGATGCGGCGCCCCCAGCCCGGCTGCGCGGTGGCCGGCGCGCTGGGATGCGGAGGTGGGGATCGTGGGCGCCGGTCCGGCGGGCGCGCGGGCTGCCGAGTTGCTGGCCGCTCTAGGCGTCGAGGTGATCGGCTTCGACAGCCGCGCTCCTTGGGAGAAGCCCTGCGGCGGAGGACTGCCGGCTGCGGCGTTCCGTAACGTTCCGGAGCTCGCCGAGGTCAAGGCGCTCGGTCAGCAGATCCGCAAGCTGCGCCTGGCCACGGTCGATGGCCCGGCGCTCGTGCTGCCACTAAGCGAACCCCTGTACGTGGTCAGTCGCCGAGAGCTCGGGGTTTGGCAGCTCGCCCGGGCTCGGGCGGCGGGCGCCCGGTTGATCCGGGCGGGGATCGTGGAGATCGAACCGCTCAGTCGTGGCTGGCGCCTTCAGGACGGCTGCGGGCTCGAGTATCGGGTGCGCCGACTGGTGGGGGCCGACGGAGCGGCGAGCCGCGTGCGGTACGTGGTGGCCCGGGGATTCCGCCCTGAACTCGCGCCAACGCGTGTCGCCTACCCGGTCGGTCGCCCGCCCTTCCCGGCGGAACAAGTACTCTTCTCGTTCATCGAAAGTGTGCATGGTTACCTCTGGGATTTCCCGCGGGCGGATCACCGTTCGGTCGGCGTGGGGCTGACGCCCGGTACGTGGTCGCGAGGGCTCATCGATGCCGCGGTCCTCCGTTACCTCGGCAATAGCGGCGCCCAGCGAGGCTATGAGATCCTGGGCGCGGTGATCGGCACGGCCATGTGGCCGGCGCGGGATTTCCCGCGGATCGGTGGGCCCGACTACGCGCTCCTCGGCGATGCCGCAGGGCTCGCCGACCCAGCCACGGGCGAGGGGATCGAGAACGCGTTGAGGTCAGCGGGCTTTCTGGCGGAAGCGTTCGAGCGGCGAGGTGATTTCGCGCTCTATCCGCGACTGACGCGCTCGGTCTTGCTCCCGGAGTTTCGCGCTGCCCGCCTCATTCGGTCGCACCTCTATCGCCGCTCGGTGGCGGAGCGCGGGCTCGCTGCGGCGCTCCGCTGGCCCTGGGCGCGCCGCTGGCTTCAAAGCCTGGTCGACTACGGAAACGAGGCGCGAGGGCTCGGCCCTCTGATGCTCGCGCTGCTGCGGCCGTTCGCTGAGACTGGCGGCTTCCGTTCTTCGGCCAGTAACAGATCTCTGTTAGGATGTGGCCAGAACGTGTGAGCGTGGTGGGCGCCGGTCCCGCGGGACTGGCGGCGGCCATCGAGTTGGCTCGGAACGGGGTGGACGTCGTCGTCTACGAGCAGCGGTCCGAGGTTGGCCGCCGGTTTCACGGCGATTTCCAGGGGCTCGAGAACTGGACGACTGAGGACGATGTCGGCGTGTGGCTTGCGCGGTTGGGCATCGCCATGGATTTCCCCCACCGTCCCATAGAGAGTATCACCCTCGTTACACCGGAGCTCGAGCCGTACCGGGTTCGAGATGACCGGCCGCTTCTTTACCTGGTCCGTCGAGGGCCGCAATCGGATACGCTTGACCAGGGGCTCAAGACGCAGTCGGAGCGACTAGGTGTTCGGATCTGCTTCGAGCGGCGCGTATCGCCCGCAACGCATTCGGGCCCGATCATCTGGGCGACGGGCCCTACGACCACTCAAGCGGTCGTGGCCGGTGTCCTGGCGAAAACATCACACCCCGATCAGGTGTTGGCGATCGCGTGCAACGCGCTGGCGCCGCGCTGCTATGCCTACTGCGTGATCTGGAACGGCCGCGCAACACTCGCCACGGCCCTGGCTACACGATTCGGGGACGCATGGCGCTGCTTCGAGCGGGCCCGCCAGGCGTTCGCCCGGCTCGGACTGTCCGATTTTCGGGACGAGTGCCGCTTCGGCGGCCGGGCCAACATCGCCGTCGGCCGGCGATTTCAGCGCGGTGAAGAGTTCTGGGTAGGTGAAGCCGCCGGCTTGCAGGATTATCTGCTGGGCTTCGGCCTACGCTACGCCATCCTGTCGGGTCACCTGGCGGCGCGTGCGCTCCTGGCTGGCACGTCGTATCGGGAGCTGCTGGAGCGGCATCTGGGGAGGCAATTCCGGGCAGGCCTGGCCAACCGGCTCCTCTACAACCGGGCGGGCGACCGGGGGTACAGGTGTCTGATCCGGTGGGTCAGCCGGGCGACGTCGGTTCGATCGCTGGCCCGGCGGGTTTACGCCATGACACCGTTCCACAGGGTGATCTACCCTCTCGCCTGGGTCGCGGCGCCGCGGGCGGGCGCTCTAATGGGAAACCGAGGTGAACGCCGGGCCGCCTCCTGAGTCGGCCGATGGAGCGGCTGACATCGACCGCCTACCCCTCTCCCCGAGCTCACGCTCGTCGTCCCACCCTGGCCGAGTCAGCAAGCGCCTGCGGAACCGTGGAGACTGTCACACTCCCGCCTTTGCAGGCGCCGCTCAGGTCTCGTAAAGCGCGCTCATAGGATCTTCATGAGGATTTCACACACGGCCGGCTATGATGATGCAAGAGCTGAGCAACTCCCAGGCAGGAGGTGAGGATGGACGCGTTTACCTGGATCGTACTGCTGGGCCTCGCGGTCTGCGTGGCGATGCACTTGTTCGGGCACGGCCACGGGCACGGCCATGGCAACGGCCAAGGGAAGCGGAAGCTCCAGGCGCCGGCCGGTGAGCAGGAAGGGCAGGGCGACTCGGAGGCAGACGAGCATCCGGAAGCGGGATGGCGAGGCGGGCGCGGCGACCGCATGGCTGGCACGGCCCGCCGCCACGGCCGGGGTGGATGCCACTGAGCGCATCGGTCCGGCAAATGCTGGGAGTGCGGGCCGTCGTGCTCCCAGTGTGTTCAGGAAAGCCGCTTTGCCGAAGCCGGAGAGAGACAGGAGGGAAACGTGGTAGGTAGCGTAGGCCATCTGGCCACCTTCGTCGCGCTCTTGCTGTCGTTGGGCGGTGCGGGGCTGGCGATGATCGCCGGGCGCACGCGCCGCTCCGACCTGTGGGACTATACGCGGTTGGTCGTCGGCGCGGTCTTCGCCGTAGCGACGCTCGCCAACCTCGCGATGGTCTATGCGCTCGTCGCGCATGATTTCAGCGTCTCTTATGTCGCCCAGGTGGGCAGCCGTTCGACGCCGCTGTTCTACACGGTCGTCTCGCTTTGGTCATCCTTGGATGGCTCGATCCTCTTCTGGGGCTGGGTGCTCGCCGCGTACAGCTTCGCCGTCGCGATGGTGCACCGCCGCGCCTACCTGCGGCTGATGCCGTACGCGACGGGTGTGCTGCTGGTCGTGGGAGCATTCTTCTGGTTCCTGGTGACGTGGTCGGCGAACCCCTTTGCGCCGGTGTTTCCGGTCCCGGTGGACGGGCCGGGTCCCAACCCGCTGCTTCAGAACCACCCCTTCATGGGCTTGCATCCGCCGCTTCTCTATTTGGGCTACGTAGGGATGACGGTGCCCTTCGCCTTCGCCATGGCCGCGCTCATGTCGGGAGAGCTGGGAGCAACGTGGCTTCGGGCCAGCCGGCGGTGGACCCTCGCGGCCTGGGCGTTTCTGAGCTGGGGGATTGTGGGTGGCGGCTGGTGGTCCTACGAGGTGTTGGGCTGGGGCGGGTACTGGGCCTGGGATCCGGTGGAAAACGCGTCGCTGATGCCGTGGATCACGGCTACCGCCTTCCTGCACTCGGCGATGGTCCAAGAGCGCCGCGGCACCATGCGGACCTGGAACGTTGGCCTCGTCACGGCCACGTTTGTGCTAACGCTGCTGGGCACTTTCCTCACGCGCTCCGGCGTGCTGGGTAGCGTCCATGCCTTCGCCGAAGGGCTCATCGGCCCGCTCTTGCTCGGCTTCATCGCCTTCGTCCTCATCGCGGCCCTCGCCCTAATTGGCTGGCGCAGCGAGCACTTGAGAGCACCGGGCGCTCTCGACCATTGGCTGTCCCGGGAAACCGCGTTTCTTCTGAACAACCTGCTGTTCGCCGCGTTCGCCTTCACGGTTCTTCTCGGCACGCTCTTCCCGCTGCTGGTCGAGATCTTCCGCGGGGTGCAGGTGAGCGTGGGAGCGCCCTATTTCAACGAGATGACCATGCCCCTCCTCCTCGCCCTTCTTCTTCTCGCGGGAGTCGGCCCGGCTCTGGCGTGGCGGCGGACATCGGTCGGTGCGCTGAGGCGGAAGGTCCTCTTGGGGGCAGGCGTCGCTATCATCGGCACCGGGCTCTTGTGGCTCGTGGGGGTACGCGGGGCCTACACGATTCTGGCCCTGGGGCTTGCTGCATTCGCGTTTGTTCTCAATCTCGCGGAGTTCTGGATCGGCGCACGGGCGCGCAATCGGGCGCAGGGGGAGCCGCTGGTCGGGTCGCTGTTCTCATTGATACGGAAGGACCCGCGGCGCTACGGCGGCTACGTGGTCCACATCGGCGTGGCTCTGATGGCGATCGGCATCGCGACATCATCGTCGTTCCAAAGGAAAACCGAGGCCACTCTCCGGCCCGGCGAAGCCGTGCGGATCGGAGACTATGGCCTGCGATTGGACTCCCTCTATGCGGGGCGGGAGCCGAACCGCGACTTTGTGGCCGCTGGGATCTCGGCACAGCGGGGAGCATCGCACATTGGCGATCTCCGACCCCGGCTCAACTACTACCGGAACTCTGACCGGCCCATCGCTACTCCGGCGGTGCGCTCGCGCTGGCTCGAGGATCTCTACGTCACGCTTGGTGCGTACGAGCGGGATGGATCCTCGGCCACAATAGAGGTGCTGCTCAATCCGCTGATCGGTTGGATCTGGGGAGGCGCGCTGGTGATCGCGGGTGGGGTGTGGCTGGCTCTGTGGCCGAGTGTATCGGCGGTCTCCCGCCGCCGGCGTCCGGCCGGCGCGCACCCCGCGGAGCCGGGAGCGAGTCTGGCGGCCCGTGTCGCAGAGCCCCGGCCACAGCGGCAGCAGGTGGCGCTATGAGGTGGAAGAAGCTTTTCTGGCCGGCTTCGGCGCTGCCGGTGCTCGGGTTGCTGGCTTACGGGCTGACCCGTGATCCCAACATCATCGCCTCGCCGCTTCCCGGAAAGCTGGCGCCCGAGTTCGCCCTCGAAACGCTGGAAGCAAGGCCGCTGAGCCTGGCCGACTTGAGAGGCCAGGTGGTGGTTCTGAACTTCTGGGCCAGCTGGTGCCTGGCCTGTGAGGCCGAGCACCCTTATCTCGTGGAAGCAGAGCACAAGTACTCCGACCAAGACGTGCAGATCGTCGGCGTGATCTATCAGGACAGCCGCTCCAACGCCGAGCGATACATCCGGAAAATGGGTGGCTCGTGGCCCAACCTGGTCGATCCAGGCTCGCGTGTCGCCATCGATTATGGTGTCTACGGCGTGCCCGAGACCTTCTTCATCGGCCGGGACGGCATCATCGCATACAAGCAGATTGGCCCGGTGGACCGGCGCGTCCTCGATACCTGGATTCTCCGACTGCTCGTCGGGGAGGACGGCCGCTCCGGAAGCCTCTCGTCCGACACCTCCAGAGTGGGACGCAGTGCGGGCTACGAGAGGCGGACGCCCGAGTAGGCGGTACCGATTCTCGTTCAGGGCCTCCCACCCCCTCAGGGCAAGTCCTTCGGCTGTGGCGGGCGACGAGCTCGTCGCCCTCGTGATCGCCGGCGCCGGAGTTCTTTTAAGAAATCTTACACTCACTTTTCAGCCACCTTAACGGCAAGGCTCGTAGACTTGAAGCCGGAACGAGGGCGTTTTGGCGTTAAGAGACGTCCCCGACCGTCACTGGCGTGAGGCAGAACCTTGAAGCTAGGGGAGGAGCTAGCGATGAGCGTGGGTGATACATCGCATGGCGAGCCGTGGGCAGTCAGTGACCCGCCGCCGGTCTATCAGGTACGCCTGAGGATCTCGGGGATTCGCTGCGTCTCGGAGGGGGCGCCGCTCGAGCGCGCGCTGAGGCGGTTCGAGGGGGTAAGGGACGCGACAGTCAACGCGCTCATAGAGGGGGTCTGGCTGCAAGTGGACAAGCTGTGGCGGATCGAAGGCATCCTACGGCTTCTGGTGAAGCGCGGGTACTCCGTGGATATGCATGACGTGAGCGTGACTATCTGGATCCGAGGTTCCCCCATCGGCCTGGAGGGGTTGAGGCATGAGCTTTCGAGCTTCCCCCACGTCACTTACTGCCGACTCGAGAGGCCGGCGGGACGATTGGAGCTGGGACTCGCCTTAGTAGGGGCATGGGAGCGGTCGCTGCGCGAGATCTGCGCAACCTTGCGCCTGGCGGTGAGATAGTCAGAGGTCAGGACTCGCGCGGCTGCGCAGTCCGATCGGCGAGTTCGGGCTAGAGACCAGTCCAACTTGAGGCGCCGAGCGAGGTCATGCTGACAGACCCGCATGTAAAGAGAGCCATGGTCAATCGACGGATCGACCTTCAGGTCACAGGAATGTCGTGCGCGAACTGCGCCGCGACCGTTGAGGGGAGCCTTCGCAAGCTCGAGGGCGTGACCGAGGCGAACGTGAACTTCGCGACAGAGAGGGCCTCGGTCGTCTTCGACGCCGCCCGCATTGGGGCAGGGGACCTCGTCCGCCGAATCGGGGAAGCAGGATATGGAGTGCCCACGGCGCGAGTGGAGTTTCCCGTCACCGGGATGTCTTGCGCGAGCTGCGCCGCAGCGATCGAACGGTCGCTTCAGGAGCGAACCGCCGCAGTCGTCTCGGCCGCGGTTAACCTCGCCAGCGAGCGGGCGGTGGTCGAGTACCTCCCCGGGGCGGTGAGCCGGGCCGACCTGGTCAAGGCCATCGAGGATGCAGGCTACGGGGTCGTGGAGGCGGTCCCCGAGGAGCTGGAGGACGCGGAGGACGAAGCCCGCAGGGCGGAGATCCGGGATCAGACTCGGAAATTCTGGACTGGCGTCGGATTCTCCGTCCCGCTCTTCGCTCTCAGCATGGCGCGGGACTTCGCGCTCCTGGGGGCGTGGGCGCACAAGCCCTGGGTGAACTGGCTGCTTCTCGCGCTCGCCACCCCCGTCCAGTTCTACGTGGGCTTGGACTACTACGTGGGCGCCTGGAAGGCGCTCCGGAACAAGACGGCCAACATGGACGTGCTCATCGCCATGGGCACATCGGCCGCCTACTTCTATAGCTTCCCGGTGACCGTGGCACTCAGCTTCGGGATCACGGGCCTGGGCGAGTACACGTACTTCGAGACCGCCGCCGTGATTATCACCCTGATCAAGCTCGGCAAGCTTCTCGAAGCTCGGGCCAAGGGACAGGCCAGCGCGGCGATCAAGAAGCTCATGGGCCTCAGGCCGAAAACGGCTCGGGTCATCCGGAACGGGGCGGCGGTCGACGTTCCTATCGAGAGCGTGCTGGCGGGGGATCAGGTGATGGTCCGACCCGGGGAGCGCATCCCGGTGGACGGAATTGTGCTGGAGGGCCGTTCCGCTGTCGATGAGAGCATGATCACCGGCGAGAGTCTTCCCATCGACAAGGGTCCGGGCGACGAGGTGGTCGGGGCGACGATAAACAAGCAGGGGGTCCTGAAATTCGAGGCGACGCGCGTCGGGGCCGAGACGACGCTGGCGCAGATCATTCGCCTGGTCCAGGAGGCCCAGGGGAGCAAGGCGCCGATTCAGCGTCTTGCCGATCGAGTCTCCGCGGTGTTCGTGCCGGCCGTGATCGTGATCGCAGCCATCACCCTGGCTGTCTGGTGGTTCTGGGCCGACGCCGGGTTCACGCCGGCGATGATCCGCATGGTGGCCGTCCTGGTCATCGCATGTCCCTGCGCGTTGGGGCTGGCCACGCCCACCGCCATCATGGTCGGGACGGGCAAGGGGGCGGAAAAGGGGATCCTCTTCAAGAACAGCGAGGCATTGGAGCGGGCTCATAACCTCAAGGTCATCGTGCTGGACAAGACGGGCACGGTGACGGTGGGCGAGCCCGCCGTGACGGACGTGGTGACCCGGGTCCCGGACCGGGCGCTGGCCGGTATCGGGATCGGCGCCCATGAGGGCACCGGGTCCCCAGCAGACGGCGAAGCGTGGGTTCTCGGCCTCGCGGCGTCCGCGGAACAGGGAAGCGAGCATCCGCTCGGCGAGGCCATCGTGCGGGAGGCCGAGGCCCGGAGCCTCCCCTTGACGGAGCTCCAGGGGTTCGAGGCCGTGGCGGGGCGTGGGATCGTGGCCAGGGTCGAGGGGCACGACGTCGTGCTGGGGACTCGGCGGCTCATGACCGAACGGAACATCCGCCTGAACGGTCTGGAGACGGAGGCGGAGCGGCTGCAGGCCGAGGCGAAGACCGCGATGTGGGTGGCCGTGGACGGCGATGCGGTGGGCGTCGTAGCGGTGGCGGACACCATCAAGGAGGGCTCCCGCGAGGCGGTGGCGAGGATGCACGAGTTCGGGCTTCGTGTGGTCCTGTTGACCGGCGATAACCGCCACACGGCGGAGGCGATCGCGCGAGAGGTGGGGATCGACCGGGTCCTGGCAGAGGTCCTTCCCGGCGACAAGGTGGAGGAGATCAAGAGGCTGCAGGCCGAACGCGCCGGCCTCGTGGCTATGGTGGGGGATGGGATCAACGATGCCCCGGCCCTGGCCCAGGCGGATGTTGGGATCGCCATCGGGACCGGGACCGACGTGGCGATGGAGACCGCGGACGTGACGCTGATGCGTGGCGACCTGCGGGCGGTGCCCCAAGCCATCGCCTTGAGCAAAGCCACGATGCGGATCATCAAGCAGAATCTCTTCTGGGCCTTCTTTTATAACGTGAGCTTGATTCCATTGGCCGCGGGCGTCTTCTACCCTCTGCGGTTCCTGCCCATGATGCTGCGGGCGCTGCACCCCGTGCTTGCGGCCTTCGCCATGGCCTTCAGCAGCGTCAGCGTGGTGACGAACAGCCTGCGGCTTCATCGTGCGAAGGTCACGTAGGCAGCGCTGTGTTTGCATTTCACGCTGGGCGAAACAGGTCTGAACCTGGCGTCAGGCGAGAAGGGGCGCCTCCGCCCCGTGCTTTCGATGGCGTTTTGGAGGGACCCCGGCCACACGTATAAGACGAAACGCGAACCCCGTTGTATTGTGGGCTTAGGTTATCGACTCGGATCTACCGGACAGACCTGGACGCCCGGCTTGCCTCCAGCTTGGCCGTCCCGTGGGCACTTTGGAGTTCCGTTAGAACTTCGGGTCGCGAAGCAGCGTCGAAATCAGACTCCGGTTCCGCTCGGAGTGCCAATCATCGGCACCCAGCCGCCGGATAACCAGCCTCCCCCGCCTGTCCACGAGAAAGCTTTCCGGCACACCGGCCGCTCCGTACGCAGCCAGAATCGAGCCTTTCGGATCGAGGAGGATGGGGAAGTTGAGCCGCAGTTCGTCGACGAACGGCCGTACCGGGACCGTATCCGCATCGATGCTGACCGCAAGCACAGTGAAGCCCGAGTCGGCGTACAGATCGTATGACCGCTGCATCGACGGCATCTCCTCACGGCAGGGTAGGCACCAGGTCGCCCAGATGTTGACCAGCACAACCCGGCCTCGCTGTTCGGAAAGCCGAAGGGTGTCCCCGTTCAGCGAAGGATAGGCGAAGTCCGGCATCGGCTTCCCGGGCTCGGGGAACCTTGTAGCTCGGGGCTCAGCCACGAGGAGCCAGGTTGCCGCCAGAAGGACGCTGGCCGCAGCGACGAGAATCACACCGGCACGTTTGCCACTCACTTTCATGTCAGCGATGGGGCCGGACTCTTGAACCGGTTTCGGTTGCCGGGTCGGTGCCCAGTAACCTCTCATTAGCGTCGAGCGCGGCTCGCCGTTTGCATGTGCCTGACCACCCACTGCCCGCCCCGCTGCTCCAGTACCGCTGTTCCGCGCCCCACGTTCTCGATCTTCCGGTCCTCGAGATCGATCTTGAGGTCGTAGCGGAAGATGGCCCAGGCCCAATCGCCCACGACATGAACCTCGATTTCGTCGGGTCGGTAGACGAAGTTGGTGAAGTGCTCGAGTTCGGGCTTCAGATGATGGTCTCTGTAACTCGCCCAGCCCCGATCGATGCCGGCGCCTTCTATGATGGTGAGCTCATCCCCGGCGTAGAGTGAATCGAGGGCCGTGTAGTCGGACCGCTCGGTTGCCGCGTACACCGCCTCGATGGTGGCGCGGACGGCGTCCTCTTCGCTCTGCGCGTGAGCGGCCGGCACGCCGGCAAATTGTGTGAGGAAAGCCCCGAACCATGCCAGGTACACTGCGGCCGAACGAACGGCCGCCGCAGATCGAACACCTCGCACTTTGACCTCCCGTCTCTTGCTCGCCCGTCGGTTTCCAGAGAACCACGCATAATACGCGTCCCCAGGCTTCGGCAAGACTATCAAGAGCGTGATCCACCGCCCTCGGCGCCGCTCCGCGAGCGGCTCGAGGCCGTTGCCACTGGCCCGGCCAACGGGCTTGAACCGCTCCTGTGTCCGCCGTCGCCGCGATTTACAGGCGGATGGCCAAGGTGCCGGTTGAGCAAGAGGGGAGCCTCTACTCGGCGAGCGCTTCCTGCAGGGCGGTGTCGATATGGTAGCTGAAGACCTCATACGGTTGCGCGCCGACCAGGATCCGGCCGTTGATGAAGAAGGTTGGGGTGCCTCTGATTCCGTAGCGACGGCCGTCCTCGAGGTCGAGGGCAACGATTCGTGACTTTTTCCCGGAGTCGAGACACTGGTTGAATCGAGGTGCGTTGAGGCCGAGGTCCTCCGCGTAGCGCTTCAGGCTCTTGCCATCCAGTGCCGCGCTGCTCTCGAAGAGGCGGTCGTGGTATTCCCAGAACCGGCCCTGGTCGAAAGCGCATTCGGCCGCCTCCGCCGCCTTCGCCGCATCCCCATGAATCTGAATAAGCGGGAAGTTGCGAACCACGTACTTGATTCGGTCACCGTATTCCTGAAGAAGCTTGGGGTACGTCTGCTGGAAATGGCGCGTGCAGAAGGGGCACTGGTAGTCCGTGAACTCCACGACGGTCACTGGCGCGTCCGCCGGGCCACGAAAAGGACGCGCCTCGCCCGCGAAGTCCGTGGCCGCGGCGCGCCCGGATCCATCCTGGCGGTCACCGGCGGCCGGCAGGAGGCTTTCGCCCTCGTCGCGGACGTTACCCCCGCGCTTGGCCTGACTCGTCGCCAAGCCAACGCCGAAGGCGAGGGCGACCGCCAGGCTCCAGATCAACCAGTGTCTCTTCTTCATCCGTTTCGCCGCGTTATCCATTGAGTGGGCGACTCGCTGGAGGCGATCCACATAGGCGGTTCACGCCCACCCGGAGTGCGGCCCAATGATGCCATTGAAAGGGTTAACCACGCGTGAAATAAACTTTAAGCTTCCTTAAGCAGCTGCTTCCCATCTCTAATAGGCTGGCTGGCCCAGCCGGTCCGTCATCTACGGCGCGGGATTGCCTAGCTCCTCTGGCCTTCTGACACCGCTGGGCTGGACAGGCCGTTTGTTCCTGCCCGCGCCTCCTGTCCTCTGCGCACGAGCCGCGGCATGAAGGCCGGGACACGCCTCCGGTAGCCGTCGTATTCTGGACCGAACTTCCGCAACATCTCCCGCTCCTCACGCATGGCCAAGCGATAGTAGGCGAACATCAGGACCGGCCACATCACGAAAGTGAGCAGGGTCGGCCACTGGATCAGCATCCCCAGGGTAATTAGAAAAAGCCCGCTGTATTGCGGGTGGCGGACGTGGGCGTAGACGCCGTCCGTAACCAGCGCGCCTTCGGCCGTGTGGATCTGCCGCCATCCCCGCCACATGACCGCTAATCCGGCGAGCATCATCAGGGCGCCGATCTGACAAATGAGGAGCGCCGCCCAGGTGGGCAACCCAAGGAGGGTTGCCAAGACGTGCCCCTTCAGGTGCGAATAAGTAGTGGCGACGCTAGGACCGCCGCCGAGCCATGATGTCAAAACGAATACAGTGAGAGGAAACCCGTACATCTCCGCGAAGAGTGCCACGATGAAAGCCGCGAAGACCCCGAGGGAGCGCCATTCCGCTTTCCTGCGCGGCCGCAGGAAGCTCAGGACGAACCCTCCGAAGAGGACGACGTTGAGGACGACCATCCCCCACAGCCCGTAGTCGTAAGCTTGTGTGGTCTCCATAGACTTCCCCGTCAATCGAGCCTTTCTGCCGGTTGTTCTGGCGAAGTGTAGCAATACGCGCCTGAAAGAACCGGGAAGATTCTTTTAAGCTTCGTTTAGGGAGAGCGCCAGCGGACCGGTTAGGATGTAATGACGAATCATCCTCGAACGACGCTGAAGGCGTCGTGGGATGGGGTCTCACACGCCTCGATGTCGCTTGCAACGAACTGGTAGCGGCGCGTGGCCGTTAGGCTGTGGCGTCTGAATGATCCCCCTCGCGGTCATCATGGCGGCGTCAGGGCACTCCTGGATCCCGAACCAGGAATCGTTATCGGGATTGGTGGCGACGGGCAGCGAGGAACCCGCCGCATGCCGGATGTGAGCCTGACGATACGGATCTCAACACCCTTAAGCGTTCTCAATGGTGAGTTCACGTCGTCTTCACGGCAGACTCCTCATTAATGCGGGCGTTCGTAGACTGATTCGCCTTCGAAGGAGTGGAAGTCGTGTCTGAGACACCGGAAAGAGAATGCCACGTCGAGCCGATCGAGAAGGAGGTCGACTCGCGCGCACTGAGCGAGTCATCACTAGCCTTGCTGGCTGTCTCGGGGATGGGTTGCCCCAACTGCGCTACTCGAGTCCACAACGGTCTGCTCTCCCAGCATGGCGTGCTGCTCGCGGAAGTCGAGCTGTCACAGGGAATGGCCAGGGTATACTTCGACCGCGACCGGGTAGGGACCGATGACCTCCTCCGAGCAGTGGCGGCCGCGGGCGGCGACGGAAAGCACGAGTACCGGGCGTCGGTCATCGCTAGCCGCCCGGGGTTGTAGCCGGAGCGAGGGGCGGGGCTGCGGTCTGCCAGAAGCCTCAAGATACCTTAAGACGGGCTTCAGCAGCGCTTAAGGTCTGCACTTCTACATTCTCAATGCAGTAGCGCCGCAAGACTGGTTTTAACGAACAATCGGTGCGCATTCGTGCAATGATCAAAAAGGAGCCATTGCGATGAGAAGCAACATGTTGGCCCTGCTCATGGCGGGCGGCCTGGCGTTGCCCGGAGTTCTCCCGGCGCAAAGCCATCAGCAACACCACCCGCAGGGGCAGGAGAAGCCTCAGCAGGCGATGATGCTGAGGGGCCAGGGCATGATGGGCATGAGGGGCCAGGGTCACGGCATGATGGGCATCGGTATGATGACAAGCCCCGGTCCCAGCATGATCCTGAAGCAGAAGGAAGCCCTCAAACTCAACGAGTCACAGGTCGAGCGTCTCGAGGCTCTCCAGAAGCAGTTGGCGGAAGCGCGTGAGACGCATATGGAGGAGATCGCGCCACTTCGCGGCCAGGCGATGGAGGCTGTGAAGGGGGAGAAGCCCGATCTATCCCGATACGAGTCGACGCTCAAGAAGCTGGCCGAGCATCATGTAAGAATGCAGCTGGACATGGCGCGCCTCAATCAGGAGGCTCTGAACGTCCTGACGCAGGAGCAGCGATCCAACGTCGGCTACGGTATGCACCGTATGGGTGAGATGATGGGCGGGGGGATGATGCAGGGCGGAATGATGGGGGCGGGAGGCTGCCCCATGATGGAGGCGACACAAGAGGAGGATAATGGCTAGCGGCCTGGATGGCTGGGCGGTCTCGGCCGCCCGGCCGCCCCCTCACTGCGGAGACTGAACGAGAACACCCGCGGAAGGAGATGCACGATGGCTGAGACCGCAATCTGTCCCGTATGCGGGATGAAGGTGGAAAAGGACAGAGCAGCGGGGAGCGTGGTGTACAACGGCGACACCTACTACTTCTGTGACGCCATGTGCCAGCGGAAGTTCGAGGAGAACCCGGAAGAATACGTGGATAAGGGAATGTGATTAACAAACGAACCTCGGGCCCGAGTGCTGGGGGGATCCGCGAATGATGGCTGACGAGACACATGGCGCCGTGACTACGCGAAGACGCTTCGTCAACTGGTTGCTGGGGACGAGCCTTGGCGGGCTTCTGTTGACGCTGCTCTACCCGGTCGGTCGCTACCTCATCCCACCGGCGGCGGCAGAGGCGGCAGCGAACTCGGTGACGCTCGATCTGTCACCGGAAGAATTGGCCCCAAACTCAGGCCGTATCTTCAAGTTCGGGAACCGGCCGGCAATCTTGATAAATACCTCGTCTGGCGAGCTCCGTGCGTTCTCCGCCGTGTGCACGCACCTCGCCTGCACGGTTCAATACCGGCCCGACCTCGGCCATATCTGGTGCGCGTGTCACAACGGGCACTTCGACCTGAACGGCACAAACATCGCCGGGCCGCCTCCCCGTCCCCTTCAGCCTTACGTGGTCAACGTCCGGGGCGAGCGGGTGGTGGTGAGCAAGAGTGCGTAACGGGGGGATTCATGAAAGCTCTGCGCAGGACGCGAGCCGCAGCGGCAAACGCTGTATTGTTGCTGGCTGCCGTCGCGGGTGATATCGCGCCAGCCCGAGGGCAAACTGAGCAAGCGGCAGGGAAGAAGCTTGAGCCGAAGGCGGACGATCAGGCTGGCGTTCGCGTGGAGGTCGTGCCACGCCTCCTGCACGAGGGCCGGCCGATCGTCTTTGAGGTGTATTTCAACACGCACTCGGTCCATCTGGACTTCGATGTCCAGGCCATCGCGGCCCTCGAGGATGCGGCTGGGGTTCGGCACCGCCCGACGGCCTGGGAGGGGAGCCCGCCCGGCGGACACCACCGCTCGGGTCACCTCATCTTCCCGGCGTTGAACGAATTCGGGTACCTGAAGCTGATGCTGGAGGGAGTGGCTGGGGTGGATCGGATCTTTGAGTGGAGGGAGCGTCCACCATGAAGAAGGGCGGGATCGGAAGAGTAGTCCGCTGGGTCGCCGGGCTCGTCTACCTGGCTGCGGGTCTGGAGGTGATCATCATGATCACCCCATTTACTGTCTACTTCTACTCGGTTTATGCGCCGGTCCTTCGCCGGCTCGAGTCGAGCCCGCTGACGTCTTGGCTGACGGCGTTCTTCCTGCCGCACATCAGTTCCACGGGCGACCCCCTCCTCGTGGCGCTAGCGTATCTGGCGCCGATTCTGCTGGGGATCGGGTTGGCCATCTTCTTGGTTTGCGCCTTCCAGGTCTACACGGCCAAGCTCTTTCGCAGGGGTGTGGTTAGTGGTGGGCTATATCGATGGGCGCGGCACCCGCAGTACCTGGGGCTTGCCATGGCCGGGGTCGGTCTTCTTCTCTACTGGCCGCGCTTCATCATCCTGCTACTCTACCTTGCGATGCTCTTCATCTATTACGGGCTCGCTCGGCACGAGGAGTCCCGGATGAGGCGCCGATTCCCGGACAGCTATCGGACGTATCAGGAGCGCACCGCGATGTTCCTGCCGGGTAGCCCAGGCGGTCTTGTGTTTGCCGCGCTACGGCGTCGTGTGCCGGGCCACGGCTGGGCACTGGTGCTGCTGGCATTTCTCGTCTTCGCCGGCGGCCTTGCAACGGCGGCGGCACTCCGAGGCTACTCGCGCGGTCGAGTAGCTCTGGTTGCGGATGGCGGCATATCTATGGTCTCGCTTACCGCAGCTCCAACCGCCGAGATTCGCGCTCTGCTCGAGATGGTTCGCCAGGATGCGCGAGTAGGATCAAGACTCGCGGACCTCAATGGGGACCCCACCCTCATAGCATACGCATTCCCGCAGGACTACATGATGCAGCACCTGATCGCGGACCTCGGTGAGCACGAGGCCCACCACGGCAAGAGTGACGACAGCGGGTTTGTCACGGCGCTCAAGCATCTGAGTCAGATGTATCTTCTGGGTCCATTTCGCCAGCTGCAGGTTGGCCTCGACGGGCCGAAGCGGGTGATCTTCACCGAGGCCGTCACGCCGCGTGGTCGGCCGGTGCCGGCGAGCCGGGCTCTGGATCCCGGCGTCCTGCGCTTTCCCCTCTTCTTCGTGGACATTGAGGACCGTCGCGTCACGATGGTCATGGAGACGCGTCGCCGGCATAGTTGGGGGACGATTCCAGTTCCCGCCTTCTGATCGTGGTCCTAGAGTAGGGTTTTCACCAGCCCATAGGTCACTTCTGGCTCGGCTGCCCGGGTGGGCTCCATTCGCAGGCGTAGGCATACGTACGGTTGGAAAGTATGTTTTGGTAAAGACGGACTCGCGGAAGGCGTGGGATCCGCCGCGCCGCACGCCCGAGAGGGCCTACCAGGGGAACCTAGCGGTGAAGTTACTACTCGTCGAAGACGAATCGCGTGTGGCCCAGTTCATCAAGAAGGGGCTGCGGGAGGAAGGCCACGTCGTGGATCGCGCCGCCGACGGAGTGGAGGCCCTCGCCCTGGCGTCGGTAACGGACTACGACGTGATCATTTTGGACGTTATGCTTCCCGGCAAGAGCGGCTTCCATGTGGCGTCGGAGCTGCGGGCGGAAGGGAAATCCACACCGATCCTCATGCTCACAGCCAAGGACTCGCGGGACGACATAGTGCACGGCCTGGATGTGGGAGCCGACGATTACTTGACGAAGCCGTTCGACTTCGGCGAGCTTCTCGCCCGGCTCCGCGCCCTCGCCCGCCGCAGTCAGCCGGTTCAGGAGAGTCTCCTGAGGTTCGCTGACATAGAGATGGACCGGATTCAGCACGAGGTCCGGCGAAGCGGTCAGCTGGTGGACCTGACGCCCACAGAGTTCAATCTCCTCGAAACGCTGATGCGCAAGCCCGGGCAGGTGGTGAAGCGCACCGAACTCCTAGATCGTGTCTGGGGGATGAGCTTCGATCCGGGCACCAGTCTGATCGATGTGCACATGGCCAACCTGCGGAAGAAAATAGAGATCGGTGGCCGGCCCCGCCTAATCACCACGGTGAGAGGTGTCGGCTTCAAGCTCGAGGGCCCGGAGGGGTAGTAGACATCGTGCGTTCCTACCGGGGTCGCCTCGCGCTGCGCTTTGGCGCCACGCTGATGCTCGTTGCGCTGGCCGGATCAGCGTTCGGCTACATCGCTCTACGACGGATCCTCCATTCGCAACTCGATCGCAACCTGCATCGTTTAGCGGAGATCGAGGCGTCGGGTGCGGCGGACGCGCCCGACGAGAGTGTCCACTTTCACGAGGAGCTACTGGCGGCCGCGTCCGAGCGAGTGGTGAGGCCGCCGCATTATGCGGCGGTCTGGAGCGTTGATGGCGAGCCGGTCCTGCGCACGGAAAACCTGGGAGGTCGTGATCTGCCCTTGCCCGAGGGCATCCTGCGCCGCGTCGCTACTGCCGATACGCCCGAGTTCTTCGGTTTCGAGCTGGACGGCCGGAGCTTCCGTGCGCTGGTGTATCCTCTTGGTCTTCTGGGCGCTCAGCATCGTGTGCATTTGCTACAGGTTGCCGCGCCGACCGAGCATATCGAAACCGTGCTCGGTCACTTCCTCCGGTTACTGGTGCTGTTGGTCCTGGGTGGCACGGTAGCCGCTTCTGCGCTGGGCTGGTGGCTGGCGGGGCACGCGGTGCGGCCGGTCTTGCAGCTGATCGAGCAGGCCGAGTCCCTCGACATGGCCCGGAGCGAACACCGCATGACGGCCGATGCCGATACCGAGGAGCTCAGCCGCCTCGTCTCCGTTCTGAACTCGATGCTGGCCCGGATCGACGGGGCGTTTGAGCACCAGAGGCGCTTCTTAGCGGACGCCGGCCACGAGATCAAGACGCCTCTTACGATCTTGCGCGGCGACGTGGAGGTGGCACTGCGCCGGCTGCGCTCGCCGGCGGAGTACGAGGAGGTGCTCCGACAGACGCTCGACGACCTAAGAGGGGTATCAGCGCTGGCCGAGGACCTCATCACGCTGGCGCGTAGCGATAGCGGTGGCCTCGAGCCGTGCCCCATCGATCTTACCGTTCCACAACTGCTCGCCAGGGTAGCGGAAAGGTATACGAGGACGGCAAAAGACGTCGGCATGCGACTCGACATAGAGATACGGGAGCCACTGGTGATCAACGGAGATGCCGGTTTGATCGAGCGAGCGCTCAGCAACCTCGTCGATAACGCGATCAGGTACGGTCGGCGTGGCGGACGCCTTTCGCTGACGGCCTGCCCTGACGCGGACGGGCGCGTGCGCATCACCGTCCGGGACGACGGTCCAGGGATACCGGCCGACGAGCACTCGCGGCTATTCGAGCGCTTCTATCGCGGGGAGACCGGCCGCCGTACGGCGCGCGGTTCGGGACTCGGGCTGGCGATTGTGAAAGCGATCGTTGAGGCCCACGGCGGCCGGGTGGATCTGGAAAGCGAAGCGGGGCGAGGTACCACGGTGCACCTGCTTCTGCCGGCGGGCCAGCAGCGCACCGAGGAGCAGCGTGCCGTTCAGGGCGCCGCCGTCGCGAGGGAAGAACCTGATACCGGTAAGCCGGGCGTCGGATGAAAGCGACGCGTCTAGGCTGCATCACGGCCGCGCTTCTGCTGGCCTGCTCAGGAGGCGCTGACCTCGGATCGGCCCCACGCTTCCTGGCCGGTCTCGAGATCCATCATGAGATCAACGGTCCGCGGGCTCTGGAGGCGGTCCGACGGCTTCACGGCGAGACGCCAATCGAGATCGTCAATGCTTGGCTTGCCCAGTATGGGACCGGGCCTTCGGCAATGCTGTACGTTGGCACCGCTCGGGACGGTGAGAAGGCAAGCCAGATTGTCGAAGCGATGGGGCGGCGGATAGCCGAGGACGAGACGCCGTTTCACGGGATTCGGCCAGCAAACTTGTTCGGGTCGGATCTCTATACTATGGCCGGTCAGGGTCAATTCCACTTTCTCTTTCAGATTCGGGATCGCGTCGTCTGGCTTTCGGCCGACCCGCCCGTGGCCTGTCGGGCACTGGCGGAAGCGCTGAGCAGACACGCTGATTCGAGCTGCGAGCTCTGGTTGGACTCTCCCGCTCGGCGCCGGGTTCCGTGACCCTCGGGCGACGTCGTCTCGCGGGCTCCGAGTTTCGGGTCACTTCCAACTGACGCGTCTGGGGGCGGCACCGAGCCCCCTGCCACTCTGCTCCCCTCGAGACCTCCTAAGAAATCTTAGGCCCTCCTTTCGGGCCGCTTAAAGCCGAGAAGCCTACTGTGTATCCGTGCGACCCGTTCAGCGATCGGAATCGGACCTCGTAGGCAGCCGGTGTCTGTCAAGCGAAGGGACATTTAGGGGGGCGCGATGAGCCGCGCAAGCGATCCGAAGGAACGTCGTGGTGATGATACGGGCAATTCGCGGGGCTTTCGAATCTGCCTCACCGTCTCGGGGCTGCGCTGCGCCTCCGAAGGTGCGCCACTCGAGAGAGCGCTCAAGCAAGTCGAGGGGGTCAGAGACGCTACCGTGGATCCGCTTCGCGAACGCGTCTCGATCGAGGTGGACAAGCTGCCACGGCTGGAGGGCATCCTTAGCATTCTCGGCCGTCGCGGCTGCTCAGTGGACACCGGCGCCGTGTGGGTGACGACGTGGGTCGCCGGCTCACCTGATCGGATGGCGATGCTGACACGCGAGCTGCTGGGATACGCTGGCGTGACGCACTGCCGCGTTGGCCTTCCCACCGGACGCTTGGAGCTCACCTTGGCCTTGGACACGGGTTGGGAGGAGGCAGTGCGGGATGTGTGCACACGGTTGTGCGAGGTCGCGGGTTCGGAGATCGGCACCCGGAACGGCAGCGGAGCCATCGAGCAAGGTCAGGACGGGATAAACTGATGTGGAGCGAATGACGCGAGAGGCCCGGGAAATCAGGGGGAAAGGAGAGGCAGTCGAGGACGCGGCGGACGCGGAGCTTTCGGTGGCTCGGCATCGATTGCGCGAGAGGCGCCGGCAAGATCCAAAGGTGTCTCGGGCGGGCGGGCATTGGCCGGGGTGTTAGGGGAGAGTGGTGGGCTTTCGTGAGTGAGCGCTGGTGTCGGGAGCTGGGATGGTGGGAAGGGTGGGCGGGGAGATAGTTGTGAGTGTGGGTGGGGATTGGGGAAGGGTGGAGGTTGACAGGAGGGGGGAGGTTGATTATACTATACAGTAGTAGGGTATATTCCCAGGCAAGGATCCGTTTCTATGCGCTCAAAACTTCCCACCCAGCGCCACGCCATGGGCCTCGACCCCGAGATCAAGCGAAACCTACTGCGTCGCCTGGCGCGGGTACGTGGACAGGTAGAAGGGATTCAGCGCATGGTCGAGGCCGAGCGCTATTGTCCCGAAATCCTCCAACAGTCCAGCGCGGTTCACTCCGCGATCCGGGCTGTCGAAAAGTTGCTTCTCCGCAATCACCTCGACCGCTGCACCACACATGCTCTTCAGATGGGCGGTTCGGCCGCGTCGCAGGTGACGGAGGAGATCGTCGACCTACTGTCTCGGTATGTGCGTTGACCATCAGCCTCCGAAAGGAGTCAACGGCGATGGAGCAGAAAGTCGTCGATCCAGTCTGTGGGATGAAGATCGACAAGGATAAGGCGCAGGGCACTTCGGAGTACGAGGGCCACGTCTACTACTTCTGCGCCGCCTGTTGCCAACGGCGGTTCGAAGCGAACCCAAAGCAGTACGCCGACGGCAAAGGGGGTCTTTCTCCGGCGGAAGCTTAGGACGGTAAGTATGTCTAGGCAGACCCGCATCTTGGTTGTCGGAGTGGTGCTGTCCTTCGGCCGCGTACCCGAGGCCCGAGCGCAAATGGAACCCCTGGACCTGCAGGGGTGGCTGGAGCTGGCGCGCTCCCGTGCTCCGGCGCTGGCGGCGGCGGCCGCCCGCGTCGAGGAAGAGGCGGCTCACCTCAGTTCGGCTCGTTCGCATCGGGGCCCGCGGCTGGAGGCGGGCCTGTCCTACCTGCGGTTCGAGGATCCGCCCGCGGTCGAGCTGGGCGCGCTCGGCGCGTACGCCCCATTGCTAGAGAACAATTACTTCGCGGAGCTGAGCGTGACTCAGCCGTTGTACACCTTCGGGCGTATATCCGCCGGTATCGATGCGGCCAAATGGGGGGCCCGAGCAGCCGAGTTGGCTGAGGCACAGGCGGAAGTGGAGCTCACGGCGGCGGTGGCACGCGCGTATGACGATGTCTTGCTCGCGCGGGCGCTCCTGGATGTAGCGCGGCAGAGCGTAGACGTCCTCGAGGAATCAGTGCGTGTGGCTCAGGAACACTACACTGAGGGAACGGTCTCACGGCTCGACGTGCTGCGCGCCGAGACACGGCTCTCGGCGGCCCTCTCGGCCCTGCGGGCAAACAGTGTCGCCCTCACCAATGCGCGCGAGCGGCTCGCGGCGCTGGTTGGGATCGAGTCGGATGCGGCACCGCCGGTCGCCGGGTCGCTTGAGCACACGCTGATCCCAGTGGATACCGGCTCGGTGCTCGCCCGGACCCGTTCGGCTCGGCCGGACGTGCAGGCGCTGCGCGCTTTGGCCGGCGCCAGCGAGGCAAAGGCGGAGGCCGCTCGGGCATCCCGTCTCCCCGTAATGTCCGTTTATGCCATGGGTTTGGCCTCACGGCCAGAAATCATCACCGGGCAGGAGCGGTGGAGTTGGGAATTGTCGGGTGGCATCAATGTGAACTGGCCGTTTTTCGACTCCGGAGAGGCCGCGGCTCTGGCGCGGGCGGCGAAGGCTGCGGCCACCCGCGCGGAAGCGGAGGCGGCGCAGACTATCGACGCCGCCATCGCAGCGGTGCGCGTGCAGGCTCGGGAGCTGGAACGCGCGGCGGAGGAC
>CAYGCC010000115.1:0-3393 GCA_964348165.1 uncultured Gemmatimonadota bacterium | reverse complement strand
TAGATGTCGGTGCCATCCTCGAAGATCACGTAAACGAGGCTCAGCCCGAAGAACGAGTACCCACGCACCACGCGGGCGCCGGGGACCTTCAGCATCTCCGAGGTGATCGGATAGGTGACTTGGTCCTCGACGATCTCCGGCGCCTGCTCGTGGAAGTCGGTCTGGATGATCACCTGGACGTCCGACAGGTCGGGGATCGCGTCGCGCGGCGTGGTGCTCATAGCCCACACACCGCCCGCCACGATCGCAGCGCTGGCCAGCAGTACGAGGAACCGGTTGCGGAGCGACCACTCGATGACCTTGCTAATCATGGCGATGCTCCTCCGGCTGGGGCTTCGGCTGGGAATCCGGCTCTACCGCCGAAGCGTGACCGGCGTGCTGCATGCCGGGCATCCCGCCGCCGGTGGCAGCCAGTCGCGACTCGGCATCGACCAGGAAGTTGGCCGATGCCACGATCGTTTCTCCTTCCGACAGCCCCTGGAGTATCTGCACGCGATTGCCGGCCCGCGCGCCCACAACCACCTCGTGCGGGTGCAGCGACCCATCGGGGTGACGGTGGAAGATGAGGTTCCGCTCACCGGTCTGAACCACGGCGTCCGCCGGCACCGTCAGCACGTCCTGGCCGATATTCGCGTCGAAGTAGACAGTGGCGAACATGCCCGGCTTGAGCCGCAGGTCCGGATTCGCGACGGTCAGGCGCACGCGATTCGTTCGGCTCCGCTCGTCGACCGTCGGATAGACGAAGCTGACCCGACCCATCATGTGCTCGCCGGGATAGGCGGAGACCTCGATGTGTGCCTGGGCGCCTTCGCGCACCAGCTGGAGATCCTGCTCGAACACGTCGCCCTCCACCCACACCGTCGAAAGGTTGGCGATCCGGTAGAGACGCATCCCCGGCATCACCTGCTGTCCCTCCAGCACTTGCTTCTCCAGCACGATGCCGTTCACCGGCGCTACCAGCGTGAGCGTCTTGGTCACCTCGCCGGTCCGTTCGACCCGGGCGATCTGCTCCGACGTGATGTCCCAGTAGGCCAGCCGCCGCCGCGCCGCCTCCAGCGTTGCTTGGGCGTTGCGCCAGGCTTCGCCGGCCGACGAGTCGACCTGCGACGCCAGCCGCCTGGCCGTCAGCAGCTCTTCCTGGGCCGCGACCAGCATGGGACTGTAGAGGGTCAGGAGCGGCTGCCCGCGTCGCACGGCCTCACCCGTCGTGCTGACGAGCAGCTTCTCGACGAAGCCGTCGACCTTCGGAGTGATGTCCGCGACGTTGGGTTCGGGTGCCTCTATCCGCCCCACCGTCCGGATCGTTCGGGTCAGCGCCTCCCGGCGCACGGACGTGTAGACCACGCCGAGCGCCCGTTCCTGGTCAGCGGTGAGGTGTACCGCCTGGCGCACCGCCGCCCCGGTCGTGTCGGTTTCGCCCTGGGCGCCGGCCTGCATGCGAGCATGCTCCTCGGCGGTCATGCCCGGCATCGGAGACTCCTCTTCACCCGAGCCGCAAGCGGTGACGGCGACAGCGCCAAAGATCAGAGCCAGAGCGAACTTCTTCATTGTTGACCTCCCAGCGTGACGCCGACCAGCGCCTCGAGCCCCGCCACGGCACGATGGTATTCGGCGGCGAGGCGCACACTTTCTATTTCATACCGATTGACTGTCATTTCATTCATCACCAGGGTCGTGTAGTCGATGCGCCCCACGCGATAGGCGGAGAGCGCCGACTCAACGGCGGCACGCGCTTGTGGGATCACCGAGGTCTCATATAGTTGCGACAGGTTGCGCGCGCGTTCGGCCTGCGCCCTGAGTTCAGCAAGTTCGGCGAAGGTACCGTTGTACAGATCGACCTCATGCGCCTGCTCCATCGCCTTCATCGCCTGCATCTCACGGCGCATCGGCAACTGACGCGAGGCCGCCCAGACGGGGAGGCTGATCCCGATCATCACGGTCACCATATCGCCGAATTGCGGCCGCTGACCGTAGCCCAGACCGACCATAACGTCGGGGTACAGCTCGCGACGCGCGGCGCGATAGCCCGCTTCCGCGGCCAGCACCCGCTCGCGCACGGCGCGCAGGGCAGAGCGTTGTTCTACGGCGACCTGCATCAGCTCCTCGACGGCAGGCAACGCCTCACCGGTCGGGCGAAGCTCCAGCGCCCCGACCGACGCGGTTGCTTCACGCCCCAGCAAAGCGTTGAGTCGCGCCGCCATCGCCAGCCGGTCCTGCTCCATCACGGTGATGTCCTCGGTCATCTGGGCGATTGACACTTGAGCCTGCAACACGTCCTGCTGCAGCCCCGAGCCCACGGCGTACAGCGCCGAGGAGACCTGGAAGAAATCGCGTAGCAGGTCGCGGGTCGCTCCCATGATCCCAAGCGCCCGGTCCATGTAGGCGAGCTGGTAGTAGACGGACTTCACCTGCGCGATCAGCTGGCGCTCCGTCTCTTCCACCTCGAAACCTTCCGCCCGCGCCAAGTGGGATGCGCGTCGCTCGCTGAACCCCAGCTTGCCGGGCCAGGGCAACATCTGGGAGAGCTGCAGGCTGTTCATCGTCATCGGCTCGTCGGTTCCGAAATCCGAGAGCGGACGGTTCATCAGTGCGAAGGAAAGCTGTGGGTCGGGCAGGGCGCCCGCCTGGGGCACCCGCGCTAGGGCCGCGTCGGCGCGTAACCGCGCCGCCTGGAGCATCGGGTTGGCCTCCCGGGCGAGCCGCAGCGCATCGGCGAGACGAAGCGTATCGGGGCCCACGCCGCCCCTTATCGTTGCCGCTTCTCGCGGCTGCCCTTCTGGGGTCTGCCCGGAAGCCAGCGACGGGGTGGCGAGCAACACGGCCAAGAGCAGATCTATGAAACGAACATTCATGAGCGCCTCTCGGGCGTTGAGCGTACTGACATGATTGCCGTGCGCCCCGAGGAGCGACTCCCCAGGTCACGCAACAGGCAAGGGTGTCCGAGAGACTACGGTTCGGGCGGTGGGGACGTAGGAATGGTGTGGAAATCGATCTCTGGATCGATGGCCTCAACGCCCGGTTCAGGCACGACGGGTAAGTCCAAAACGGGGGCGTTTTCCGCCGTCAGCGCCGGGCTCACCGGCGCGCAGCCAAGCATGCTGCCGCACTCGGCCATGTCGCAGGAGGCACACTCCTCGCCGCCTTGGGCCTCCACCGAGGCGGTCGGGCTCACCACGGATCCACACATATGGTGCGAATGTGCGTCGGGCGGCGTGGCCAGGGCCGGCACCGCGAACGCGCCCAGCTGGGCGACAAGCAGAAGCGTAGCGAAGAGTCGCATCACGGCGTGTAAGCTATTTGGCGGACGTGAATTGTCCAGTTCGGTCTGCAAGCGGAGGCAGCAGCCAGGTGCCTGCCAACGTCCCACCCAGCATCGCCTGCGCCCCGGCGGTG
>CAYGCC010000114.1:0-1633 GCA_964348165.1 uncultured Gemmatimonadota bacterium | reverse complement strand
CCGCCGAGAAACGGGCGACGATGGCTTCGGCGTAGTTCTGCGCGATGGTCGCCGTATTGGCATCCGACCCGTCCAGCAATACCTGCAGGGGCGCGGGGCGGTCGGCCGCCAGATCGGTCGCGAAATCCGGCGGGATCACCAGCACCAGCTTCACCTTGCCCGAGTCGAGCAGCCGGTCGATATCGCCGTAACGGGAGAGGTTTGCGCGCACGTCGAAATAGCCCGAGCTCAAGAAGGCATCGACAAGGGCGCGGCTCGGTTCGGTGCCGCTTTCGTCGAGCACGGCCATCTCGATGTTCTTGATGTCGAAGCTGATCGCGTAGCCGAAGAACAGCAGCAGCGCCATGGGCAAGAGGAAGGCCAGCGTCAGGCTGCGAGGGTCGCGACGTAGCTGCACCGCCTCCTTGCGGCTGATCGCCCAGAAGCGCGCCAGGCTCATCCGGTCGCGGCCCCTCCCGAGCGGTGAACGAGGACGACGAACACGTCCTCGAGCGACGGGTCGATGGGGCGGAGCGACTCGACTTTGTGGCCTGCCGCCTCGAGACGCCGCGGCACCTCGCGCTGACCGGCCGCGACGTCTTCGACCATGACGTGCATGGCGCGTCCGAACATCGTGACCTCGAGGACGCCCGGCGTCCCTCGCAGCGCCTCCACCGCCCTCGGCAGGTCGTCGGCCACCACCTCGAGAATCGGCTCACGGACCGCACCCTTCAGTGCCGAGGGCCGATCGAGGGCGACGAGCCGGCCCCGGTTCATCACCGCCAACCGGCCGCAGTACTCCGCCTCCTCCATGTAGTGCGTGCTGACGAAGACCGTCGTTCCGCCCCCGGCGAAGCCGTAGATCAGATCCCAGAAGTTCCGCCGCGCGATCGGGTCGACGCCCGACGTGGGCTCGTCCAGGAACAAGATCGGCGGCTCGTGCAACACCGCGCACCCCAGCGCCAACCTCTGCTTGAACCCCAGCGGCAGCTCGCCGGTGAGCCGCTCCTGACGATCCCGCAAGCCCGCCATCTCCAGAACCCAGTCGCGGCGCTCGGCCAGGCGGGGGCCGGTCACCCCATAGAGGCCCGCGAAAAGCTGGATGTTCTCCAGCACCGTGAGGTCCGGGTAGAGGGAGAAGAGCTGGGACATGTAGCCGATGTGGAGCTTCACCTGCTCGACCTGAGCGACCACGTCGTAGCCGGCCACGCGCGCCTGGCCCGCGGTCGGCCGCAGCAGCCCGTTGAGCATCTTGATCGTGGTGGTCTTCCCCGCCCCATTCGGCCCGAGAAAGCCGAAGATCTCGCCCTCCGCCACCTGGAAGCTCACGCGATCCACCGCGGTGAATGCGCCGAACTTGCGCGTCAGCGAGCTGACCTCGACGGCTTGACCCATCAAGGCGCTTCCTGATCGAGGACCATGTCGATGAACACGTCTTCAAGCGAGGGTTCGACCGCACGTTCCTCCAGCAGCTCAATGCCCGCCGCCCGCAACCCTTCTCGCGCCGCCGGCCACGCCGCGCCTTCCTCACCCATTGTGACGTGCAACGTGTCGCCGAACAGGACCGCCTGGCGCACCGCCGCATGATCGCGCAGAACATTCCGGGCCTTGCGGGGCTGGTCGGTGCGCAGCGCCAGCACCTGGCCCTCCAGCC
>CAYGCC010000113.1:0-4207 GCA_964348165.1 uncultured Gemmatimonadota bacterium | reverse complement strand
GAGCACTACGGCGGCACAACACACCTGCCCGCAAACTAGCGTTTCACCACCGGTACCCTGATCTGCGACGGATATTCACGGGAGTGGTGCACGGTGTTGTTTGCCACGACACCCTCCGTCTCATCGTAGTTCCGACCACCTGTGTTAAGGTTGCGGGTGAACCTCGGGAAGTTGCTGCTCGACACCTCGATGCGGATGCGGTGGCCGGCGGCGAAGTAGTTGCTGGTCGACATCGGGCTGACCTCGAGCCCGTACACCTTGCCAGCTTCCATGAAGACTTGCTTGTCGTAGCCCTGGCGATAGCGCACGCGCTGGATCGTCTCATCGAGATTGTAGGCTGTCCCGTCGGGATACACGTCCAGGAGCTTTACCGTGAAATCGGTGTCCCTGGCATCCGAGGAGACGTGGAGCGTGATCTCGATCGTGCCGCTCACCTCGATCCCCTCCTCCAAAGGGTCCGAGGTATAGACGAGTACGTCGGACCGTTCCTCGATCGTTCTCTGATCGAAGGCGCCCGCTTGAATCGCGCCGCCGGTGCAGCAGACGTTCCCGCCGTAAGACGGCACGGGGTTCATCGGGTCGTAGGTGAAACTGTCGGCGCCGTCTGCGGATGTGGGCGCGACAGTCGTCAGCCTCCCGTCACCGTTGATGCTGTTGGCCCCGCGATCGCTATCGAGGTAGTAGGTTACCATTTGTGCGCCCTGCGGGGGCCAGGTCGCCGACACCTGCCACTCGTTCGAGCCCATCGTGTAGTACCGCACCTTGGGCAGCGTATCGGTGATGCCGTTCGCTTCGCCTTTCAGCCAGTGGTCGAACCAGCCATAGACGAGCGCGTCGTAGTCGAGGCGAGCGTCACCGACGTTGCGTTCGCCGACGATCGTCTGCTCCGTCGCACGGGTGTAGGCACAGTGCGTCACAGGCGCGATCACCGCGAACTGGTTTCCGGCAACCTCCGGGTCTTTCGCGTTCTGCGTCACGTGGTTGAACAGCGCCAGGTTGGGCCCGACGGAGACGTCGTACCACGACATGAACCAGAGGCTGGGGACGCCGAACGGTTCGTCGTCGTGGTAAAGACCGCCTTTGTACCAGGCCGGGTCGTTGGGTGTCCGCTGGATCATGCGCCCGCCGGTGGCGACCGGGGCGGGGTCCGCAAAAATCCCCTTCGGCCCGTGGACGTTCCGCATGATATCTTCGACCGGCAGGTGCCAGAGCGCCTTTGTCCAATCCACCCGGGGCATCTCGGGCGCCAGATCGAAGTACCGCGAAAGCCGCACCATGTCCTCGCGCGAGATGTCGCTGGGGAACGTCGGGCGCTGCGTGTTCTGGACGCCGTAGAGCCATGGGATGAACAGCATCTGCTCCGCTCCGCCGCGATACCAGTTGCCCTGCTCGTAGAAACCACCGACGCGGCCGACGCCGGCGCCGAACCCTTGGGGTACCATAGCGGCATGGGCGGGGTGGTCCAGCGCCGCCAACCCCATCTGCCATTCGGCGGTCGATGAGCAGCCGAGCGTCCCCACCTTGCCGTTGGACCAGGGCTGCTTGGCGAGCCAGGTCAGGGCGTCGTAGCCGTCGCTTTTCGGCGGGCCCAAGATTTCCCACTCGCCTTCCGAGAAGTATCGGCCACGCTCGTTCTGAACGACGTAGGCGTAACCGCGCCGCACGGCCTCGAGCGGGGCGCGGAGGCGGCGCGACTGAAACTCACCGTCGCGCCAGAGATTGAAGTTGTAGGGGGTCCGCACGAAGATCGTCGGCGCCGGTTCCCCTCCCTTGGGTCGATAGATGTCGGTGGCGAGCCGCACACCATCGCGCATCGGCACCACGACCTTCTGTTCAACGATCGCGATGGCTTCGAGAGCCTCGAGCTCATCCTGCGCGGCCGCGGGATACACCGTGGCCATGGCCGCGACAGCGGCAAGAACCAGACGACCGATGACTTTTCTCATCGCGCTCTCCCAATGGTTTTCAGACTCGAACCTACCGCGCCTTATCGGCGTGGCGGCACCACTTTGGACCCTTCTGAAGGATTCGGTTGGAAATCGTGTTAAGCTACGGACTAACGACCATGCAGTCTAGTTGGCGCGCCTCGTCCGGTCGCGAACATTGGGGCCGCGGTTTGGCCGCCAGCCAGGTCTGGCAGTCGCTACTGGGAAATCGCGGTTACGGGATCGAGCTCGGCGGCGCGGCGGGCGGGATAGATGCCGAACCCGAACCCCACCACCAATGAAAAGATGAATCCGATGGTGGCGCCCAGCGGTGATATCGGGATGCTCCAGTCGCGATCGAAAATGCTGGCGATGGTCTCGGCACCGAGGCAGAGGCCTGAACCCGCGAGGATCCCGATGACACCGCCCAAAGCCGCGAGAGTCAACGACTCGGCCAGGAACTCACGACGGATGTCGGCGTCGTCGGCGCCCACGGACTTGCGAATCCCAATCTCGCGCACGCGCTCGCGTACGGAGACCTGCAAGATGCTGAAGAGGCCGATCCCGCCGATCAACAGAGAGATGATAGCGATGGCGCCGAGCACGATGTTCCAACCCAACAAGATGCCATCGACCATCTCCATCTCTTCACCGTACTCGGCGGCGTTGTTTTCGATGTCAAAATCCCGAACGCCGCGATGAAGTTGCAGCAGCTTGGACTCCGAATCCCGCAGCGCCGGCCCAACCGCCTCGTACGACGGGGCCTGCAACACGATGACCTGCACGCTCTTGCTTCCCGTGAACCGCGTCTGATAGGCGCTCACCGGGATGTAGACGCGCCGTTCCAGATACTCCAGGTTCGCCGGAATTAGAGTCATCCTCGGAGCCCGTACTACGCCCACCGCCCGGAAGCGTTCGCCGCCCAATCGGAACTCGCGGCCGACCGGATCGACCTCGTCGAAGAGCTCCCGCGCCGCGCGTTCACCGAGCACGGCGACCGACGCACGCTCAGCGACATCGAGGTCGGTCAGCGAGCGGCCGGCAACGACAGTCATCTGGCGCATCTCGATGTAGATCGGCGCCGTCCCGATGATCGGGTAGCGTCTTGGCTCGAGGTTCGCTTGTCCGATCATCTCGCCGAAGAGTCCGTCGGCGCCATCGACCACCGTCTCGAGGTCGATGAGCGTGTCGGAATCGGGAGACCGCAGTCCCTTCGAGGCGTGGTCGGCCGCCTTTTCGGAATCCACGCTGGATCGGCTGAACTCGAAAGTGTCTTTGATGCCGAACCGATCGTAGTCGCTCAATACCATCGTCTTGATGCCGGAGACGATGGAGAACATGGCGACCAGCGAGGCGACTCCGAAAACGATACCGGTCAGCGTCAGCAGCGAGCGCAGTTTGTGGGCACGAATCCCGCGCCAACCGTCCAGCAGAAGCTCTAAAGCTTCGTAAAGCCTCGCCGTCGTACGCGACACATCAGCCATAGCGGAGCGCCTCCACCGGGTCCAGTCGCGCCGCCTTCCACGCGGGGTATATGCCCGCAACGACTCCGACGAATGAAGCGGTGGCGAGTCCGGCGAGGAATATGCCAGGCGTCACGTGCGCGGGGAACTTCATTAACTTCTCGACGGTCGATGTAAGTGCCGTGCCGATCACGACACCGGCCACGCCGCCGACGGTCGTGATGAGCAGAGACTGCACCAGGAAGTGGATGAACATGTCGAAGCCGCTGGCGCCCAATGCCATGCGAGTTCCAATCTCACGGACACGTTCGACGACGCTGGCGAGCAGAATGTTGGCGATGACGACACCGCCGGTGAACAGGGAGATGACTCCGACGATCATGAAGATGAAGTCAAAAAGAAGAAAGAATTCGGTGCCCTCGGCTATGTCTTCCGTTGAGCGATCGAACGAGAAGTCCTTAACGCGATGGCGGCGTAACAGCACGTCGCTGACTTCGCTGATGGCAGTTTCGAGGTGTAGCGGATCCGTCGCCTCGAGGGTGAGCCATACGAGCTTGTCGTCACCGGCCAATCGCTTGAGGGCGGTGGTCAGTGGTATGTACGCTCGTCGATTGCGGTACTCGAACGCGTTTCCGCTCCAGGCGGCGAAGTGGAACTCCTCGCGCTTCAGGACGCCGACCACGCGATAACGATCGGCGCCGATCGTGATGACCTGATCCATTGCAGCTTCGGGACTCCCGAACAGCGAGTCGGCGTACGAAAAGCCCAGCACGGTCGCATTGGTGCGGTACTCCAGGTCCATCTCGCTGATGAAACGAC
>CAYGCC010000112.1:0-1941 GCA_964348165.1 uncultured Gemmatimonadota bacterium | reverse complement strand
GGGGCGATTTCGGGGGCGCCACCAGCGCCAACTCCTACAAGATCGTCCATGGCGGCATCCGCTACCTCCAGCACGGCGATCTCTTCCGGATCAGGCAGTCGAGCAACGAGCGACGTGTGCTGTTGAGGATGGCCCCGCACCTCGTGCATCCGCTCCCATCGTGGTCCCGACCTACGGCCGTGGGATGAAAGGCACGTCGGCCTTGCGGTTTGGCATGGCTCTTTACGATGTGCTGACGTTGGATCGCAATCGAGGGATTCCCGACCCGGGGGGAGGGTCCCCTGGGGTCGAGGCATGAGCCGGTCGGAGGTCCTGGAGCGGTTCCCCGGTCTCGATCCGACAAAACTCACGGGTGGGGCCGTGTTCTGTGACGGCCGGATGTACAATCCGCCCCGCCTCGTTTTGGCGGCGGTTCACAGCGCGGTCGGAGCAGGCGCGGTCGCCGCGAACTATGTGGAGGCCAGCGGCTTCCAGCGGCGGGGCGAGCGGGTGACCGCGGTCATCGCCCGGGATGTGTTGACGGGAGACGAGCTGGAGATCCGAGCCGCAGCGGTGCTGAACGCGGCCGGGCCCTATGCAGAGCGCCTTCTGGGCCAGGTCGCTCTGCGGCTTGCGCCATCAAGAGAGTATTCCCGGGACGCGTGCTTCGTGGTTCCCCGGCAGCTGCTCGATCCAGGATACGCGCTCGCCGTACAGGGTCAGACGCGCGATCCGGATGCGATGCTGCGCCGGGGTGAGCGCCACCTGTTCATCGCACCCTGGCGCGAGTATACACTGATCGGTGCCTGGCATGTCGTTTACACCGGCGACCCGGATCGTTTCACGGTAACCGACGAAGAGCTCGAGCGATTCATCGCGAAGGTGAAGGCCGGTTACCCGAGCCTGGATCTGTCGGTCGACGACGTCTCGATTTCAAACGCCGGCCTCGTGCCGTTCGGGCGGAACCCGCGTGACGCCACCGACTTGCGCTACGGTCACCGCTCGCGGCTCGTCGACCACGCGCAGACCGACGGTCTCGACAACCTGATTACTCTGATCGGCGTGCGCCTTACCACGGGACGCTATGAGGCCGAGCTCGCCGTCGATCTCGTGTTCAGGAAGCTGGAGCGAGATCCGCCACGAAGCCGCACGGCCTCGACGCGGCTGTTCGGGGGTGACATCTCGAGTCTTGATGAGCACCTGAACGAAGCGTCAAGACTGCACGCGGCGTCGCTCGGCACCGCTGCAGTCCAATCGCTGGTTCGCAATTACGGCTCAGAATACAAACGCGTGGTGAGTCATCTCCAAGACGATTCGGGCTTGGGGACGGCGATCGGAAGTTCGACCACGATCCGCGCTCAAGTTGTCCATGCCGTGCGGGAGGAGATGGCTCGAACGGTCGGAGACATCGTGTTCCGGCGGACCGATCTGGCCACGGGTGACTATCCCGGCCTCCCGGCCCTCGAGGGTTGCGCGGCGATCCTGGCCGCTGAGCTCGGCTTTACTGCCGGCGAGGTCGCGGCACAGATCGGTCGCGTCGCCGCCCGCTTCCCGAAGCGTGTGGTGGAGCGCGTGGACCGCGGGACCCCGCGCGGTGCTGTGAGCCTGTGAGGTAAAACTGACCTGAATCGAGACCGCTGACGCCGGATCGATCGCGCCAGGCGGGAGTCCGGTTCAGGCGGGAGGCTGACCTGTGCCCGCGATCGTGTTAACGGTCTTCTTGTTGCTTTTCATCTCCAACGCCCGCTGGCAAAGCGCCTCGAATCTGCGTGCGCACTCTTCTATTCGGTGCCGTGGTGCACGGCTCAGGTTGTTTTCCCTGAACCGCTGCGCTGCGACCGGATCGTTGGCGACCTTGGCGATGGCGGCGGCGAGGCCAATGACGTCGCCGCTCTTCACGAGGTAGCCGGTCTCGCCGTCCTTCAAAAAGTCGACCTGTCCGCCATGCTCGAAGGTGACGAT
>CAYGCC010000111.1:0-4027 GCA_964348165.1 uncultured Gemmatimonadota bacterium | reverse complement strand
CCTAAGTCTTTCTCCATTCGAACCTGGCGGCTGTGCTATTCCCGAAGCCGGGTGTGTTCTCAGCCGCGCAGGTGAACCAGGGATCCGTTAAGTGGCGCTCAGCCTATTGCGCCGGGGGTTCTTACGGCCATGAGCTGGAACGAGAGATTCGATCGTTTAGACTCGATGATAGCGGCATGGATGGCTCGCCATGGCGTGACCCTAACGCGGCTAGCACTCGGTCTCGTCTTTCTTTGGTTCGGTGTGATCAAGCTTGTGCCGGGCTGGAGCCCGGCCGCGGATCTTGCGATTCGGACAATTGACAAGCTCACTCTGGGTCTTGTGCCTGCCGGCGTCGGCCTGCCACTTCTCGCCTTGTGGGAATCGCTTATAGGCCTCGGACTGCTTTCGGGTAGATTCCTAAGACTCACCTTGTTGCTTCTCTTCTTACAGATGCCAGGCACGATGCTCCCCTTGCTGTTCTTCCCTTCCGAGACGTTCGTTCACTTTCCGTACTCGCCGACGCTGGAGGGTCAATACATAATCAAGAACCTTGTCTTGGTGAGCGCTGCCATTGTCGTCGGGTCAACGGTACGCGGTGGCGGCTTAGTGGCTGCCCGGGCAATTGTTACAGAGCGAGGCGCCACCTAATCGCCGCGGTCGGGCCATTTTCGTGGAAGGCTTAATGAGGGAACTCACAATCTTCTTGCGCTTGGTCCATATCACACTGGGCGTGTTTTGGGCGGGGACCATTTTCTTCGTCGTCTTGTTCCTGGCGCCGAGCGTTCGGGCGGGCGGGCCCGACGGCGCGCGGGCAATGAAGGCCTTGCAGCAGCGGCATTTCATGAATGTCATGCCTCTCGTCGCCTCTGTCCTCGCGTTCGTAGTCGGCGTGTTTGGCATGCGGGCTGCCACACTGCGGGCCGGCCGGCTCAGCGGGGCGCTCGCGTCGACGCCCCACTGTGAGGAGCGCGAGTCCATGCAGTCGGAGATTTAAAGGCTGCGCGTACACGCGGCGACCAGCGCTCGTTGGGTAGCCGGGCTGCTCGTGATCGCGGTCGGCACCATGGCGGTCGCTCGCTACCTCTAGGGTCGGCCTGCCGTCCGTGGCAGCGGTGTTGAGCGCTGACCGTCGCGCAGCCGCTCGCAATCGCCTTGCAACTGTAAGCTCTACCCGCTATGCTAGGCCCGATACGCGTTCACAAGAAAGCCGCCATGCGTGCTTGTCTCGCGGTCGCAGCGATGTTCGGCTGCGTGAAGCGTCAGGGAGGGGTGGCTTTCTCTCTTTTTTACCAACCGCGCTTACCCGAACCCGGGTGGCCGGGCCATGGTCTCCGCGCCGGCGTAGCACACCCGACCTATCGCTGCTAATGCGTTCCTTGGGCAGCGGGTCGAGCCAGAGCTGAAGGAGCAGAAATCCACAACGGTTATTCTAACCTGTGCTCGAAGCGCGCCATCTAAGAAGCGAATTGACTTAGCGGCGCAGTGAGTTCCTCTCCCCTAGGCGTCGCAGGAGTGCCGGCTTCACACTCAAAGGAGGATCGATATGGCTGAGAAGAAGATCATCGCGGTAGTGGGTGCAACCGGAGCCCAAGGTGGCGGGTTGGTCCGCGCCATTATGAGCGATAAGGGCAGTCGGTTTACGGCTCGTGCGCTAACGCGAGACGTCGACTCCGACAAGGCGAAAGCGCTCGCCGCGTTAGGTGCAGAGGTTGTGACGGCCGATGTCGACGACGCAGAGAGCTTGAAGAGGGCTTTCGCCGGGGCCTACGGCGCCTTCTGCGTCACATTCTTTTGGGCGCACTTTTCCCCGGAGAAGGAACTCACCCAGGCGCGCGCCATGGCCCAGGCTGCCAAGCATGCCGATCTCCAGCATGTCATCTGGTCAACCCTCGAAGACACACGCAAGTGGGTGCCTCTCAGCGACAGCCGTATGCCTACGTTGATGGACAAGTACAAGGTTCCGCACTTCGACGCGAAGGGCGAGGCCGACCAAGTGTTCAGCGAGGTCGGCGTGCCGGCAACGTTCCTGCTCACCTCTTTCTACTGGGATAACTTGATCCACTTCGGCATGGGCCCCAAGAAGGGGCCGGACGGCAAGCTGGCGATCACACTTCCGATGGGCGACAAGAAGCTGCCGGGCATCGCCGCTGAGGACATCGGCAAGTGCGCCTATGGCATCTTCAAAAAGGGGCGCGAGCTCATAGGCAAGACGGTCGGTATCGCCGGCCAGCATCTGACGGGCTCTCAGATGGCTGCGTCGCTCAGCAAGGCGCTCGGCCAACATGTGGGCTACAACGCCGTGGACCCTGACGTGTACCGCGGCTTCGGCTTCCCAGGAGCCGACGATCTCGGGAACATGTTCCAGTTCAAGCGCGACTTTGAAAAGGACTTTTGTGGCGCGCGCAGCCTGGAATTCGCGCGATCTCTCAATCCTGCGCTCCAGACCTTCGACCAGTGGCTCGCGCAGAATAAGGATCGCATCCCACTCGAGTAGCGGGAAGACAGCCGCGGCGTCCCGCGACTCGAGATGATCCGCCAGCAGTACGAGCGCGCGCCCGATCCGAAAGAGTTGATCGTCCTCGAGGGGTCCGCCCACGCACAGTTCACCTTCGAGACGGACCAGGGGACGCGCTTGATGGTTGAGATTCTGCGTTTTCTTTCCGAGCCTTGAGCCGGTATCGTGAGCCTCGATGCGCGATTAACCTGAGACCCACCGCTGGCACGAACCAAAGGAACCGGGTACCGACCGAGGGAGTTCTATGATCAAGGGCGTGCACACGATGTCTTACAGCTCCGATGCGGAAGCACTGCGTGCCTTCATCCGGGACAAGCTCGGCTTCCCATACGCCGATGTGGGAGAGGGGTGGCTTATCTTCGATCTTCCTGAAGCCGACCTGGGCTGCCATCCCTCCGAGAAACCCGACGGCCGGCCCTCCGGCACTCATTATATCTCCTTCTATTGCGACGACATTCAGATTACGGTCGAGCAGCTGAAGGCGCGCGGCGTGGAGTTCACTGACGAGATCACCGACAAGGGCTACGGCCTTTCTGTTCATTTCAAGATGCCAGGCAATATCGAGGTTGAACTTTATCAACCTTTATACGTGAAGGCGTCCCGAGAACCCCAGTTGGAAGCGCCGTAGCGGGCGTCTGCCGCTGGCGCTGCGGCGAGGCGATTCTGCGGCGCGGCTAAAGAACGAACACTGTCAGGCGGCTGTAGATGCCACGACGCGTCCAGCTGGTCTTCTTGTTCCTCGTCCTCGTTCAGGCGACGCACTCGGTCGAGGAATACGCAACCGGACTGTACGAGGTCTTCGCTCCCGCGAGGTGGATCAGCGGCCTTGTCAGCGACAACCTTAGTGTGGGCTTCGCCTTAATCAACGGCGCTTTCGTGGCCTTCGGGCTCTGGTGCTTCTTCGTACCCATCCGCTCGAATTGGCCCAGCGCACGGAGCTGGGCCTGGCTCTGGGTCTTGGTCGAGCTGGCCAACGGCATCGGCCACACCGCCCGTGCGCTGTCCGCTGGCCGCTACCTTCCCGGCGCCATTACGGCACCCATGCTCTTCGTCGTCGCCGCCTGGCTCGCGGTCCTTCTGCTCAAGAGTCAGCCGCGGCCTGGAGGGACCGGCCTTGAGATCGACGCTCAACGGTTTTCCGTCTGGTGAAGGAAGAGCATGAAAGTCATCACATTCGGGGCCACGGGAATGGTTGGATCGGGAGTTCTAAAGGAATGCCTGGACGACCCGCGAGTCCTCTCGGCTCGGGTCGTGGGGCGCAGCAGGTGCGGGATAACGCATCCGAAGCTCCGAGAGACCATCCACTCGGATTTCTCCGACGACAGCCGCTCCTGGATCCCGGTCATCGTGGAGATCATCCCGCTGGAGCCAGCAGGAAGCGCGCGCCTGCGCTTCAAGTTCATCGAACCGGCGGGCGACACCATCCGTTCCGAGGAATTTTTTAATGATACGGCGACCACCGAGATCTACACCGTCAACGGCAAGTCGTTCACGGTAACGGAGATCTCGGGCTAAACAACACCGAAGTCG
>CAYGCC010000110.1:0-5248 GCA_964348165.1 uncultured Gemmatimonadota bacterium | reverse complement strand
CCACCTTCGGAGACCGTTCGGTCCACCTCGTCGGGCGCCCCGGAGCCATCCGGGTCACGAGGGTTCGGCCGGCGGACATCATCGCCGGCGACAGCCTCCGCTTCTTGGGCCGTATCGTCATCCAGAACGGCCAGCCCACTCTCGATGACGCGGCGCCCTTCCTGCTCGGCGCAGTCGAGCAACCCGACCCCGAGGCCATCTCCACCGCGGTCGCGGCCACCGCGGACGGCGGCCGGCTGGACGCTGCCCTGGTCGAGATCGCCGGCGCCGCCATCCAGGACACCGCCACCGTTGTCGACGGTCTGCAGCTCAGCGTGAATGACGGCAGCGGCACGCTCGATCTGCTCCTCGACCGCGACGTGCCTTTCACCAACCTGGCCGCCTTCGTGCCCGGAGCCGAGCTTGATGCTCAAGGCGTGCTGGTGCCCACCGCCGGTGGCGCGACCTGGCAGCTCAAGCCGCGTTCAGGTTCGGATACCAGCCTCAGGTAATCGGAAGGTAACGCGCGCGCGGATCAGCACGCAGTCTCGGAACCGGGGCCGTTCCGGCCGTCCCGCCGTGCCCCAGCCGCCCGGCTAAGACGTCTCGTAGCGGCGGCGTGCCTCGCGGGCCGCGTTCTCCAGGCTCTTCCGCACCTCGGGGTGCCCGAGGGCGAGGATGCGCGCGGCCAGGAAGGCGGCGTTGCGGGCGCCGTCCACCCCCACCGTCGCCACCGGCACACCCGGAGGCATCTGCACGGTCGAAAGCAGGCTGTCGAGGCCCGAGAGCGGTCCCGACGCCAGCGGCACGCCGATGACCGGGCGTAGGGTGTGGGCGGCCACGGCGCCGGCCAGGTGCGCGGCCAGCCCGGCGCAGGCGATGAACACCTCGACGCCCGCGGCTTCCGCCGTCCGCACGTATTCCACCGTCAGATCCGGGGTGCGGTGAGCCGACAACACGCGCAGTTCACACGGAACGCCCAGCTCTTCCAGCGTTTCGCGCGCTTTTTCCACGATGGGCAGGTCGCTGGGGCTCCCGGTCAGGATCCCCACGAGCGGCGCCTTTCCCCTATTCTTTTCCCGACTCGCCTTCGCCATGTTCGGTGCCTCGACGATCGTGTTAGGTGCGAACCTCATGTCCTCCGCGCCGGCAAGATAAGCCGGCGCCGTGGCTTAAACCAACCGGAGCCGACCGGCATCGTATATCGTGTATGAGACCGCCGCGCGGTGAGGCGAGCGGGGCCGACAAAGTCACGCTCGAACGGATCTACCGGGAGAACGCGGGGCGCGTGTACGCGCTCTGTCTTCGCATGGTCGGCGACCCCGTGCGCGCGGAAGAGCTGACTCAGGATGTCTTCGTGCGAGCCTGGAAGAGTCTGGACCAGTTTCGCGGCGACGCCGCCGTCTCATCCTGGCTGCACCGCATCGCCGTGAACGTCGTCTTGCAGGCCCAACGCTCCGACCGGCGCCGCCGCGCCCGGGTGCTCACCGCCGCCGACATGCCGACGCACAACGACGGCACGCTCGACGGCAACGCGCGGGCTCGCCCGGTGGCCACGGGGATCGACCTGGAGCGTGCGATCCGAGCGCTGCCCGAGGGCGCGCGCGCGATCTTCGTGCTCCACGACATCGAGGGCTACAAGCACACCGAGATCGCCGAGCTCACCGGGCTCGCCGTCGGCACGACGAAGGCCCAGCTGCACCGGGCCCGCAAGTTATTGAGGGAGGCACTGAGTTGAACGATCACGACGCGATCTACGAGCGGTTGAACGACTATGCGGACGGCGCTCTCGAGGCCGACGAGGTGCGCGCCGTCGACTCGCACTTGCAGGCGTGTGCCGTCTGCCGAGCCGAGCTGGAGGCGATTCGCGCGCTGCTGGCAGAGGCGGCTCGGCTACCGCGCAGCATCGAGCCGCCCCGCGACCTCTGGCCCGATATCGATCGGCAGCTCGAAGCGGAGCAGACCGACGTCCGCGCGCCGATCGGGCTTCGCGGCCGCACCCTCTGGTCGGCCCGCTATCCACTCGCGGCCGCGGCCGTGCTGCTGATCGCGGCCTCGTCGCTGATCACGGCGCTGCTGGTCGGCGGCGGCCGCTCTGGGGACGGACCGGACATCGGGTACGCCGTACAGGGCGCGGCCTCGTCCGAATGGCGAGCGACCGAGGCCGAGTACCTGCGGGCGTCGCTGGAGCTGGCCGAGTCGCTGGAGGCGCTCAAGGACGAGCTCGCTCCGGAGACGGTGGAGTTGATCGAGCGGAACCTTCAGATCATCGACGGCGCGATCCGAGAATCGCGGGCGGCACTGTCGATGGACCCGAACAACCGCGAGCTGATGGAGGCGCTGTCCGCCAATTACGAGAAGAAGCTGCAGGTGCTGAGACAGGTGAGCCGGTTGTCCGCCTCACTTTAGCTCGCAGACGGAGTCGTGCGCATGAGAGCGAACAGGAAAGTGTTTGTGGCTCTGTGCCTGGGGATGGCGATCGCGCCCAGCCGAGCCCGCGCCCAGCAGCCCATCGACCAGCGCCAACCGGCCGCGCCCGACGGGACGGTGAAGATTACCAACGCCGTCGGCTCGCTGGAGGTCATCGGGTGGGCTCGCGACAGCGTGGCGATCAGCGGCACGCTGGGTGCCGGCGCCGAGCGACTGGAGTTCACGGCCGGAGAACGCGAGACACGGATCCGCGTGGTCGTCCGGGAAGGGTCGGGTGAGCTGGAGGGCTCGCGACTCCGCATTCAGATCCCGGCGCAGAGCCACCTGGCCGTGCGGACCTCAGCCGCCGACATCGATGTCCGCGACGTCACCGGCGCCGTCGATCTGGAGTCGGTGAGTGGGTCGATCCGGGTGAGCGGCAGCTCCTCTCGCATGGTCTACGCCGAGTCCGCCGTGGGCGCCGTCCATCTGGATGTGGCCAGCAAGGTGGTCAGGGCCAAGTCGGTGGGCGGCGATGTCACGGTCCTCCGCGCCATGGGCTACCTGGAGGTCTCCACGGTCAGCGGGACCGCGCGCGTGGAGGGCCGCCGGGTGTGGGAAGGCGAGGTCACGTCGGTCTCGGGCGACATCCACTTCGCCGGCGACTTCAGTCCCGAGGGCTCGTTCTACTTCGAAAGCCACAGCGGCGCCATCGAGCTCCTGCTGCCTGATGACGTCGCCGCCGATTTCGAGATCTCCACGCTGCGCGGCGGCAGCGTCGAGAACGAGTTCGCCCCGCGCGGCGAGCGGAGCTTCTCAACCGGTGGCGGCGGCACGCAGGTCAAGGTGAAGAGCTTCAAGGGCCAGGTTCGATTGCGGAAGCGCTGAGCGCCCGGCTTAGACCCTACCCGTTCGGCTTAAACCCTGCTCGCCCGACCGGCATCCAAGCTCCGAACACACCCGGCAGTCCAGCCGGAGCGCAATCCAGCTTTCAATGACAAAGGAGCCCAACCATGACCCGTGCATTGCTGATCACCCTGGCCGCCCTCTCCGCCGTCTCGCTCGTCGCCGTTGGCGGGCGCGAGGCGGCGCCCGCAGGACCGCCCTGGATCTCGCTGGAGCTGCCGGCCAACCCCCTCGATCCGGCGACACGCGACGCCGCCTTCCTGATCCACGCGTACCACCACGGCGACCCCGCCGGCCTGCCGATCAACGGCACGGCGGAGGGGATCGTGAACGGCGAGCGGCGCTCGCTGCCTCTCGAATTCGCCCGCACCTCCCGGCCCAGTATCTACGCGCTCGACCAGGTCTGGCCGAACGAGGGACACTGGGTGCTGACGATCAACATCGGCGAGCACGGGACCGCGGCCCTCTTCGTCGAGCTGGGCGCCAACGGCGGCCTGAAGAGCGGCGACTACTACGGGCACGCCACCAAGAGCATCTCGCTGCGTTCGGTGCAGGTGGTGCGGGGAGGGGTCGGGAAGGAGCGGATCGAGTCAGCGCTGGCGACGCTGGCGAGCACCGACGATTAGATGCGCTACGTCACGGCAAGTGGGTAACGGCAGCGCCGTGACGGCCAGAGTGGGCGGCCCCTTCTGGGGGCCGCCCATCCTAATCCTACTTGAACGACTCGATTCCCGTGACGGCACACCCCCTGTATTCCATTCCAGGCAGGTACGAGTGTTCCGCTGTGGGGCGCGTAGCGCGAGATTGTGGCCAGGCAAGGTAAGCGGCCGCGGGAAAACGGATGGCCCTGGCAGGACTCGAACCTGCGACCTTCGGTTTAGGAAACCGCTGCTCTATCCTACTGAGCTACAGGGCCACGCTGGAAGGCTACCCAGCCCGGTCGAGGAGTGTCAATGGCAGGCGCGGGCGGTCACCAAGAGATCGGCCGCTGCGAGTTCGATCGACCGATACGCAGACATGATCAACCTGACACGAGATAGCTTCGAGCGGCTGGTCCAGCAGGCGCTGGACGACCTGCCGGACGAGTTCGCCTAGCGTCTCGAGAACGTGGCGGTCGTCGTCGAGGAAGAGCCGGACCCCGACGACCTCGAGGAAATGGGCCTCGATCCGGAGGAGGACGCCGACGAGCTGTTCGGCCTGTATCACGGCGTGCCGCTGATCGAGCGCGACAGCTCGTACTCGAGCCTCCCGGACCGGGTGGTCATATATATGGGCCCGATCCTGCGCGCCTGCCGCAGCCCGCGTGAAGTGGTGCGCGAGGTGCGCAACACCGTGATCCACGAGCTGGGGCATCACTTCGGATTGAGCGACGAGGAGATGCCGTACTAGACGAACTCGCTTGCCGCGACAAACGATCTTTGGTAAGGTCAGCCCGCGTCTTTTTCCACCGCTTTCCTCGTGAGGTTAGCCCCATGCAAGTTCGCGTTCTCTTACCCGTGTTGGCGCTCGTCGGGATCGCCGCCCTCCACCCCGACACGAATCCCGTCGAGATCACCGAATGGCCGGTCCCCTGGGAGAACACCCGGCCTCGCGACCCTTACGTCGACGCCACCGGTCGCGTCTGGTTCGTCGGCCAGCGCGCGGACTACGCCGCCTACCTCGACCCGGCCAGCGGCGCGTTCAAGCGCTACGACCTCGAACCGGGCGCGGGGCCTCACAACCTGATCGTGGACGCATCCGGCGCCGTCTGGTACGCCGGTAACCGTGCCGCGCACATCGGCAGGCTCGACCCGGCGACCGGCAATATCACCAAGTATCCGATGCCGGATCCGGCGGCCCGCGACCCCCACACCCTGATCTTCGACAGCCAGGGCGACATCTGGTTCACCGTCCAGGGCGGCAACTTCGTGGGCAAGCTGGCCACGGCCAGCGGCGAGGTGCGCCTGGTCAAAGT
>CAYGCC010000109.1:0-3884 GCA_964348165.1 uncultured Gemmatimonadota bacterium | reverse complement strand
CGCTGATCGACATGTTCGACCGCTCCGAGCCGCTCCCCTAGGGCACAAGCTCCGAAAGCCGTGGACATCCTGATCATCGGCGGCACCCGCTTCTTCGGGCATTTCACCGCGCAGGCCCTCCATGAAGCCGGCTACCGCGTCGCCGTGTTCACACGCGGCCGCCATCCCATCGATCTGCCCGAGGAGGTCGAGCACATCAAGGGCGACCGCGAGAACGAGGACGATCTAGAGCGGGCGGCACGCGCACGCGACTGGGACGTGGTTTGGGACAACATGAGCTACACGGCCGATCACGCGGCCGCGGCCGCACAGATCTTCCAGGACCGCTGCGGCCTGTTCATCCACACCAGCACGCTGGCCGTCTACAGCGTCTGCGCCGGGATCGTGAGCCCGTACGAGGAGGACGACTTCGCCCGCGGCCGTCCGCTGACCGAGTGGCTGGGCACCTACCCGTACGACTACGGCATCCAGCGCCGCGAGGGCGAAGAGGTGTTGCAGGGTGCGCACACGGAGCACGGCTTCCCCGTCGTAACCGTCCGCTTCCCGGCGGTGCTGGGGCCGCGCGACTACAGCCTGCGCGCCTGGTCGTACTGGCGGCGGATCCTCGAAGACCGGCGGCTGGTCCTGCCGGACGGCGGCCGCGACATGCAGCGGCCGGTCTACTCGGAGGATGTCGTGGAGGCGGTGCTGGCGATCGTGGAGCGCGGCGCCGAGCTGGCCGGCCGCGCCTACAACATCGCGGGCCGCGAGATCGTCAGCCTCCGCTATTTCGTCGAGCGCTCGGCCGAGCTGCTCGATGTGGAACTCGAGGTGGTGGAGGTGCCGGCCTCGATCATCGCCGGCTTCGGCATCGACCCCGAGAAGCTCTCACCCTATACCACGTGGGGGAATCACCTGCAGTCGATCGCCAGGGCGCAGCACGAGCTGGAGTTCCAACCGACGCCGCTGGAAGAGTGGCTGCCGCCGACGATCGAGTGGCACCTGGCGGAGCGGCGCGACGCCGACCCGCCAGGCTGGGAGCTGCGCGAGAAAGAAGCGGAGCTGGCCGCGCGCTGGGAGAGGATTCGCGCCGAGCTCCGCGGCAGCTAGCGCCGCCCTGCGCCAGTGTAATCTGCGGCGCGTTACGCGGGGACGAGTTTCTTCACCACGACCTTCCGCCGCCCGTCCTCCCAGTAAGCGAAAGCGATCCGACCCGCCGCGAGGTTGACGTCGAAGTCGTGTAGCCGCTCGTAGTCACCCAATTCTTCCAGGCTCGATCCATCAAAGCGGAACGCCGGGTTGTGGCCCTCCTCATACGGTTGATAGGCCTGGACAATGAACCAGGCGGCTTCCGCGTCGCGCTGGCGCACCCGAACGACCGGCGTCTGGCGGCCGAGCGGGGCGCGGGTCGCCAGCCGCGCCGAGCGGCCGCCCTCGTAGATGTACAGCTCGGCCACCGAGTCGCGCCGCACGGCGAAGGCCGCGGCGTTCCCGACCGCGACGCCGCCACCGAACGCCGCGATCGCCCGACCGGGCAGCTCCACGATCGGAAAGGCGAGCGAGTCGCGGGCGCTGTAGTACCAGACGTGGTTATCGAACCCCGCGTAGCTTTTTTGGAGGATCGCCGCCGTGTCGCCGAAGATGACGGCGTAGCTGCGCAGCGCCGACTCGAACACCCTCGCTGTCGCCTCGCGTTTCGGCCTGATGGCCGGGTAGAGTTGAAACAGGCGCTCCGCCAGACGCTGGCGCTCGGGTGGCAGCTCGAAATCCGCCTCATCCTCCAGGTATAGCTCGTCGATCACGGTGCCCGACGCCAGGTCGAGCGTTACCACGGTGCCGTTCACGTCACCGTCCAGGATCGTCGCCGCCAGTCGATCCTCGCCCAGCCACTCGAACTCGCTGACGTAGGCCGCGTAATATCCGTAGCGTCGCGCCGCGTCGGCGGCGAGCAGCGTGTCGAGGCGGCCACTCTCGATGTCCAGCACCAGCAGCTGCGTGTTCTCGAATTTCTCCTCGACCACAACCTGGGAGAGCGCCAACCGCTCGCCGCTGGGCGAGAAGGTGGGATGAACGAAGTCGCCCGCCTGCAACGAGGCAAGCGTGTCGCCGGCCGTCGCGACGTCCGAACGTGAGGACGGCGGTGGACGGCGCCCGCAGGCGCCTGCTACCGTCACGAGGCAGAACGATGCGATCGCAAGGCGCGCGACACATGTGCAACCTGTCGCTCTCATCGCCAACCCCTGTACGTGTCCAGCTCCACCCCGGGCACCACAGACCTCCTGCTATGGCAACGAATGCCATAGTAGGCAACCCCCGTCTTATCGGCCAGGAACTGGAAAAGGCCGGCGATCTGTTGGTTAAGCCTGGACTCGCGAGCCGCCGGGATCGAAGCGCACCTTCCAGACGCTCAGCGTGAGGCCGCCACCTTCATCTTCGCGCACCGAGTAGAACAGCGGCCCCTCGACGGCGACGATGCGCTCGGGTGACGAGACGCGGAGCACGACGGGCGCGCCATCCAGCCCGTACAGGTCGTAGCGGTAGCCATCGCCCGGCGCGCGCGAGGTATAGACGGCGATCAGCGGCCCGCAGGCCGCCGCGAACAGCCCGCCCAGCCGCAACGAATCGCCGACCTCCCGTGCCACCGTGCGCAAGGGGCAGCCGCTCAGGCGTGGAAAGGCGAGCACCGCCCGGGCTTCGACGTCATAGATGGCGAACGAATCGGTGTCGCTGTGCCCCAGGTAGACGGCGCTGCCCCCGGCCGCCACGTAGGCCCTTCCCGCCGCTTCCCCTTCCAGCGGCTCGCCGAACAGCGACTCGACGTACTCGCCGCTGGGCGTGTAGAGGTGGACCAGCCGGCCCGCGCCCCGCTCCCAGCCCGAGCCCACCACCGCCAGCCAGCGGTCGCAGACGTTGCAGATCTGAACGGGACGGTCCAGCTCCTGGACGGCGAAACGGCGAAGGACGTCGCCGCGCTCGTCGAGGATCGCCACCGTGGGCACGTAGCCGTCCAGAGCGACGATCCAGTGCCCATACAGCGAGGTGAGGCTAACGGGACGGCGCAGCCCCGTGTGCTTGCGGTCCAGCGATCTCAGCGGCTCACCGTCGGACGAGTAGATCCTGAGAGCCGACGACAAAGCGTCGGCGATCCAGAATCGGCCGGACGCGGTAGGCAGCAGATCGCTCACATGGGAGCTCTCCCCGAACCCTGCTCGCAAAGGGATGCTCAGCAGCGACTGGAACGCGGCGCCGAAGGCGAACTCCACGCTTGGCAACGTTCGTGGTGGTAGGCTCATGCCGCTCACATTGAGCGGGCAGCATCAACGGAAGATCAACAGCAGGGGGGAGCACGGGGGCCGACTCGACGGCGGGCCACCGTCCTCAGATCTCGAAGACGTGCAGCGCCGTGGCCTTGAGCTGCGCCACGACGTTAGACCCGACGGCGAGACCCAGATCTTCCAGCGAGTTCCGGGTGATCACCGCTTCCAGCGGCGTGCCGTCGGACTCGAGGCGCAGTCGCACCAGGCCACCGCGCGGGTGCAGGCGGGCCACCCGGGCGTCGAAGCGGTTGCGCGCACTGGTAGCGGTGGAGGCGGGCGGACCGATCACCACGTCCTCGGGGCGGTAGGCGACTCGCACGCGTGCCCCGACCGCACCGCGGCCCGCCGCCTCGACAGCGGGACCCGAGTCGAGCCGCACGATCATCGTCCCTTCGCCCACCGACTCGATCCGGCCGCTGAGCAGGAACTCGGCGCCGGTGAACGAGGCGATGAACTCCGTCGCCGGCGCCTCGAAGATCTCGGCCGGCGCTCCCTGCTGAACGATGCGGCCGCCCTCCATCACCGCCACCCGATCGGCCAGCGCGAAGGCCTCACCCGGATCGTGGGTGATGAGCACAATTCCCGGCG
>CAYGCC010000108.1:0-3014 GCA_964348165.1 uncultured Gemmatimonadota bacterium | reverse complement strand
GGACCCTGGAATAATCGCCCAGCATCCGGATGCTCGACCAGATGGAGCTGCAGCCACCGATCATCCTCGTCCGCCAGCTGCTCTGTGACCTGGCGCGTGAAGATCGGCGTCTCGACTAGCTCCATGGGCAATGTACGCCAATGGCGTATATGCGTCAATGGCTGATAGGGGACCCGCCTGGCAGGAAACTCCCTCGATCGCGGCGCCACTTGCGAGACCGCGTTCACAGTAGCGACCCACGATCAACGGATTCTCAGACTCGGTTGGAGAGCGAACAGAAGGTGGCTGTCTTCTAGACCAGCGCCGTCTTCAGCGCCCCGCGATCCAGCTCCGCGAACTCCCGGGACCACAACCACAACCGGTACCCGTCCGGCAGGCGCAGATAGATGGCCCGGGCGACGCTCAGCGAGCGCTCCGGCGCCCGCTCCCAGGCCGTGTCCTCGGCCAGCCGCACCAGCTCGCCGGCGACGTCCGATCCCGGCTCCACCCGCGCTCGCCACGCCGCCACGTGCTGGGCCGCGGCGAGGAAGTCGCGCTTGTAGCCGTTACAGCGCTCGTGCGAGACGACCAGGTTCCCGATGGCGTTGTTGGGGCGTCGGTGGGGACGCGCTCGGCGCCGAACACGAAGCGCTCCAGCCCGGCCTCCTCCACCCGGTTGATGTCGGAGACCATGGCCGCCCACTGCCTGGCCGGCTCAGCTGTCCGGGGGCTCGTAACGACGAATTCGGCCGGGTTGAACGATCCACAGCTTGCCGGCGATCTCCTCGGATTCGAGTCCCGCGATGAGCGTTTCCAGCGTCCGGGCGAGCGCTTCCTCGCTCAGGCGATCCGGACGGAGAACCGCGATGCCAGCGAAGTCGGCGGGCGCGAAGAGAACCGGGTTGCTGAACTCGAGATCGAGCGTCACCAGACAGCGTCCCTCGCTCCGGCAGGTTTCGATGAGCGAGCGGTCTGGCGTGCCCTGCAAGCCCTCGTCGATTACCGATCTGACGTCGTGGCCGGCCTGACGCAGGAGAGCGACGGCGCCGCGGCCGAGGTTCTCGTCGAGCTTCAGCCTCACGCCGGCGTTTCCAGGGGGATGTCGACGTACCGCTCGCGGGACATCTCGGCTCCGTAGGCGATGCACGCCCGGATATCAGCTTCCTCGAGACCCGGGTACTCCTCGAGGATCTCCGCAATGGAGCTGCCGCCGGCCAGAAGGTCCAGGATGAGCGTCACCCAGACCCGGTGGCCGCGGATACAGGGCTTGCCGAAGCAGATGTTCGGATCGATCGAGATCCGTGACAGCAGTTCCTCACGCGTCATGGCCAGCCATCCCTTACCGGAGAGTCGATACGCCGCGGTCCCCTCGGAATATAGCCATACCGTCGCAGCCCATCGAGTTCCAGCGCCCGACCCCCTTCGGGCACCCAGCGCGGCGAGTCCACCGGGCCCGCCCGAAAACGGGATCGCCGTCCGTGGTACGGATTCCCCGTTACCTGCGGTCCGGGCGTGGGCCATGGCAACCGTGTTGACCGCCCCCACAGTAGCTGCAAACGATCAACCGATTCTCAAACTCGGTCGAAGAGCGAACCGTGGGTGGCTTCCGTCAGACCAGCGCCGGCTCCAGCGCCCCGCGATCCAGCTCGGCGAACTCACGCGCCCGCAGCCACAGCCGGTACCCGTCGGGCAGGCGCAGATAGATGGCCCGGGCCACGCTCAGCGACCGCTCCGGCGCCCGCTCCCAGGCCGTGTCCGCGGCCAGCTGGACCAGCTCGCCGGCGACGTCCGATCCCGGCTCCACCCGGGCTCGCCACGCCTCCAACGTGCTGGGCCGCGGCGAGGAAGTCGCGCTTGTAGCCGTTACAGCGCTCGTGCGCGACGACCAGGTTCTCGATGGCGTTGTTAGGGTAGCGCGCCCAGGGGACGAAGTGATCCACCTCGGCGCGGCGTCCCGCGGCGTCCGACAGGCGGCCCTCGCAGTAGAAGCAGCGGTCGTCCTGGATCTCGCGCAGCCCCGGCCGCACGACGTCCGTGGGTACGCGCTCGGCGCCGAACAGGAAGCGCTCCAGCCGGGCCTCCTCCAGGCGGTTGAGGCTCGCGACCATCGCCGCCCACTGCCGATGAATGAGCGGCCGCAGCAGTCCGTTCAACTGGACCAGGTACTCGCCGACGCCGGGCCTCAGCAGGATGCGGTTGTCGAACGATCCCCCGCCCTCCTGATATTCCTTGACGGCGCCGCGCTTGATCGACGGGTCCCAGCCGATGGTGTAGAGGAAGGCGTCTTCCTGGCCGCCGATGATCTGGAGCCGGGGCAGCGGCATCTCGATCAGCTTCCACTCCACCGAGCGGACCAGGCGCTCGTAGCCCTTCGGCGCTCGTTGACGGGCCTGGGCGAGCGGGACGGTGGCGTCTTGAACGCGCTTGTCGCGAAAGCGCTGGATGTCGAGGATGATGCGCGCCTGGCTCTCGGGCTTCCCGGCGTTCTGCTTGAGCACGCGAGCGGCCGTGCCGGCGGGAAAGAGAGTCGCCTGCGGCCAGTAGATCTCGACGATCTTCTCCGCCAGCTGGCGAGTGGTGAGGACGTCGGGCGACGCGCCCCGGCTCGTGGTGTTCTCCAGGCAGAGGTCGATCAGCCCGAGCAGCACCGCGTACTTGTAGGTGGCGGTGAAGGCGCCTTCGTCCAGGAGGGTGAGGACTTTCTCGGCCAGCGCGATCGGCCCGCGCTCCCGCTCGCTCAGCCTCGCCATCGCTCAGTCGCGCCAGTAGGGCGCCTTGCGCGGAAGGATCCAGCGGATGCCGCCGCGCGGATCCTCGACGTCGCCCTTGTAGCGGGGGATCACGTGGATGTGAGCATGCGCGACGGTCTGGCCGGCCGCCTCGCCCACGTTGACGCCGATGTTGTATCCGTCCGGGCTGTGCTCGCGCTCGATCCGCTCCAGGACCTCCGGCAGAAGCTGCCACATCGCCGAGCGTTCGTCCGGCGTGAGAGCGAGGAAGTCGGGCTCATGCCGGCGCGGGAGGATGAGCGCGTG
>CAYGCC010000107.1:0-2703 GCA_964348165.1 uncultured Gemmatimonadota bacterium | reverse complement strand
AGTACCAGCGCTCCGCCGCTGTCTACTCCACTCTCGATGTCGCCAAAGCGACGAAGGCCGGCGCGCAGATCAGCGATCGCACCGCCGTGGTTAACCAGTTGACGACGCTGCACTCCGAGGTGCTCAAGAACCCGGCCGACACGGCCAAGCGAGCCGAGTTGGCCAAGTACCAGATCCAGTACAAGATCAACAACGCGGCGTTGTACAACCTCAAGCGCGTCGATCTCACGAACGAGCAAAAACTTCGGCGCTACGACATCGACCCCGGTACGCTGGAAAGCGGCCTCACCGCGACCAACCGCGACTTCTACATCGCGCGTGTCCGGCCCGACATGCTCAAGGCGGTGGCGGTCAGCACCACCGATACCGACCTGGAGCTGATCGCCGCCGGCAAGGTGGACGACGCGGTGAAGAGCCTCCTCGCCCGAGTCGAGGCCGGCCGTGCGACTTCGCGCGACTACTACGCGCTCTCTCGAGCCTACCTCGAGCTCAAGGAGGTGAAGCGGAGCGCCGCCTACGGCGAGCGAGCGTTGAAGCTGAACGAGCAGGACGGGAAGCTGTCCCAGACCGAACTGCGCGCCCAACGCGAGATTCTCGCCAAGCTCCGTGGCTGACCTGCCCGGGCCGCGTCAGGCGGTCCGCCGCGAGCAACTGAAGGGGCTGGCCTGGGCGCTGCCCGTCTGGGCCGGTGCTGTCGTGCTGGGCCGGCTGCTCGGTTCGTTCTCCGAGAACCCGTGGGGAGTGACGGCGGTCTTGCTCCCGCTGGCCGCCGCCGTCTGGTATCTGGGGCGGCCACTGGTTCAAAATCGCCGGCTGGTGCTGGGCGGCGGCTTTCTCACCTTCTTCTTCTGCTACTGTCTATTGTTCGCCGTGGCGGCTGGCACTGACCTGCTTAACGGCAAGCGCACGCCGCTGGCCGGCTACGAGGACGCCAGGCCCCCGAACTTTCTGGGGCTGAGCTGGGTGGGTGACTGGCACTACTGGCTGGCGCCCGACGCCCCGGCCGCCCACGACCTGTTGATCGTTACGCTACCTTCCTTCGCCGGCCAGCAAGCGATCGTTCCGCGGCGCATCCACGCGCGGCTCATCCAGGCGGCAATCGAGCGCGAGGCGAAGGGGATCGCCTTCGACTACGTCCTGCAAGGTACGTCGCCCGCCGACCGCATCCTCTGCTTCTGGCTGGGCAAAGCCGCAGAGGCGGCACTGCCGATCTTTTTCGGCTACCACCTGGCCGAGCAGGACGGGGTGCTGGTGCGGCAACCGCTGCCCGAAACACTGCGCGACTGCATCCCCGAACAGAACCTCGGCAGCCTGACCGGCTACCGCGAGTCGGACGACCGCATCCGCATGATCCCACTCTTTGTGCAAGGCGACCGCAGTCGTCAGGCGCTCTCCCTCAAGATCGCCGAGCGCTTGCCGCGCGAAGCTGCCCGCTTGCCCGATGTCGAGCTGCTTCAGTTCACACAGCCGCGGGATTCGATCACCACCCTCGTGGGTCCGCAGATCGCCGAGGCGGATCGGGAGAAGTTTCGCGACCGCTTCGTGCTGGTGGGGTCATACCGGCCGGGCGACCGGCACGAGACCCCGTTCGGTGAAATGGAAGGTGTGCGCATCCATTCCTTTGCCGCACATAGCCTTAGAACCGCGCACTTCATCCAGCGTATCGGTCGTGGATGGAGCTTTCCCATCATCTTCGCCCTCTGCTACCTGCTCATCCTGATCCAGGTCCGCGGCGGCGGCCGCAAGCCGCTCCTCCTCGGCGCCGCCCTGCTCTCCCTCGCCGTCGTCGTCTGTGCCGCCCTCGCCATGCGCATCGGACTCGTCTGGGTCGATTTGAGCTACCCGCTCACGGCGGTCTGGGGGCTGAGCGGGCTGATGCTGGGCGGCGCCGTCGTGCAGAGCGGGCGCTTGCGCGCGGCCCCTGCGGCGTGGGTCCGAGTCGGCGAGCCGCGCGAGGAGGTCGCCGCGGCGACCGAGCCCTTCGACGTGTTCCTCAGCCACAACGGCCGGGACAAGCCCACGGTGCGCGTCGTGGGTGAGGCGTTACGCGAGCGCGGCCTGCGCGTCTGGCTGGACGAGTGGGAGCTGGTCCCCGGCCGTCCCTGGCAAGAGGCGATCGAGGACGTCATCGAGACGGTGCGTTCGGCTGCTGTGCTGGTGGGCGCCGACGGTCTGGGCCCCTGGGAAGAGCCCGAGATGCGCGCTTGCCTGGACCAGTGCGTCACGCGGCGCATGCCGGTCATCCCGGTGCTGTTGCCGGGCGCCGCCGAGAGCCCGGACCTGCCGCTGTTCCTGCGTCAGCACACCTGGGCTGATCTGCGGGGCGGTATCGATCGTAAGGGGCTGGACCGGCTGGTCTGGGGGATCACCGGCATCAAGCCGCGGGCCGGCAATTAGCTCTGCGAACGCGACAGGACCCAGCGAAACGACCCATGCCGATCCCACCGCCCGGCACTGGGCCGAGCGGTGGGTGTTCGGCAGCCCGCCAGAGCCACCGCAATGCTCAGTGAACGTCGACCTTAAGGGAAGTCACCTTTAGGTCTTGCTCATTCCAGCGGATATGAGCGTGACCGTTGTAGTTGACGCGGCTGCCGTCGGGCGCAATCAGGTTGTTGCTATTGCCTTGGAATTTCCACGCGTTCGCGTTGTTCCCTTCAGAGCCGAGTCCGAAGATGTCGTTGTCCACGTACATGAATTTACCCC
>CAYGCC010000106.1:0-36652 GCA_964348165.1 uncultured Gemmatimonadota bacterium | reverse complement strand
TGGACTTTGCTACACGCCGAGCGGCTCCAGATCGGAGCCGCTCGGCCTTCTATCGCTGACGTGGAGGGGCCCGACTCGACGCCGGGCCTACACGAGTGGCAGTTATTGCTTGATAGTCCCGCCCTGCTGCATCAAGCCGAAGCGGTTCTGGGCGGGCGTTTCGCCGTCATCATCGTAGAGAGCGTCGCCGTTCAGGGTGAAGCCGTACTCGCAGTATGCCTCAAAGCTGCTGTAAAGGACGCAGAATACGCCCTCAGTCTTGTGTCTCCGTCGCCAAAGACTCGTGACGGCGCGATCGGATGCCGAGAGGGTTGAATACGGTTGGCCGCGATAGGGGATGATGTGCGTATGCACCGTACCAGCCCACTCGGGAGGACCGCAACGCTCGAGGGACGGCTCCGGGCTGACGTGCAGCGAGTCGGCCATCTCCGTCGGTACGGCCTGCACCGCAGTGACGTGGTAGATGTCACGCTCCAGAAAACCGGCGATGCACGCCACCCTCTCCTGGGTCGCGTTGATGCTCTCCGCCCACAGGGCCTGTAACTTGGGACGGGCGGCCGCCTCGACCACGAAGTGTGTCTCGCGGCCCGTGGGCTCGACGCTGGGTGGGCGTCCCTCCCACATGAACCAGGGCTTTGCCAACCCGGAGTCAGCAGGTGGGCCTGCCGGCTTGCTCGATTCCCCGGGAACGTGGTGGGCAATGACCTGAAGTGCAGCCGCGGTTCCGGGGTAGACGGCGGTGAGGCCCAGGAGCAGTAGCGCGGAGCACCAGCGTCGGAATCGGGCACACGAACCGGAGACGGCCCGCGCAAGCGCGCGTCTCTCCGATCTTTCGAGCCCAAGCTGGCCTTGCATACTGCATCACCCCTTCGCGACACCGGCTGAGCCGCGGTTGGGAGATGAGCCGTGTCCCAGTCGATGCTATCGGTTCTTCGGGGGAAGTTGGCCGCAGCGGGAGGGATGACTGACGGCCAGTGCCACAGGCTAGGAATGCAAGGAACGTGCCAAAAACTCTGGCTCCTGGCCTTGCTGCTCGCTACCCATTCGATCCTTCCCGTTCTCGAGCGCCGAAATCCGCCTCATCCGCGCCCGGAGTCCAGGGAGGCAACGCCGCCGGTCGGCCCGCGCGGTTGACCTGAAAACGCCGGGAAACCGGGCAGCTTGCCCGATAGCCGCCCTCACGCCCACAACCCCTTACCCCACATAGTTAAACGTCCCCAGATACGCCCAGGTTCCACGTTCTCTGTAGGCACGCCGCACCGGGGTTAGGCGTCCCGGTCTGACGACTCACGCTGATGGGCGCCAGGCGCTGGGCCTGGCGGTCAGTGCCCCGCGCCCCTTACAAGCCGGCCTAGGGACCGATGGCCACACCCCAGGGACCCTCGCCGGCGGGGACCGTCGCGATGACTTGCAGCGTTGCCGCCTCGATCACCGAGACGTCGCTGGACAGCCCATTCGCCGTGTAGATCTTCTCGCCGTCCGGGGAGACCGCGATCCCCCACGGGCGTTTCCCCACCGCTACGCTGGCGATCACCTGGTGGGTCGCCGCATCGATCACCGAGACAGTGCCGGCGTGTCCGTTCGCGACGTACACCTTCTTCCCGTCGGGGGAGACGGCGACACCAACGGGCTTCGCCTCGCCGCTTTCCAGCTCGATAACGTCGATGACTTCGTGTCGGTCGGTGTCCACGACCATCAGCGTGCTGCCGAGCTCAGTCGTGACGTACGCCCTTGGCTCGGTGGGGGAAAACGCCGCGGCGCGCGGGCGTATGTCGACCAGAAAGCTCGCCACGACTCGATTTTTCTGGCTATCGATCACAGACACCGTGTTACTCGTCTCGGCGGTGACATAGATCCACCTTCCGTCCGGGCTGATGGCGACCCCCTCGGGCTCGATACCGACCGTAAGGGTGGCGATCACCTGACCCGTCGGCAGATCGATGATGGAAGCGGTCCCGGCATCCTCGTTCGCGACATAGAGCCGCACCCCGTCGGGGCTAACCGCAAACTGCTCAGGGTCGGTACCGCCGGGCAGCCTGCTTTTCACTGTCCCGGTGGCAGCGTCGATTATGACGATCGCATCGTCATCGGCCTCGATCCTCGGCGCGTCATCGCTGAGCGCCACGTAGACCGTCTTTCCGTCGGGGCTCACCTGTATCCCTCTAGGCCTCCCACTCTCCACCGCGATCGTGGCGAGTACCTGGTCGTCGGCCGTGTTGATCACGGTGATGTCACGCGACCGTTCGTTGGAGACGTACGCCAGGGGAGCCGTCTGGGCCGGCGCGACGGCCGGAAGAAGCAGTGTAACGGCAAGGGCGGCAAGCCGAGCCCAACGATTTCGAGAACGGTTCATTTTCACCTGAGTCTTCCTATGTCTAGCGCGGCAGACGACGGGTGGGCCGCCGGCGCGGTTGGGGATCAAACCCCGCCACTTGCGGCCTCCCCGAACTGACAGCGCGTCTCGGTCTGGAGATCGCCCAGCTGATCGAGCAACTCCTGCGACGTGCGTCTGGAATCCGGACGTCCGAGGGGAAGCTCAGCCACGTGCTCGAGAACATCCCATTGATTCGGTCCTTGCATCTCCGCTCGCACGAGGTACAGCGGCTGGCGAAGCTGGTGGTCCCATGACCGGAAAGTCAACTTCTTCCCCTTGTGTCCATCGAACTGAGTGCGATCGGCTTCGAGGAAGCGGACCAGCTCGCTCGCCTCCGTCGTGCCCGCCCTCATCACCGTCTCTGCTAGAATCTTCACGGCCATCCAGCTCGCCCAGCCCCGCGAATCCAGCGGGCGCTCAGAAAGCTTTGTGAAGCGGTCGCCGAGTTGTCCCGCCCCGAATCGAAAGAGCTCGTGATGCCACAGCGTTGGCCAAATGCCGGCCCGTTCCTCGGCAGGGGCGTTCCAAAGCTGGACGGCACTCACAAAGGGGCCGGCCAGCTCGAACGGCGAGCCAAGACGGTGGTAGCGCCGCAGAAAAGCAGCCTGCGCCTTTTCGGCCAGGCCAAGAAACACCACATCGGGCCGAGCTTCCACCAGCCGCTCGAACAGCTCCGCGTGCTCCTCCGTCTGCGGGGGCACCGCCACGTTGCCGATCTCCTCGCCACCCTGTTTCCGTAGTGCGTGCTGGGCCCGATGGTAGACGGCGGCACCGGCTTCGGAGGCGGGCGATACGAAATACCATCGTCGAAGTCCGGCCGACCCGACCAGCCATTGAGCCAGGGCGTCCACGTACATGGCGGTGCTCGCCTCGACGTGGAACGTCGTGCGGCGGCAGCGCTCGTTTCTCAGCGCGTCGTCGCGGCACCCCACGTTGAAAAAGAGAAAGCCCTGGCGCTCAGCCAGCTGGCTGAGCAGTAGGCAGGTGGCATCGTCGAGCCCGCCCACGATCGCGTAGACCCGGTCCTCCTTGACGAGCCTCTGAGTCGCGCGCTCGACTTCCTCCGGCCCGGTGGCACGTGCCGTGACGAGCTCGAACCGCCGATCGAACAGCTCTGCCAGACGGACCGCCTCGGCCGCCCCCAGTTCAGCGCCCCACGCGGCAGCCACGCCGGCCTCCGCCAGGGGGCCCGACCCCGGAACGACGAAGCCAACTCGGAAGAGATCATCTTGAGTCGCCGGCTCGGGACGCCGGCAGGCAGCCGGCGACACCGGCAAAATCACCGCAGCGGCCGAGACCGCGGTGGACTTCACAAACTCCCGTCGGGTCCAGCGGTGCCCCAGCATTTGCCCTGCTCCGTCCTCCGAACCCGTTACCAGGGGGCTTTGGAGGGATCGCCCTTATAGTACGATCGCATGTAGGCGATGACCTTCCAGGCGTCATCCTCGTTCAGCAGATCTTTATATGGGGGCATCCCGCCCTCCCGACCCTGCATGATCGTCTCGAGCACGCTGGCATCATCGCCGCCGTAGAGCCACTCCGCGTCGTTCAGCGGCTTTCCCATCCCGCCGCCGCCCATGAGCCCGTGGCAGCCGTAGCAGTTGTGCTTCAGGTAGAGTTTTCTCCCCTCGGCGATCGCCTCGGTATTACCCGTGTAGGGGTTGAGCTTCTTTGGCCCCTGCTGCGTCACCGTCGCCGTATCCTGCGCTTTGTCCAGGGTCTGGGCGAGCGCTCCCGTCGACGTATCCTGCGAGCTGTCCACGGTCTGAGCGCGCGGTCTCGCGAAGCCGACGATCGGCACGCCATAGTCCTGCAGGATCCTTCTGACCTCGGTCGACTTCCTGGCCAAGATGGCTTCCAGTTCTTCCTTGAGCGCCTCGCCCTCCTCCTCACGACGCACGCCCATCGAGATGTCGTACACAAAGGGCAAGAACGGCAGATCGATCGCCGGCGTTACAGGTACGAGCTCGAGCTCCACCCCCTGCTGCCTGGCGAAATAGCCCGCGATCGGGCCCCAGACGATCGCGACATCGACTTCGCCCACCGCCACGGCGTGGACGATCGCGGCCGGCGGGTTCTCTTCGCTGTAGTCGCGGTACACGCTGTAGCCGACCACGTTCTGCACGATCTGCCTTTGCCCCAGGGCGTGGGCGGGCGGGCTGTTCGCATAATCGTCCCCGATCGTGTGAACGCCGATCTTGAGCTGGCGCAGAATCGGGTCATCGAACGAGCCGATCTGGAACCCGCTGTTTTTCCGATAGAGAAAGACATAGGTGGAGCGGTAGTAGGGCTTGGTCGTCAGGACAAGCTCGTAGCTGCTGGGAACGCCCATCACCACATCACAGGTTCGCTCCCTCAGTGTGTTCCGGATGAAGCCGCGTCGCTGAGGCCACCAGGTGTAACTGACGCTAGCGTTCAGTTCCGCGGCGATCAGCTCCGCGATCTTGTTCTCGAACCCTTCCTGCCGCCGATTGGAATAGGGAAGGTTGTTCGGGTCGGCGCAGACCCGGAACTCCCTGGCCTGATTCACTCGCCGCTCGGGGCTGCCCGCCACGACGAGTGATCCGGCGGCGACCAGAACAAAAGCGCGCAGGAGGAACACGCTACCGACCGAGAGTGATCCCAGTCTCAGACTTCCCATGAGGCCTCGCTTAATGTGTCTAGAAGCCGCCGACCGCGCCCCGAAAACTCCACGGGCGCGAACCAGGTACGGCTCCTGGAGGGATTGAGAGACCCGTTGGGCACCGCCGGTAGTCCGACGGTGCCCAAGGGCCGCGGCAGGTCCTAGTCAAGAGCAAACACGAAGAGCATGCCGCTCTTGGCTACATGCTGACCCAGATCGCTGAATGCGTTGACCGCTCCGAGCGCAGCGGTGGGGTCATCAAGGGACAGATCGAGAGATACCGTGGCTCCCGACCAGCCGCCGACGCCCGCAAGGATCGCCACGTACTGTTTACCGTCCGGGCCCATATACGTCATCGGGTTTCCGATGATACCGGCGCCGGTCTTGAACTTCCACAGCTCTCTGCCGTTGGTCGCATCGAGAGCCTTGAACCAGCCGTCCATCGTTCCATAGAAGACGATATCGCTACCGGTCGCCAGGGTGCCGCCCCAGGCCGAGAACATCTCGCGGGTCTCCCACTTCTTCGTACCCGTGGCCGGATCCCAGGCCAGGACGAAGCCGCGGTGTCCACCCGGACCCGGGTGGGTCTTCACGATGGCACCGACGTAGGGCAGGCCCGCCGTGTAGCTCACCTCTACCCCTTGGTATTCCATGCAGAGGTTGTTGCCGGGTACGTACATCAACTTCGTCCTTGGCGACCAGGCTACGGGCTGCTGGTCCTTGAAGCCCATGGCCGACGGGCAGATGTTGGTCGTATTCTGTTGCGAGCTTGTCCGCTTCTCCGGATTCTCGATCGGCCGCCCGGACTTGAGATCGATCCCCCTCGCCCAGTTGACCGGCCCGTAAGGCTCCGCCACGAGCACCTCACCGTTGGTACGATCGATCGTGTAAGCGAAGCCGTTGCGGTCGAAGTGGACCATCGCTTTCCGCGTCTTACCCTTAATCTCGAGGTCCACCAAGACCCACTCGTTGATCCCGTCGTAGTCCCACGCGTCGTGCGGCGTCATCTGATACGCCCACTTCGCCATCCCGGTGTCCGGGTCGCGCGCCCAAATGGTCATCGACCACTTGTTGTCGCCGGGGCGCTGGTCCGGGTTCCACGTCCCGGGGTTGCCCGTGCTGTAGTACAGCAGATCCAGCTCGGGATCGTAGGAGTACCAGCCCCACGTCGTGCCGCCCCCGCGCGTCCACTCGTCACCCTTCCAGGTCGTGACTCCCAGATCCTTGCCTTTGTGGTCCGCGTAAAACGGCTTGAAGTCGGGGCCGATGCCGACCTCCGCGTCGGGGCCGGTGCTGTACATCCGCCAGATCTGCCGGCCCGTTTTGAGGTCGTTGGCGGTGAGGAAGCCCCGCACTCCGAACTCGCCGCCAGCGATCCCGCTGATCACCTTGTCCTTGATCACCAGCGGGGCGGCGGTCTGGGTCATGCCCCTCTTCGGGTCGCCCTGCTTGGCCTGCCAGACCACTCTCCCCGTCTTGGCATCCAGCGCCACCGTGGTCGCGTCGAGCTGGTTGAAGATGATCTTTCCATCGCCGTAGGCCACACCTCGGTTGACCAGGTCACAGCAGGCGACGCCTGGAACGGTCGGGTCCTGGTTCGGTTTGTAGAGCCACTTGATCGGGGCACCCGGCTTGGTCAGGTCGAGGGCATACACGATGTTGGGGAACGAGGTGACAAAATACATCGTGTTGTCCAGAACGAGCGGGTTGCCTTCGAGCCCCTGCAGGGTGCCGGTGGAGAAGGTCCAGGCCACATGCAGGTCCTCGATATTGCCCTTATTGATCTGGTCCAGAGGGCTGTAGCGGGTTCCTGCGAAATCCTTGTTCGGTATCACCCAGGTGTTGGGGTCCTCCTGAAGCCGTGTCAGGTCCTGGCCGGTAGCTGGGAGAGCGGCGAGAAACAAGAAGCTCGCCGCGAGCCCCCAGGCGCAGGCCTGATAAATCGATCGATTCATGGTTCGCTCCTAGGCACAAGGTTCACTGACTGCTGTCGAGATCCGACTGGGTCGGGAATTGGTCCCGGTCAGCTCCGACAACGCTGAGGCGCACAGGCGCCGTAGACAGCTACGGCACCCGTGGCTTAGCATGCGTGGACCGGAGGACTACGTCCGCTGGCTGGTCCGCGCATCGATCCTGCTATCAACACGTTCGGCGTCGTGCAGCCGTGACCGCCACAGCTCCAGCGAAGCCACAGGCTATTCGAGGTCGTATCCACCTGACGACGCCGTGAACTCTCGGGTCCGGTGGTGAACGAATCGGTCAATGTCCAGAAGGCAAAGAAGCGGGAAGCGGTGTCGAGGAAGGAGAGGGGTGGCAGAGCGGTAGACCAGGCCTCCGCGAGTTGGCGCCACCAGCCCCACAGGCTCCGCGGCAGACGAGCGGGCGGAAACGAGGCCAACCACAACATCTGCTGGCCGTTCGTGTCCCGGGTTCGCTGGCCTCTCCGCCACTCAACGGAGGAATGTCTACACATCCGTCACCGCCAGGTTGGCTTCTTAACGGGCTGCTAGGCATGCCCTTAGGCCCCTCGACCCCACGTCCCCCGAGTCAGAATGTTTCCCCAGGCCAACAGGGATTATCACTTGCCTTAGTGTGTGAGGGGCAGTATAGGGGTAGCGCCCCCGTCGCGCAAGGCATCGCGCCAGGGGGCTCTCAGGATGCACCCGAGCGCCCTCTTTCGCTGCACCGGCCGCAGAAACGTGCCCCTCGGCTCCGCAGAGCTTCATTCTCCGGCTGCGACGAGCCCTGAATCCCGGCAGAGAACCGGCCCCGCAGGGAATCGAAAGCGGCTCCAGGGCCTCGGCCGCGCCTTTCCTTCTTGACATTGAGGTACGGGCTGCTCTATAGTGGTGGACGTTCTTCGAAATTTCAAGGGGCGCGGAGTCACGCAGGGGAGCGGCCCCTTGTTGTCTCTGGCGGCTGCCCGTTCTCGGAACTATTGTTCCGGGAGCCTGTCATTATCCAGCATCACTCTCACCCTTCCCAAACAGGAGAACGGCTATGGCGTCCCTAATGATCGGCGAATCACTGGTCGGCGACGGTAACGAAATCGCCCACGTGGACCTAGTCATGGGCTCGAAGAGCGGCCCCGCGGGACAGGCTTTCGCCAACTGCCTCGTGGCGCAACGTGCCGGTCACAATGCGCTGCTGGCGGTGGTCTCACCGAACCTCCCGGCGAAGCCCGACACTCTGCTCTTCAACAAGGTGACGATCAAAGGCGCGAAGCAGGCGGTCCAGATGTTTGGTCCGGCTCAGGCGGCGGTGGCGCGGGCCGTCGTTGACAGCGTGGAGCAGGGTGTCATTCCGAAGAAGGACGTGGATGACCTTTGCATCCTGGTCGGGGTGTTCATCCACTGGGAGGCGGAGGACGACAAGAAGATCTACGACTATAACTACAAGGCGACCAAAGAATCGATTGCCCGTGCCTTGAAGGGCGAGCCGAAGGTGGACGCGGTGCTCGCGGGCAAGAAGCAGGCGCGGCACCCCTTCGCTGCCGGCGCCGAGTCGTAGGCCAACGAGTTGCAAGCCCTTGCGCTGGGGCGGCGTTGAGCCGCCCCACGGCGCGCGCGCATGAAGAAACTCCTCATCCAACTCGACAGCGATCGTCTGCCGAGCTCGTTTGACTCGATCGTTGCTTACGACGGCGGAGCGGACGAAGTCCTGAGCTACGGCGGCGTACGCCCCGCCGATGTGCGCGACCTCATCCACGGGGCGATCTTCACCCGCGGACTGAAGGATCTGAAGCACACGGCCGTCTTTCTGGGCGGCTCCGATGTCGCGATGGCGGAAGAGATGTTGGAACGGGCCCGGGAGGCTTTCTTTGGGCCGTTTCACGTCTCCCTGATGCTGGACCCGAACGGTTCCAACACGACGGCGGTGGCATCGGTGGCCAAGCTCGAGAGTGCGGCTGGGGGAGTCAAGGGGAAGCGGGTGTTGATCCTGGGGGGGTCGGGCGCGGTCGGCAGCCGTGTGGCGGGGCTGTGCGCGGGCGCCGGGGCGGACGTGATCGTAGCGTCGCGAGATCAGGAGGCGGCAGAGCGAGCGACTTCCGCCATCCGACGCCGGTTCGGCTGCAGCATCACGGGTGATGTGGTCGATTACCCGCTTGGCCCGGGCAGCGTTCTGGACGAGGCGGATATCGTGTTTGCCTCGGGGCCGCCGGGGGTCCGGCTGGTCGAGCGCGCGGGCTGGGGGCGCGGGCGTGGGGCGAGCGTCTTGGGCGACGTCAACGCGGTGCCGCCCCTGGGCGTGGATGGGATTGAACCGACCGACGACGGGGAGAAGAAAGACGGCGCCGTCGTGTTCGGTGCGTTGGGCATCGGCGGCCTCAAGATGAAACTTCACAAGGCCTGCATCGCCCGGCTGTTCGAGACCAAAGACCTGATTCTGGACGCCGAAACGATCTACGAAGTCGCGCACTCGCTCTGAGCGCCGATGGCTCGCGTCATCGGGATCGATCCCGGCACGCTCAGCTTCGACCTCTGCGGGCTCGAGGACGGGCGCGTTTTCCTGGATCGCTCACTCCCCAGCGCGGACGTCATCGCCAAGCCGCAGCTGCTCGTCGATCTCCTCAGCGGCGCGCGGCCTGCAGAGCTGATCACTGGCCCGTCAGGCTTTGGCCTTCCCCTCATCGCCATCGACCGGCTGACTGATCGCGACATCCTGCTCGCCAACCTCGCCCGCCGGCCCGCGCAGGCCGAAGAGGTCGCGGGGCTGGGCCGCGTCTTCGGGGCTCTCCGCAGCGCGCGCCTTCCCGTCGTCTTCCTCCCGGGGGTGGTGCACCTGCCGACGGTACCCGCCTACCGTAAAGCCAACCGAATCGACATGGGCACGGCCGACAAGGTATGCGCGGCCGCGTTGGCGATCGACGACCAGGCATCGTGTCTCGGCGTGAGCTACGAGGAAACTTCCTTCGTCTTGGCGGAGCTGGGCGGGGCCTTCAGCGCGGTGCTGGCGGTCGATCGCGGCCGCATCGTCGATGGTCAAGGCGGATCGAGCGGGCCCATGGGATTCCGGTCGGCGGGTGCCATGGACGGAGAGGTCCCGTACCTTTTGGGAAGGTTTCCCAAGGCCGTTCTGGTCTCCGGAGGCGCGGCGTTCCTCGCCGGCTCACCGGATGCTTCCCCGGAAGAGCTGGGTCAGAGGTCGGATGCGGCGGCCCGCGGCGCCCAGGAGGCTTTGGTGGAGGCCGTGCTGAAGGCGGTCGCGGCGGAGCACGCATTGATCCCGCGGGCCCGCGAGATCTTGCTCTCCGGACGGCTGACCCGGGTCGACTGGGTGGTCTCCCGTCTTCGCGACGCCCTCTCGAGGTTCGCTCCGGTGCGAGTCGTCAAAGGTTTCGCCGGCGTGGCCAGCGAAGCGGCCCAAGGGGCGGCGCTGCTGGCCGACGGACTGGCGGGCGGAAGTCGCCGCGGGCTCGTAGAGGCGCTGCAGCTTCGGAGCGCCTCGGGAACCGTATTCGATCACTTGTTTGTCGCTGGAGCTGAGGGGCTCCGGCAGAAGTGGCCGGATGAGTGAGCTCGTGCTGATCGTTGGCGCTTCCACGCGCGCTATGGCGGAGTCGGCCGTGAAAGCGGGCTACAAGTGCACGACCGTCGATTACTTCGGCGACCTCGACCAGACGGCGCTGGTTCCCAACTTGGCCCTCGGGGACCTCGGGTTGCCTTGCTGCGCCGCTTCGCTCGTCTGTGCGGGCGAACGGATCTCGGCGACGTCGGTTGTCTACGGGGCCAGCCTGGAGAATTATCCCGGGGCGGTGTCCCGGCTCGCGTCGGGCCGCGAGCTGTTGGGAAATGTGCCAACGACGCTGCGGGGAGCGCGGGATCCGGTGGCGCTTGCAGGCGCGCTGGGAGCCGCGGGATTGGCGGTCCCGCGCATGCTGGGAGCTGACGCCGCGCGGACGGCTGATCCGCGGCAGCGCTGGATCCGCAAGCGGCGCCGAAGCGGAGGCGGCGTCGGCGTGGCGCGGTGGCATCCTGGCGAGGGCGTGCAGTCATGGGAATTCGTCCAGGAGTTCATCGGAGGGACACCCGGCTCGGCGGTCGTCGTGGCGGACGGTCGTCGTGCCGTCGTGCTGGGACTGGCTCGCCAGATCATAGGAAGCAAGGCGTTCGGCGCCTCGGGCTTCCGGTACTGCGGTAGCGTGCTGCCGCTGACCGATGAGGAAGAGGAGTTCACCGGCGTGTTGTCTCGCGTGCAGAAGGCCGCGGAGACGGTGGTGACCGCTTTCGGCCTTCGTGGCGTGTTTGGGATCGACTTCATGACCCGGAACGGCCGCGTCTGCGTGCTGGAAGTCAACCCGCGGTACACGGCTTCGATGGAGCTGGTGGAGAGCGCCTACAGGCTGTCGATCTTCGACCTCCACGTGCGCGCTTGCCGCGGGTCGCTCCCGGTATTTGAGCTGTCGAGCCGTTGGAGGTCAGGCCCGGCTCACGGCAAGGCCATCCTTTTCGCGCGCCAAGCTTGCGTTCTGGGCGACACGCGGCAGTGGCTCGCCGCGGGCGTCCGCGACGTCCCGCAGCCCGGAGCGAAGTTCGTCGCCGGCGCGCCGATCTGCACGCTTTTCGCCCGGGCGCCGAGCCCCGACGCCTGCCTGCGTTTTCTCAAGCAACTGGCGCGCGTGCACCAGGCGCGCATGCTGCCGCCGGGCGCCAACGGTTGGGAGCGGTGATGCCGGTTCCGCGAGCGCCGGCCTTTTCCGACGCGCAGGGCAAGATGCAGTTTGGAAGTTCCATCACTGAGGACGAGGACGATCGCCCATGAAACTGAACGGCACCTGGGTCGAGGACACCTTCGCCGAGGCGTTCGCCATGTGGGGGGCCCGCGTGGTGATCACCGGCGTCAGTCAGCGCTGGGCGCGAGAGGCGGCGACCCAGATGGCGGGGTTCGCCACCTCCGTGATCGGATGCAAGTGTGAGGCCGGGATCGAGGCCGACGTTGCGGCGGAGGTCAGCCCTGACGGGCGCCCCGGGACGAGCGTGCTCCTGTTCGCCTTTGACGCCGAAGGGGTGGAGAAGCGGCTGGTGGAGCGGATCGGGCAGTGCGTCCTTACCTGCCCCACGACGGCCTGCTTCGACGGTCTGCCCGAGGCGCCCGAGCGCATCTCGGTGGGCGGCCAGCTCCGCTACTTCGGGGACAAGTACCAAGTGAGCAAGCTCATCGACGGTCGCCGCTTCTGGCGCGTGCCGGTGATGGAAGGCGAGTTCGTGGTGGAAGAACGGTTCGGGACTTGCCCGGCCGTAGGGGGCGGAAACTTCATCATCCTGGGCGAATCGGCCGAGGCAACGCTCGCCGCGGCGGAGGCCGCCGTCGCCGCGATCGCATCCGTCCGCGGTGTGATCCTCCCCTTTCCTGGCGGGATCGTGCGGAGCGGAAGCAAAGTCGGCTCACGACACTACTCTCTGAAGGCGACGACAAACGACGCCTACTGTCCGACCCTGCGCGGTGTCGTGGAGAGCGCCCTGCCCGACGGGGTCAACTCCGTGCTGGAGATCGTGATCGACGGCCTCAACGTCGCGGACGTCGAGGAAGCGATGCGAGTGGGGATTCGGGCGGCGTGTCAGCCGGGCGTGCATTCGATCTCGGCGGGCAACTACGGCGGTGAGCTCGGCCAATACAAGCTGGCGCTCCGCGAATTGCTGGCCGCCCCGAGCCTGACGTGAGCGCCTTCCGGGTGCAGGCGGGGAATGCCATGGCTCAGCTTGGAAAGCGTTTCGGCGAGTTCGCCCAGCCTGAAAAAGGAGAGATCCTGGTATGGACCTCGGAATGAACGAGCGTGCCGCCCGGATCGCGGACGCGATCTGCGCGGAGGCTGACGCCCTGCGGGTGGGGGTCAAGACGCTGGACAATGGCGCCCGAGTGATCGATGCGGGTGTCGAGGTGCCGGGCGGGCTAGCGGCTGGCCGGTGGCTGGCCGAGGTCTGTATGGGCGGCCTGGGCCAGATCGGCTTCACAACTCTCGACTTCGGCGCCCAATGGCTCCCTGGCCTCACCGTGACGACCGACCACCCGGCGGAAAGCTGCATGGCCTCGCAGTACGCGGGCTGGAAGATCGATCCCAAGGGTTATTTCGCCATGGGCTCGGGGCCGCTGCGCGCCATGGCGCGCGTCGAGAAGGGGTTGTTCGAAAAGCTGGGCTACCAAGAGGAGGGGGAGCGGGGCGTCCTCGTGCTTGAGGGGCGCGAGCTGCCCACGGAAGCCGTCGCCGACTACGCGGCAGAGAGGTCGGGCCTTCGCCCCGAGCACCTCACATTCCTCATCGCGCCCACGGCCAGCCTCGCGGGAGGAGCGCAGATCTCGGCCCGCGTGCTGGAGACCGCCCTGCACAAGATGCTCGAGCTCGAATTCGACATCGGAGTTGTGCTCGCCGGGCTGGGCACGGCTCCGCTGGCGCCGGTAGCCAAGGACGACCTCAGAGCGATCGGGCGCACCAACGACTGCGTTCTGTACGGCGGACGCGCGCACTTTACGGTCCGTGCGGACGATGAGGCGTTGGCCGATCTCGTGCCTCGCGTCCCGTCCAATAGCTCATCCGACTACGGCACGCCATTCTACGACATCTTCCAGCGCTACGGAGGCGATTTTTACAAGATCGACCCGCACCTGTTCAGCCCGGCCGAGATCTCTCTCACCAACGTGGCGAGCGGTCGCACGTTCCAGGCGGGGTCGGTCAACGCCGAAGTACTGGGGGCTTCGCTTTTCTCATGAGGGTGGCGATCCTCTCCGGCTCGAGTGGTTGGCACATCGATGCGCTCAAGCGCGCGCTGGCGGCGCGGGGCATCGAGCCAACCGAGCTTCCGATCGACGCGCTGGTCGGGCGAGTGAGAGAGACACCGTGCCTCAAAGCGGGCGAGCAGGCGCTCGACACCTTTGAGGCCGTGCTGGTCCGTATCATACCCCGCGGCTCGCTGGAGCAGATCATCTTCAGGGTCGATGCGCTTCATCGCCTGGAGCGACTTGGCATCGAGGTGATCAACCCGGCACGGGCGATCGAGAGGACCGTGGACAAGTACTACACCTCCACGCTGCTCGATGAGGCTGGAATCCTGACACCGCCTACCGTGGTCGCCGAGCGTATGGACGAGGCGATGGCCGCGTTTCGGGCGTTCGGGGATGTCATCGTCAAGCCGCTGTTCGGATCGAATGGACGGGGCATGGTTCGCGTGGATGACGAGGAGGTCGCGTATCGGGTCTTTCGGGCGCTGGAGTTGGATCGTTCGATCTACTATATTCAGAAAACAATTGTTCATAGCGGTCAAGACGTCCGCGCTTTTGTCGTCGGCGAACGCGTCGTCGCGGCGGCCGAACGGCAGGCGCAGGGCTGGCGCACCAACGTTTCACGCGGAGCCCGGATGGCCCCGTTCACCCTCCCAGCCACGTGGGAAGCTTTGAGTTTGCAGGCCGCCGCTGCGGCAGGCTGTGAGTATGCCGGGGTCGATCTATTGCCCGCTCGATCGGGCGAGCTCTACGTGTTGGAGGTGAACGGGATCCCCGGATGGCGCGGCCTACAGTCCACCACCGACCTCGACCTCGCAGGTGCCATCGTCGATCACCTGGTCGCGCGGGTCGCTGCCCGGCAGGGAGCGTGAACGAGACGGAGATCGCTGGCGCTGTCCAGCTCGCGTGCCTCCTGGAAGTGAGCGCGCCGAAGCCGGGGAATGTGAGCCCGTTATTCGGGTTCGCTGACGCGCGTTTTGAGCACTATCTGGCGAGCGCCGTGGCGATTGGGCCGCCCATGGCGCCCGCCGGAAGTCAGAGCGTCGGCGCCACGATTCGGGCGGCGGTCCGCGACACGCGGCGGTATGTTGCGTCGAACGTGAACCTTGGGATTATTCTCCTCCTCGCTCCCCTCGCCAAGGCGGCCGCAGCGGGCGGCCGCCCCCTCCGGGAGAGCCTCACGGCCGTGCTGGCTGCATTGACGGTGCAGGACGCGGTGGACGCGTACGCCGCGATCCGGGAGGCCTCGCCCGGCGGCCTCGGAGAGGCGCCGAGTCAGGACTTGCGGCAGGAGCCCACGGTGACCCTCCGCGAAGCGATGGCCCTCGCGGCCGACCGTGACACCATCGCGAGGGAGTATGTGACCGACTTCGCGATCACATTCGGCGAAACAGCGCCGACGCTCCTGGCCGCCCGGCGATCGGGACTGGGGTGGCCGGACGCCATCGTGCAAACGTACCTGCAGCTCCTGGCGCAGGTGGAAGATACGCTGATCGCCCGGAAGCTTGGGCGTGGCGCTGCGCAGGAGGTGAGCCGCGCGGCATCCGAGGTGGTGGGGCTCGGCGGTGTGCGGACGGACGAGGGCCGACGCGCGATCGTCGAGTTTGACCGTACGCTTCGCGACCCGAAGAACGAGCGCAACCCTGGAACGACGGCGGACATGATAGCGGCGGCGACCTTTGTAGTTTTAACGGAGTGTGGAGAGCCGCTATGAGCCGCTACGAGGTGCGCGTCTCCAAGGACTATTTGGTCTTTGCCGCCGGGCATTTCATAACTTACGGCGACCAGTGTGAGCGGTTGCACGGCCACAACTACCGGGTCTCCGCTATGGTCGAAGGCGATGTCGATGAAAACCACTACGTCTTTGACTTCGTCGAGCTGAAGGCGATCATGCGCGAGATCATCAACGAGCTGGACCACAAGATGCTGCTGCCGGAACACAATCCAGCGCTGACGATCGGCGAAGACGGCGACTCGATCAGTGTACGGTACGAGGAGCGGCGGTATCTCTTCCCGCGGCACGACGTCGTCCTCTTGCCCGTGCCAAACACCACCGCCGAGATGCTCGCCAAGTACCTGGCGGGGCAACTGAGAGAGGTGCTCAGCGGACGGCGCGCCGCCCGGCTCAGCGGGATCGCGGTCGAGGTTGAGGAGTCGTTCGGGCAGTCAGCCTGGTATCGCGAATCGCTCGGTTAAAAGCAGGCTGAGGAGTCGCATTGGTGCGCTTGAGGGCTTTAGGTTCCAGTGCCTGACACAAACGACGCGGCGCGACTCGCCTCGCGCCGCATGATGGCGACTGGGGAGCGGGACTTGCAGCGACTCGTGCTGGATATGCACGACGGTCCGGTCCAGTACCTGTTCGCAGCGGTTTCTCAGCTTAAGATGACGCTTCCGAAGCTCGCGAACGGGTCCGAGGCCGAACGGCGACTGAACCAGGCGCTCGGCCTCCTTCAGCAGGCGCTGGGCGAGATCCGCGACCTTGTGGGAGCGTTCCGGCCTCCGGGCTTCGAGCGTCGACCACTCGGGGATCTGATCGAGGGCCTGGCAGTGCAGCACGAGGAGTTGACGGGCCAGGCCGTCGAAATGACGCTCGCCCCGGATTTGGGCGGCTGCGCCTTGCCGGCGAAGATCGCGATCTACCGGATCGTTCAGGAAGCTCTGGCCAACGGGTACCGTCACGGCGCGGTCGACTGCCAGCGGGTCCTTCTGACTCGCGCGGGGTCGTGGCTCCACCTCACCGTGGCTGATGATGGTGCGGGATTCGATGCCGAGCGGGTCCTCCGAGCCGAGCGCGACGTGGCCGTTGAAGGGGGCCACTTCGGTCTCCGGGGCATTCAGGACCGTGTTGCGGCGCTAGGAGGCACCTTTTCAATTCGCAGCACACCGGGTCAGGGCACCGAGCTCAACGTTAAACTTTCGAGCGAATGACTATCAGGGTTCTGTTGGTCGACGACCATGCGATCGTGCTGGAAGGGCTCCGTGCCCTGCTCGATTCGCAGCCGGACATGTCAGTGGTGGCGGCGACGCGCGACGGCGCGGAAGTCATACCGCTGACGCGGGAGATCGAGCCGGACGTGGTTGTGCTTGACCTCGAGCTGGGGACGATGAAGGGGTCGGAGCTCATCCGGAAGCTTCGCGACCTCTCGCATCCGCCCAAGATGCTCGCTCTCACAGCTTACAACGACGGCGAAACCGTGCGCTCCGCTCTCGACGCCGGTGCGGACGGCCTCTCGTTCAAGACCGAGCCTCCCGAGCGCACGATCGCAGCGATCCGCGAAGTCTACGAGGGGCGGCTGCTGTTTCCGCAGGCGGCGCGCCGTTGGCTGGACCGGCGTGCTAAAAGGACCGGACCGGGGGAACTCACCCCGAGGGAACGGCATGTGTGGGAACTCGTCGCGAAGGGTCTCACCAATCGTCAGATTGCCGAGCGGCTCGAGGTGGGCGAAAACACGGTGAAGTACCATGTCCAACACCTGTTCCTCAAGCTCGGCGTGAACAACCGGACTGAAGCGGCAATGAAATTCGCCGCGGCGGAGGGGACCCCGGAAACTTAGCTCCGTTCGGCGGCGGTCACACCCAGCGCGCCTATCTTCGCCTCAATGCTGGCGAGCAGCGAGTCGTATGACGCCGCGAATTTCTCCACACCCTCCTTCTCGAGTTCGGCTGTCACCTGCTTCAGATCGATGCCTAGAGCGCCAAGAGACGCGAGGGTGTCCTGGGCCGCCGAGATCCCATCGTGTATTCGGACCTCAGGCTGGCCGTGGTCACGGTACGCGTCATACGTGTTTGGCGGCATCGTGTTGACCGTATTCGGAGCGATGAGCGGTTCCACGTAGTGGACGTCCGAATACTGCGGGTCTTTGGTGCTGGTCGAGGCCCACAGAGGTCGTTGAGGCTGCGCACCGAGCCCTTTCAACCGCGTCCACCGCTCCGTCGCACAAGCACGCTCGAACTCGGCGTAGGCCGCACAGGCGTTCGCGATGGCGATCTTTCCCCGGAGCCCTTTCGGGTCCCCGAGCTCATCCAGGCGGGTGTCTACTTTCGTGTCGACCCGGCTCACGAAGAAACTCGCCACGGAGCTGATGCGATCGATCGGCTGACTCCGTGCGGCCCGTTTCTCGAGGCCGGTGAAATAGGCGTCGATGACGCGCACGTAGCGAGCCACCGAGAACAGCAGAGTGACGTTGACGTTGATGCCCTGGGCGATCAGCGACTCGATGGCCGGCAGACCCTCGACCGTGCCCGGGACCTTGATCATAACGTTGGGCCGGTCCACCGCTCCCCACAGCCGCTCGGCTTCGGCGACCGTCTCGGCTGTGGAGTAGGCGAGGGCCGGCGACACTTCGATCGAGACCAGACCGTCCTGCCCCTCCCTAGCGTCGTACAGCGGCCTGAATGTATCGCAGGCTTGGCGCACATCCGCGACGGCGATCGCCTCGAAGATCTCGGCTGGCGTCTTTCGCGCAGCGGCCAGGCGGCGCACGTCCTCGTCATAGAGGCTGCTTTCGGCGACGGCCTTCTCGAAGATCGTTGGGTTGGTCGTCATCCCCTTCAGGCCGTCCTCCTCGATTAGCCGATGCAACTCACCGGAAGCGAGAAGGTCGCGCGTGATGAAGTCATACCAGGGGCTTTGACCGAGCTCGCCCAACCGTAGGAGAGGGTTAGTTGACATCATGTCCTCCGACGTAGAACTCCGTGAACCGCCTCGACCACCCGGTCTACGGTCAAGCCGAACTCTCGAAACAGAACCTCTCCGGGAGCGGAGGCGCCGAAGTGGTCGATCGTAATCGTTTCGCCGTCGTCCGTCACGTAGCGTAGCCAGCCCAGCGACGACGCCGCTTCGATGGCTACCCGGGCCCGGAGGGCCGGCGGAAGCACCGAGTCGCGGTATTGCCGCGTCTGTTGCTCGAACAGCTCCCACGAGGGCATGGAGACGACCCTTGTGCGTATGCCTTGGCCATACAGGCGTTCGCTGGCTTCCAGCGCCAGCTGCACCTCCGAGCCACTCGCGATCAAGATCGCCTTCGGGTCTCCGTCCGGCGGATCCACGAGCACGTAGGCGCCTCGGCCGACGCCGCTGGCCGGCTCCAGCCGTGTACGATCGAGCACCGGCAGCTTCTGGCGAGTCAGGGCCAATACCACCGGCCCGTCGTGCCGCTCCAAGGCGATGCGCCACGCTTCCACCGTCTCCGTGGCGTCACCGGGCCGGATCACCACCAGGTTGGGGATCGCGCGCAGCGCGGCCAGTTGCTCCACGGGCTGGTGCGTGGGGCCGTCTTCGCCCAGACCGATGGAGTCATGGGTGCAAACGTAGATGACTGGCAGCTCCATCATCGCCGCAAGCCGGATAGAGGGGCGCATGTAATCAGTGAAAATCAGAAAGGTCGCACCGTAGGGCCGGAGACCGCCGTGTGCCGCCATACCGTTGAGGCACGCGCCCATGCCGTGCTCGCGGACGCCCCAGTGCAGGTTGCGACCGACGCCGTCGGCGCTGAAGTCCGCCTCTCCCTTTAGCAGCGTATTGTTCGACGGTGCCAGGTCGGCAGACCCGCCGATCAAGTTCGGCACCCGCACGGCCAGAACATTCAGTGCCTTGCCCGACGCCTGCCGCGTGGCAAGGGGGCCGTCGCTCGGTCCGAAGTCGGGAAGGTCCGCATCCCAACCCTCAGGCAGCGTCCCGTTCATCCAGCGGCTGAACTCAGCGGCCAACTCGGGATGGGCCTTGCGATAGTCGCCGAACAGCCGCTGCCAGACGCTTTCTAGCTCCTCACCTCGCGCCTGGGCCCCGCGCATGAACGAAAACGCGTCTTCAGGGACGTGGAAGGGCGGGTCTGTCGGCCAGCCCATGACCTCCTTCGTCAGCTGCACTTCCTCAGCCCCCAGGGGCGCTCCGTGCGCCTCGGCCGTATCGCGCTTGTTCGGTGCCGGGTCGGCGATGTGCGTCCGCAGGACGATCAGAGATGGGCGCGCCGTTTCCGCACGAGCGGCTTCCAGAGCCGCGCCGATGGCGTCCAGATCGTTGCCGTCGGCGACGTGCTGGACGTGCCAGCCATAGGCCTCGAAGCGCCGACCGACATCTTCCGAGAAGGCGAGTGCGGTGTCACCCTCGATGGTGATCCTGTTGTCATCGTATACCAGGTTCAGCTTGCCCAACCGCAGGTGGCCCGCGAGGGAAGCCGCCTCGCTGGCTACGCCCTCCATCATGTCGCCATCACTGACCAAGCCCCATACCCGATGGTCGACAATCGGGTAACTCGGCCGGTTGAATCGGTCGGCCAAGAAGCGCTCGGCGATCGCCATCCCCACGGCGTTCCCCACGCCCTGCCCCAGTGGGCCCGTCGTCGTCTCCACGGCCGCAGGCAGCCCCCGTTCCGGATGCCCAGGCGTCTGTGATCCCCACTGGCGAAACCGGATCAGCTCTTCGAGGGGCAAGTCGTACCCGGTCAGGTGGAGCAGTGCGTACAGGAGCATCGACGCGTGGCCGCAAGAAAGGACGAAGCGGTCCCGGTCGGGCCACGCCGGGTTGTTCGGATTATGACGCAGGAACTGGGTCCAGACGGCGTAGGCCACCGGCGCCAGAGCCATCGGCGTCCCTGGGTGCCCCGAGTTCGCTTGCTCGACCGCGTCCATGGCGAGCGCGCGGATCGTGTTGATGCAGCGCTCGGCTGTCGCCCGGTCGGGTTTCGATTTTTGGGCCGTCAACGTTGAGTTGGCGCGTGACGTTGAGCTGCTGCGTGACGAGGCTCTCATTGTCTAGTACCGGCGGCGGCAAGCTCTTCCTGCTTCACAGCAAGAGCGGATGCCTTGACCAAGTAATAAGTCACGACGAGCTGGGTCACCAGTAGGCTGTTCGACTTCTTCCGCTCGTCGCGCTCGAGGAAGGTCCCCAGCGCGTTGGCGCGCAGGTGCTTGGCGGTCGGCATGTGGTCCCACATGCGCTCTTCGATCAGAAGGGTGGTTTCGTCCGCAATCCGCCCATCGATCTGAAGCAGGTCGACTCCCGCCTCTCCCCGCTCGAAGCGGACAAACCCGTCACCACTCTGTCCCCGTGCAGCCACCAGGGCATCCTCGAGGTCGGGCAGCGGTATGGGGTGTCGAAGCGTGACACGGACGTTGAGCTTGGTGTTGTCCTGGGTCATCTCATAGTCATCCGGCGGGTAGAAAGAGATCACGATGTCGGCCTTTTCCCGCTGTGGGTCGATGAACCGCTCGGAATCGCTTCTCCGCCGCTCTAGCTGGTCCAGCACCTGTTCGCGCGTGTAACCGCGCTTCCAGGTGTCGCGGTGGATCTTCCACGCAACCCGCAGGTCGGGATCGGGGGCCAGATACACGGAGACGTCCCAGACACGTCTTAGCCCCGCGGTATAGAAGCCGTGGAGCCCATGCGCCACGACCACGGACCTCGGTGCGACGATCTCGGGCTTGCCGAAAGTGCCGTCGCTGTGGTCGTACACCGGCTTGAATATCCGCTCGCCCGCGCGCAGCAGTCGCATATGCTGGGCCATGACGTCGAGGTGATTGCAGGCCGGGTGCAGCGCGGTGATGTTCTGCTTTGCGCGTTCTACACGGTCGTACGCGTGATAGTCGTCCTGGCAGATGTCGGTGACGCGATCGGAACCCAGGACCGCCACGACCCCATCGGAGAGAGTTGACTTCCCGGCTCCCGAGTCGCCGACGACGCCCAGCATGATTGGGCGATTGGCATGGAACGGCATGGCACGCTCCCAGTCCTCAAATCTGATGTTCTGCCACCCCGTCTGCGGTCGTCTCACTGTATCCGACTGAGCCAGGATAAGGGCTGCCGCCCAGGTGGACCACACCCGCTCGCAGGGCCACGTTGAGGTGGGCGTCCCACCCAAACGGGTGGGTTCAGAGTTGCGCTTCCCCTGAATTCGGTATGCACGGAGGCGGTCGCGACGCACGGCTTGCCGAGGGTGTCATGCTGGCTGCGACGCTGCCCGAGCCGTATTGTTAGGCGCTGTCGCCAGGCTGTTCGGACATCAAGACGACGGACGCGCAATTGCCTCGATATCCGCTCGCGTGATTCGGCCGAGGTGCACCGCGGTTGCCACCAGCACGCCCGCGCACCCCATATCCGCCAGCCGCTGGAGGTCGCGACCGTCTCGGACACCGCCGCCGACCACGAGCGACGATTCGGGATGTTGGGCGCGCAGAGGCGGCACCAGCTCGGTGGCCGGGCCGCTCAGGCCGCCCACGCGGCCAAGCTCGAGAACGATCAGCGTCCGGTATCCCGACTCCAATGCCTCCCCGGCGAGCTCGAGGGGGCCTTTGCCTGAAAGCGTGGCCGGACGCCCCAGCGGTACACCATCCCGGAGATCGAGGCTGAAGACGAGTCGGTCGGAGGGCAGAGCGGTCGGCAAGGAGAAAGCGGCGGCCAGGTTGGGGAGCGTCTCGAGGCCGATGACGGCGCGGGCCGCGCCCGCGGCGAGGACGCGCCGGGCGGTGGCCGCGTCGCCGATCGCGGCGTCGACCCACATCTCCAGACCCTCAGCGGCCAGCTTGCCGATGAGATCGCTATCGGGGCGACCCCCTTGGATCGCTGCGAGGTCAGCCAGATAACAAGCCCGCAGGCCTAGGCGGTCTCGGAAAGCACAGGCCAGCGCGAGCGGGTCGGCGCCGCGGCCCAGGACGCTCGTCACCGGGCGGTAGCGGCGACGGTCTCCTCCCGTCGCGTGGACGGCCTGACGGGCCAGTACGTCGAGGACCGGTATCACCTGCATCAGCGGATGCGCACCACGTTTGTGCACGAGTTTGTGGCTGGAGGCGGATTCTCCGGCGCACCCCTGTCGGCGCCGCTGCTGTCAGAGGGGCTAGCTATGCTCCGAGCCCTCCTCGCCGATTTAGCCCTGACGGACCGCCGGCGGATCGTTACAACGATCGACCAGCGACTATCTCCCGAACTGCCGGCAGGGATCGAGGCCGTTCCGATCCGCCCGGGCTCGTACCTGGCGACGTTCCGGCGACTTGCTGCAATCGCGGGGGAGGTATGGATCATCGCGCCGGAGACGGCGGATTGCCTCGCCACTCTAATAGATCTCGCCGAACGCATGGGTGCGACGCACATCGGCGCGGGTGCCGAAGCGGTTCGCCTGGCCAGCGAGAAGTTAGTTCTCTGCCGGCGGATGGCGGAAGCGGGGTTGCCGGTTCCCCGGACCTGGCCGTCTAGTGACGCTGAGATCGCTCTCCGCGAGGTCGGCTTCCCACTCGTCGCCAAGCCCGCTCAGGGTGCGGGTTGCGAGGGCGTCGGACTTGTAAGCGGCGCGCCAGAGCTCAACGAGATCGTCGAGCGCGCCGGACGGACGGGGGAGGCGGTTATCCTGCAGGAATACGTCGAGGGCACCGCCGCCAGCGCGTCGATCCTCTGCGCCAACGGCTGCGCGCGCCCGCTGAGCCTCAATCGGCAGAAGGTGCGCGTAGAGCGCTCGTTCGCTTACGAGGGCGGTCATCTTCCGTTGCGACACCCTTTGGCCGACCAAGCTGTGGCCGTAGCCTGCAGCGCCTGCGAGCTGATCCCAGGTCTCAAAGGGTACGTGGGCGTCGACCTGATCCTCTCCCCGAGAGGACCGTTCCTGATTGAAGTCAACCCGCGGCTGACGACGTCGTACGTCGGGCTCCGTGCCGCCACCAACCTCAACCTGGCGGAGACGATCCTTGCGGCGGTCAAGGAGCGCCGTCTGCCCACTGAGCTGCGGATCGAGCGGAGCGTCCGGTTCAGCGCCTCAGGTGATGTGGAGTCGTTCGAAGATGAGTAACGGGCGAGTGCTCGGGTGGGATATCGGGGGCGCGAACGTGAAGGCAGCTCTCGCGGCGGGCGAATCGCTGGTGGTGGCGAGCCGGCCGTACTCGATCTGGGAGAACCCGAAAGGACTGTGCGGCGTCTTGTCGGAGATTGCGGCCGAGCTGGGGCCGGCTGAGGCCGTTGGGGTCACGATGACCGCGGAGCTGGCAGACTGTTTCCCCACGAAAAAGGAGGGCGTAGCCTTCGTACTCGACGCCCTCCAGGCCACCTTTCCGCGCACTCCAATCCAGGTCTTCACCGTCGACGGCGTTTTCTGCTCGGTGGCCGAGGCGCAGCGCGCGCCGCTCGCGGTCGCCTCAGCCAACTGGGCGGCTACGGCACGTTTCCTCGCCGTTGGAGGGCACGAGGCGCTCCTTGTGGATGCGGGCACGACGACGACCGACATCATCCCGATCGCCGGTGGAGAGGTCGCGGCTTTGGGCAGGACCGATCCCGAGCGGCTGACCAGCGGCGAGCTGGTCTACACCGGTGCGGTGCGTACACCGCTTTGCGCTATCGCACACACCGTCCCGTTCCGTGGGCACCGCTGCCGCGTTGCCGCCGAGCTTTTCGCGCAGGCGGCCGACGTGCACCTGTGGCTGGGAAAGCTGGCGGAGCGCGACTACACGGGTCGGACCCCGGATGGGCGGGGGAAGAGCCGCGCCGAGTCGGGCGCGCGTCTGGCTCGGCTGGTCTGTGCGGATCCAACGCTCGTGGCTGAACAGGAGATCACACAGATCGCCGAGCACCTGGCCGAGCGCCAGGCCCGGCTGATCGCGGCGGCGATCTTCCAGGTCCGATCGTGGCTCGGTTCAAAGGCCCCCCGGACCGTCCTCGGGGCTGGCCTGGGGTCGTTCCTGGCCGCCGCCGCGGCGCGACGCGCACACCTAGTTTACCGGCCCCTGGCCGACCAGTTCGGCGACGCGGCGAGCCGAGCGCTGCCGGCGGTCGCGGTCGCCCGGCTCCTTTCGGGCGCCCGCTGATGAAACGAAGCGTTGAGCTCGTGATCAAAGTGGGCGGCAGCCTGGCGCGGGAGCGGGGGCTGGCCGAGCGGCTGCGCCCGATCGAGCTGTTGAGCGAACAGGCGTCAACCCTGGTCGTGCCCGGGGGCGGGCCGTTCTCCGATAGCGTACGGGCCGCTAGCGCTCGACACGGGTTTGGCGAGTCGGCGGCTCATTGGATGGCGATTCTCGGGATGGATCAGTATGCGTACCTTCTGGCGGATCTTTTGGCGAAGGGCGCTGTCGTGCGGCGGCCCGTGGAGATCCTTGACGCCCTGGCAGCGGGAAGCCTGCCCGTCCTCGCTCCCTTCGAGTGGGTCCGCAGCGAGGATCCAACCCCTCACGACTGGTCGGTGACCGGCGACAGCATCGCCGCCTGGGTCGCCGGTCAGCTCGGTGCCCGGAAGTTGATTCTGCTGAAGGGCCGGGCCGACCGCGCCGGCGTTGACTCCTACTTCACCAAGGCGCTTCCGCCCGGGCTCGACTGGCAGGTCGTGACGCCGGAGAGTGCTGCGTGGCGGTCGCATTAGTATTATTATCATCCGGATAATTACTATTAGTGGCTAGGCTCAAGGCTGGCGGCTGTGCTGGACAGACGGGGCACCGTACCATTTGATCCCAGGGCCGGACGGCGTATCAGGGAGCAAGGCTTTGGCCCACGGACCGGCGGGGAAGGCGCTCCAGCCTTTGATGCACAGCACAACAGCGCCGCCACGCACGAGCTTCGCAGAGGATCTCCATGGCCGAAAAGATGCTTCTGATCGCTGGCCGCAGCAGTGACCAGGGGACTTCCCTCAATGAGGGCAAGCTGGAATCGCGATATCTCGAGGTGACGTCCACCGTCGAGATAAATGCCGATGATATGGCAAGGTTGCAGCTGAAGCCTGGGGACAAAGTGCGCTTGAGCACGGAGGTGGGAAGCGCGGTCGTGCGCTGCAAAGAACGCAAGGCCGAAGACTTGCCGTCCGGCCTGCTGTTCCTGGCCTACGGGCCCGCCTCGAGTCAGCTGATGGATGGCGATACAGGGGCGAGCGGCATGCCCATCTCCAAGAACCTGGAAGTGCTGGTAGAAGGCCCATTAGGCGCCGATGTGGAGGAAGGTCCATGAGCGACAACACCATTCTCGTCAAGAACTCGACCTGCACGTTCTGCGGCTGTCTGTGTGATGATATGGATCTAACCGTCGATCTGGAGCAGAAACGGATCACCAAAGCCAAGAATGCCTGCATCCTGGGCCGCGCCTGGTACGCCAATCACGCGATAGAAGACCGGCCCGCGGCGCTGATCGACGGTGTGGAAGCCAGCGTCGAACAGGCGGTGGAGGAGGCGGCGCGGATTCTCGTCGACGCTCGCTTTCCGATCATTTACGGCTTGAGCGACACGACCTGCGAAGCGCAAAAGCAAGCCGTGGCCCTGGCCGACTACCTGAAGGCCAACGTCGATACCACGACGTCCGTGTGTCATGGCCCATCGGGCGTAGCTTTTCAGGGCGTCGGCGAAAGCACGGCGACGCTGGGCGAAGTCAAGAATCGCGCCGACCTGGTGATCTACTGGGGCGGCAATCCCGCCGAATCACACCCCCGTCACTTCACGCGATACTCGGTTACGCCAAAAGGCATGTTTGTGCCGGAAGGGCGGAAAGACCGAACCGTCGTCCTGGTGGATGTGCGCACGACAAAGTCGGCTCCGGTTGCCGACATCTTCATCAAGGTCAAGCCTGGCACCGATTTCGAGGTCCTGTGGGCGCTGCGCGCGCTGGTCAAGGGCCGCCGCGTCGATCCCTCGATCGAGGGGCGCACGGGCGTCCCGCTCTCAACGATGACGGACCTTGTGGAGCGTATGAAGAACTGCCGCTACGGCGTCTTCTTCTTCGGCATGGGACTCACCATGACCCGCGGCAGGCACTTCAACGCCGGCGCAGTCCTGGCCCTGGTTACGGACCTGAACCACCATACGCATTTCGTCACCCTGCCGGTCAGAGGCCATGGCAACGTGACCGGGGCCGACAACGTCGTGTCCTGGCAAACGGGATTTCCTTTCGGGGTCAACTTCAGTCGTGGGTATCCGAGGTTCAATCCAGGGGAGTTCACCACCGTCGACTTGCTGGCCCGAGGCGAAGCGGATGCCGCCCTGATCCTCGCCAGCGACCCCGCGTCGAATTTCCCGCGTAAGGCCGTCGAGCACCTACGTCGGATCCCGGTCATCGTGCTCGACCCCAAGCCCACCAATACCAGCGAGCTCGCCCGCGTGGCCTTCACCACGGCCACGTATGGCATCAACGCCCCCGGCACCGTCTATCGAATGGACAATGTGCCGATCACGTTGCGTACGGCGTTTCCCTCACCCCATCCCAGCGACGAAGCAGTGCTGACTGCGATCAATGCCAAGGTGCGGCAGCTGGTGAAGAAAAACTGATGTCCTCCGCGCTCCGCATCGTCAACGGCCGAGTCTACGATCCCGCCAACGGCATCGACGGCGAAGTCCGCGACGTTTGCGTCGAGGACGGCAAGATCGTCGAGCGCGTCTCGGCCGAAGCGACTCGCATCGATGCCCAAGGGATGGTGGTCATGCCAGGCGGGGTCGACATTCACTGTCACATCGCCGGCCCCAAGGTGAATTTCGCGCGCAAGCTGCAACCGGAAGCCAAGCGGCACGATGTCGAGCCCGGAACGCCGGGTCGGCGCTCGGGCACCGGCGGTGTCGTGCCCTCGACCTTCGCCACGGGCTATCGCTACGCGACCCTCGGGTATACCACCGCCATGGAGGCCGCCGCACCGCCGCTCATGGCCCGCCATGTGCTCGAAGAGCTGCACGATACTCCAGTCATCGACAAGGGATTCTATGTCCTCCTGGCCAACAACGTGTTCCTCCACAGGCTCCTCGAGCAGGGCCGTGACGAGGAGTTTCGCCACGCTGTCGCCTGGTGGCTCAACGCGGCCAGGGCGTATACGCCGAAGCTCGTAAACCCAGGCGGCGATGAAGCCTGGAAGGGCCGTAAGAACTCCAACATCACCGACCTCGACGAAACGATACAGCCGTTCGGGATCACACCGCGCCGCGTGATCAAGGCGTTCATCGACGCCGCCAACGACCTGGGCCTTCCCCACCCGGCGCACATTCACTGCAACAACCTGGGTCACAGCGGTAACTTCACGACCACACTGGAGACGATGAAGACGGCCGAGGGGCGGCGCGTTCACATCACGCACATTCAGTTCCACAGCTACGGCGGAGAGGTCGGTAAGAATCCCACCTCCAAAGCAGCTGATATCACCGAGTTCATCAACACGCACCCCAACGTCAGCGCCGATGTCGGCCAGGTCATGTTCGGCAATTCGACCCTCATGACGGGAGACGCGCCTCTCACCTGGGCGCTGCGCAAGATGAAGGCGGTGAAGTGGGCAAACGCCGACACCGAAATGGAAGCCGGGTGCGGAATCCTGCCGTTCGAGTACCAACAGCGGGCCTACGTCCACACGTTGCAGTGGGCGATCGGGCTAGAGCTGTTCCTGCTGTCGAAAGATCCCTGGCGCATGGTGCTTTCCACCGATCATCCCAACGGCGGCTCGTTCATGAGCTACCCCCGCTTGATCCGGCTGCTGATGGATCGGGAGTTTCGCCTGGAGCAAGCTCGATCGGCCAACGAGCGGGCCATCGGCCAGACATCCCTACTCGACCTCGATCGAGAGTACTCTCTGCACGAGATCGCGATCATCACACGTGCCGGCCCCGCCCGGCTATTGGGCCTGACCAGCAAGGGGCACCTGGGCGTCGGTGCGGACGCGGACATCACCATCTACGACGAGCACGAGGACAAGGAGAAGATGTTCTCGCTTGCGCGTTACGTGATCAAAGGTGGCCGGCTTTTCATCAACGATCACGAATTTCGCGAGGATTTCGACGGCCGAATCCTCCACGTTTCGCCGCAGTATGACGCTGGCGTTGAGGAGCTGCTACGCCCGTTCTTCGACGACTACTATACGATCATGTTCGACAACTATGCGGTCGACGACGTGTACTTGGGCCAGCACGAGGTCGTGCCTCTGCACGACGGTCCTTGATCGGCGCTCCGCCCCAGCTCCCGTCATCACGCCGTTACCACGCTAGACACCACCGTGCACATTAGGTCTAGCGATACGGTCGATACCTTCGCCAGCGGTTTCGATGGTGTGGGCGGCTCGGATCGTCTCACCCCATTTGTTTTGACGAATGACGCTCGTGGCCACAGCTTGCGAGGTCTCGCAGCGGAGACGAGAATTCCGAAGCCCTGCATGACGAGAACGCCTTGCGCAAGTTGGGATTGACCGATACCGAGTCTCCCTGCCCGCGGAAAAGCGATGAAATTGACGCTGCGCACAACTCCGGCCGTACCGCTGGAGGCCGAGACGATCAGCCCCGCCGTCGTTGCTGATCTCACGGCGACGGAAGTCGCGCGATTACGGGTGCACCACGGCAATCAGCAAGCCGAGATAGGTGATTTCTTCAGTGTTGAGGGCACCTGGGATGGGGTGTTACGACTCGAGGGAGACCTGAAGCGGGTCAAGCTCATCGGAGCCGGCATGACCGCCGGCCAACTGATAATCGACGGCGACGTCGGCGCCCACCTCGGGGCAGAGATGACCGGGGGAGAGATAACCGTCGAAGGCGATGCCGACGACTGGATCGGGCGGGAGATGTCCGGTGGCCGGATCGTCGTCAAAGGACACGCCGGTCACATGCTTGGCAGCGCAGTCCGCGGGAGCTCGGTAGGGGTTCGTGGCGGTGAGATCATCATCCACGGGAACGCACGGAATGAAGTCGGCAACGGCATGCGCCGTGGGTTGATCGTGGTGGGCGGAGACTGCGGCGATTTTGCCGGTGTGAGCATGCTTGCGGGCACCATCATCGTCCTGGGCAGGCTTGGGACACGGGCGGGCGCCGGAATGAAGCGCGGCACGATTGTCTCGATGCACGACGCCGAGCTTCTGCCCACTTTCACCTTTGCCTGTACTTACCAGCCCGTTTTCTTGCGCGTGTACCTGCGTCATCTGCAGGGGCTGAGCTTGCCCATCGACGAGAGTCAGGTGACGGGGATGTACCGCCGCTGGAGTGGTGATTCCGTAGAGGTCAACCGCGGCGAGATCTTACTCTTCGCGCGCTGACGCCGCGCCCACGTCTCCAAAGCGCTTTTGCCCGGGCTCGACTGGCGGCTCGCCGACGCCAGACAGCGCGGCGTGGCAGCGTGTCACCTGAGCCAGCCGTCGAACCAGCGCCGCGTCCACCGTCCCGGTGCGCCCCTCTCTGCAAACGGCTCGACGGACGCCGACCACGTCCGGCTCGATCTGCCGTAGCCGTTCGATCTCGGCCAAGCCCAGGCTCCCCGCCAGTCCCACCCAAAGGCCAGCCGCTCGCGCCAGCGCGACGAACTGGGCGAGCCGGGACTCTTGCAGGTGCCCCAGCAGAGATGTACCATCTTTGTGCTCCGTATCTAGCATCACTGCGTGAGCGCCGGCGGCGGCGGCGAGGCCCGGTAGCGAGAACGGAGATACGGAGGTATCCCGGCGGCTATCGGCGTAGGCCAGCGCGACCACGCGAGTCTCAGGGTTCGCTTCGCCCGTAACGTCGACGAGGCGGCGCAGTAGCTCCTCAGCATCGCGCCGGCCACCGATCAACCCGACCTTGACGAAATCGACGTCGTTCGTCGCGGCTTCGCGGGCGGACGCGGCAAGTGAGTCGGAGAAGTGTACGGCGTCGCCCAACGCGGCGCTCATCAGGTGCGGTGGGGGAAGGGCGGCGCGGACGGCCCGAATGACGTGGGCGGCGGGGGCGCCGAGCGGCCCCGCAGTGGGATCTTTCACATCCACGATGTCGGCACCGCCTGCAAGCGCCGCGCCGACCTCGCCTGAATCCATCACGCTGACAAGAAGACGCATGGTCCCGTAGATTCGCGCCGTCGATATACCATGTCAACCAGGCTGAAGCTGGAAAATCGCGTGGCCGTGGTGACCGGCGCCAGCGGCGCCATCGGCCGCGCCGTCGCCCTGGCCTTCGCGGAGGAGGGGGCCGACGTGGTGGCGCACTATTGGCGCTCCGAGGACTCAGCCGAACAGGTGGTCCGGGAGATCGCGGCGCGCGGCCGCACAGCGCTGGCGACGCGGGCGGACCTGTCGCGAGAGTCGGACATATCGGCGCTTGTCCGTTCAGCCCTCGAGCGATTCGGTCGGATCGACATCTGGGCCAACATAGCGGGGGCCGACATCCTCACAGGTGCGGAGGCCGCGCGATCAAGCGTCGATAAGCTGGATCTCCTGATTGCGGCGGATCTGCGCGGCACGGTCCTCTGTTCTTGGGCTGCGGCGGACGCGATGAGTGAGCAGGAGGGGGGCGTCATCATCAACATGTCGTGGGACCAGGCGCTCTCAGGCATGCCAGGGCGCGAGGCCGAACTGTTTGCCGCCGTGAAGGGCGGCGTCATAGGCTTCAGCAAGAGCCTGGCGCGCAGCGTTGCGCCGCGTACCCGTGTCAACGTGCTCGCCCCGGGGTGGATCGCCACGGCGTTTTCGGAGTCGCTGGACGAGGCGACGCGCCGGCGGATCGCGGACGCCATACCGCTCAAACGCTGGGGCACACCGGATGACGTGGCTCGGGCCGCGGTCTACCTCGCATCCCCCGACTCGGCCTACCAGACTGGTCAGGTGTTGCTGGTGGGCGGCGGCGTGATCATGTGAAGCTCTCGGTCAACGCGGACTCGACGTGAAGGGAGGATCGAACATGCCGAAAGCGAAAGACAAGGTCTACAGCGATGAGGAGGTCGAGGAGCGGCTCGCGAAGGAACTCCCCGGCTGGTATCTCGAGGACGGCTGGATCCGTCGGAAGTACAAGACCGACGGCTGGCCTCAAACGACGATGCTGGTGGGCGCGATCGGCTATCTGGCGGAGGCCGCGTACCACCATCCCGACCTGGCTGTGACCTGGGGTAAGCTCTGGGTCAAGCTCAAGAACCACGCGGCCGGAGGCATCACGGACAAGGACTTCGCCTTGGCCAAGAAGATCGAGGAGGCGGTGCTGTGGCGGCCGAAGGACGACTCCCCACTGGAGGGCAACCCCAAGCCGTTCGTGCAAGGCGGTTGAGGATACCGCCGTGGGGGAGGCGCCCGTGAAAGTCCTGTTCGTCACGGGGAAGCTGGCAGAACCAGCGCTGCGCCGGACTCTGGAGGGGATGGCACCCGATTTCGCCTGGGAGGTCGCGGTGATGAAGATCAGCGTGGCTGCCCTGATGACGCCGGAGTGGATCGCGAAGTTCCTCGAGCCGCCGGCGGACTGCGACCTCATCCTCATCCCAGGGCTATGCAAAGGGGATCCAGAGCTGTTGGCACGGGCCACGGGTGTTCGGGCCGGAAAGGGTCCAGACGACCTTCGGAACATCCCGGAGTACTTCGGTCTGGCCGCCGCCAGGTCGCATTACGGCAGCTATGACATCCGCATCCTGGCCGAGATCAACAACGCGCCCCTCCTCCAGCCCGACCAGATCTACCAGATGGCGGCAAGGTATCGCGACGCCGGAGCGGATATCATCGACATCGGGTGCACCCCAGGCCAGGCGTTTCCGCTTCTCGCCGAGGTCGTGCGCTCGCTGAGGGCCAGCCGGTTCGAGGTCAGCATCGACACCTTCGATGTGGAAGAGATCAAGACGGCGGTCGACGCAGGCGCCGGGTGGGTCTTGAGCGTCAACAGCACGAATCTGGAGGTTGCCCGGGACCTGGACGCCACGGTGGTAGCGATCCCCGACTTTGATGCGGGCCTGGAGACGCTCGAGCCGACGCTGGAGTCGCTGGACGCCTGGGGCACACCGTACATCGTCGATCCCGTCATCGAGCCGATCGGGTTCGGGTTCGCCGATTCGCTCTGCCGCTACGTCGAGGTGCGCCGGCGCTACCCCAACACCGAAATGATGATGGGGATCGGCAACATCACCGAGTTGACATCCGCGGATACGACGGGCGTGAACGCGACACTGATCGGGTTCTGCCAGGAGCTTGGTATCCGGTATGTGCTCACCACCGAGGTGATCCCCTGGGCGCACGGCGCGGTGCGCGAGGTGGACGTGGCGCGCCGCCTCATGCACTACGCGGTCACGGAAGACCAGCTTCCCAAGCACCTGGACGACCGGCTGCTCACGGTCCGAGACCCTGAGGTGCTGGCGTACACCGAGGACGAGCTGCGCGCACTTCAACAGCAGCTCAGCGATCCCAACTACCGCATATTCGCCGACCGCCAGTTCATCTACGTCTTCAACAGCGAGCGATTCGTCCGCGGCACCAACATCCAGGAGATCTTTCGGCAGCTGGACGTGGAGGAGCCCACTCACGCCTTCTATCTGGGTAAGGAGCTCATGAAGGCGAAGATCGCCGTTGACCTCGGCAAGACCTATCGGCAGGAGGGGACGCTGAACTGGGGGTACTTGACGCCGCCGGAGGAACCCGCGGACGAGCACGTAACGCTCACCCAACGCTCGAGCAAATCGCGCCGGCCGGGCCAGCCGAGAGGTACCGCGTGATCGAGCCCCGAGTCGAGGAAATTCGGCCGGCGCCCGTTCCGCTCGAAGCCTGCGCGCGATTCGCCGACATGCCCCACTGCATCCTTCTGGAGAGCGCGCCTGGCTTCGGGCGCCTGGGTCGACACTCCTTTCTGTCCGCCGACCCGTTCCTGGTGGTGCGAAGCAAGGGAACGGCCGTGGAGGAGATCGGCTCCGACGGCGTAGCTCGATCGACGGGGGATCCGTGGGAGGTCCTGAGGCAGCGGCTGGCCGAGTTCGCCGGCATGGCCGTCGCCGGCCTTCCCCCTTTCCAGGGGGGCGCCGCGGGCTACTTCGCTTACGACCTGTGTCACCACCTGGAACGGCTGCCCGCGCCGCGCCATGACGATCTCGCCCTGCCGGACATCGATGTCGGCTTCTACGACTGGGTGTTGGCGTGGGATCATGAGGCTGACCACGCCTGGCTCATCTCCACCGGCCACCCGGAGCGGCCGGGCGTGGCCTGCGAGCGGCGGGCGGCGACGCGGGCGCGCTCCGTCGTGGAGCGGCTCTCGGGCGGTGCGCCGCGGCTTTCGAGTCCCAATGGGCCGGTCGCCGCCGCCCCGCCCCCTGGACCGCCGCAGTTCGCGGTGCCTGTCGCGCCGGGCGTGCGCTCGACCTTCACCCCGCCAGCGTATGAGGCGGCGGTCGCTCGGACGATCGACTACATCCTCGCCGGCGACATCTTTCAAGCGAACATCTCACAGAGACTCGCGGCGACGTGGCGCTCGCACCCCTTCGAGCTCTACCGGCGGCTGCGCCAGGTCAACCCGGCGCCCTTCGCAGCGTACCTGGGGTGCGGGCCGGCGACGATCGTTAGCGCTTCTCCCGAACGGTTTCTGCGCCTTAGGGGCGACGAGGTGGAGACGCGCCCGATCAAAGGAACCCGACCGCGCGGCTACTTGCCCGAGCACGACATGTTACTCGATCTGTGGCTCCGCACCAGCGAGAAAGACCGCGCCGAGAACGTGATGATCGTCGACCTTCTCCGGAATGACCTCTCCAAGGTGTGCAGAGAGCACTCGGTCCGGGTTCCGGAACTCTGCGTAGCGGAACATTTCCGCAGCGTTCACCACCTGGTGTCGACCGTCGTCGGGCGGTTGCGACCAGGCCTGGATGGCATCGACCTGCTGCGCGCCGCCTTTCCCGGCGGGTCGGTCACCGGCGCTCCAAAGGTCCGCGCGATGGAAATCATCGCCGAGCTGGAGCCCACGCGGCGCAGCGCCTACTGCGGAGCCATCGGGTACATCGGGTTCGACGGCGCCATGGACACGAACATCGTGATCCGCACCTTCATCGTAAAGCCGGGCGGTCCCGCCTATTTCCAGGTCGGGGGCGCCGTGGTGGCGGACTCGGACCCCAAGGCCGAGTATCTAGAGACGCTGGACAAAGCACAGGGGCTTCTAGCTGCCCTCGAGTTATCACCGTGATCCTGATCATCGACAACTACGACTCCTTCGTCTACAACCTGGCGAGATACGTGAGGGAGCTGGGGTGGGAGGCCGTCGTGCGCAGGAACGACGACATTACGGTGGAAGGAGCCGCGGCTCTGAGGCCGAGCCACATCATCATATCGCCCGGCCCGTGCACGCCCCGCGAAGCCGGGGTTTCCAACGACCTGGTGCGGGCGCTCGCCCCCGGCACGCCGATCCTCGGCGTTTGCCTCGGCCACCAGTGCATCGGCGCCGTCTACGGGGGCCGAGTGGTCCGGGCCGCGAGAGCCGTGCACGGCAAGAAGTCTCTCATCTACCACAAGGGCTCCGATATCTTCGCCGGCATCCCGAGCCCCTTCAGCGCCACCCGCTACCACTCCCTGATCGTCGAGCCGGAATCGGTTCCGCCTTGCCTGGCCGTGACCGCCTGGACCGACCGGGACGAAATCATGGCGCTGCGACACCGCGATTACCGTGTGTACGGCGTGCAGTTTCACCCGGAGTCGGTGTTGACCCAGCACGGCTACGAGATTCTGCGCAATTTCCTGAAGGAGACGGGACCCTGAAACTCGTCTGGCTGAACGGTGAGGTGATGCCGGCGGAGGGGGCGCACATCTCGGTCCTCGACCGCGGTTTCAACCTGGGAGATGGACTGTTTGAAACGATGCGCGCCTACGCAGGGCGGATCTTCCGCCTGCGCGAACACCTGCAGCGACTCCAACGATCGGCTGCGCGGATCGGTCTGCCGCTCCCGAGCGCTCTCGCGGAAGCCGCACGCGAAACGGTCCTCGCCAACGGCCTTCACGAGGCAGCAGTGCGGCTGACCGTCTCGCGGGGGATCGCGCCCTTTGGCCTGGCGCCACCGGAGCCAGCGGAGCCGACCTGCGTGATCACCGCCCAGCCGGCTCCGACTCCGCCGGCAGCGTTGTGTGCAGGGACCGCGTCGGGCCGGTTGAACGAGCATGCGCCCACCGCCGGGCTCAAGCGGCTCGGGTATCTCGACTCGATCGTTTGGCTGGCGGAAGCCCGGAGCTCCGGCTACGACGATGCGGTCGTGCTTGACACGGCCGGCCATTTGGCGGAAGGTACGTCCAGCAATCTGTTTGTAGTTGCCGGCGGGGTGTTGCGCACTCCCCCGCTCGCCTGCGGCGTGTTGCCCGGGATCACCCGCGCCACCGTAATCGAGATCGCTTCGGAGCTCGAGCTGGAGGTCGCGGAGGAGTTTCTCGAGCCCGCCTTGCTTCAGACCGCCGAGGAGGCGTTCTTGACCAGCAGCATCCGGGAAGTCGTGCCGCTCGTGGCCGTCGACGGGCGACCGATTGGCAAGGGGGGTGTCGGGCCGATCACTCGACGCGTGCAGGGAACGTACGCGACGCTCGTCCGCTCATAGGCATGATCATCGAAACCATCTTGACCACGGTCAGTCCAGCCGGGAGCATGAACTTCGCTCCTATGGGCGTCGAGTGGAAAGAGGACGAGATCGTCATCAAGCCGTACAAGCAGACCACAACGTACCCGAACCTGAAGGCGACCGGCGTTGCCGTCGTCAACCTCACAGACAACGTGCTCATCTTCGCGCGCGGAGCGATCTCGAACACAGAATTTGAATGGCGCCCGGCGGAGCGGGTTCATGGAGCGGTTCTGCGTGACGTCTGCTCCTGGAGAGAGGTTGAGGTCTGCGATGTGGACGACCGGGAGGATCGGGCTCGCTTCACGACTCGCGTCGTCCACCGCGGCTTTCACCGCGAGTTCCTCGGGTTCAATCGAGCTCGCCACGCCGTCCTCGAGGCAGCGATCCTGGCAACGCGAACGAAGTTCTTGCCAATCGATCAGATACTCTCCGAGTTCGACCGCTTGCAGGTGATCGTGGACAAGACAGCCGGACCCGTGGAGCGGGAAGCCATGGCCCTGCTCACCAAGTACGTCCAGGACGCGACGGGCCCGTGACCCAGGCCGTTCGTGTAGAGGCGCCGGCGCGCCTCCACCTCGGGCTGCTCGACCTGCGCGGCGACCTCGGCCGCTGGTTCGGCGGCCTTGGCGTGGCGCTGCAGCAGCCCCGGGTCGCGCTCGAGGCACGCATCGCCCCGCGGCTGACGGTGACCGGACCCCAGGCCGAGCGAGCCGTGACGTTCGCCCGGCGCTTCCTCAAGCAC
>CAYGCC010000105.1:0-3759 GCA_964348165.1 uncultured Gemmatimonadota bacterium | reverse complement strand
CGGTCCGGAGGCCGGTTCGCTGTCCCAACGCGGCTCAGCTCCGTAGCTGAAGGCGGTGGTCGTCCGGCATGAGGACGAGCAACAGCTCGTCGCCGTCATACGTGGTGATCTCCTGGGTGATGAACGCTCCGGCGCCGACGAACGTCACCTCGAACCGGACATCGTGTTGGGGCAGGTTGAACTGGAACACTTCGGTGCTATGACCCGAGACCGGGCCGAGCCACTGTCGCTTGCCGGAGGTCAACAGGTAGATCCGTGCGTCGTAGAAGTTCTGGTTCTCGACCTCGACGCTGGCTACCGCGCCCGCTCGCGGTTCCGCCACCTCGGCGCTGCCTACCCGGCCCGCGCATGCCGAGAGCGCGGCCACCAGGGTCACCGCCGCCAGGGCGAGGCCCTCGACGTAATTGCACACTTTCATGACGCGCCTCCTCAGGCGTTGAGAGGCACGATTGCACCATCCCGAAGCTAGGGCTAGAAGCAGGTGCGCGACACCCTATTCTGGCGACTTCCCGCATAGTCGACGCCGCTAGGCGGGGCGCGCATTTGGGTTCCCGGCGTCACCTCGCGGATGGGGGACGGGCATTCCCAGCTCCTAAGAAGACGACGATCGAAACGACGGTTCGGCCCGTCGCCGTACGCCGAGGTCTCCCGGGGCCCAGCCACGGTCAGTCGGGTTCCGGCTCTACCGGGCGGATCACGCGGTAAGTGAAGCCGGAGAGCCGGGCCTCGGTGTTCGCGGTCACCTGGAAGGGTGTCGGCACCCCCCTCTCCGGGGCGGCCGTCGCAAGCGTCGCCGTGGCGACGATCTCTCCCGATTCCCGACGGAACTGGAACTCGACCTCGATTGGCGCGCCCGGCTCCAGGGTCAGGTTCTCCAGCGCGCCGGCAGCGACATAGGCGCCGTTCGCCGATTGCAGACTCGGCTCCAGGATCTGGAAGGGCAGACGCTGCTGTCTTTCCAGAACGCTTAGCGCCTGCTCAGGCTGCTTCAGCTGCCGGTAGGCGTATGCCAACACGGCCAGGTTCTCCCGGTGATACGGGTAGCGCACGCTCAGCGACTCGGCCACCGTCACCAGCGTGTCGTAGCGCTCGGCCTGGTACAGGGCATGGGCGAGAACCTCCAGCGCGCCGGGGTCGTACGGCCGCAGCTCGATCACCTTGCGGAACGCCGCCAGCGCACGGTCCTGAGCGCCGGCCTCCCACAGGCCGATCCCGATCTCCTGGTAATCGCCGGCCTGGAGTCCAGGTTGCTCAAGCAGGGCGTCGTAGTGGCTAGCCGCTTCGTGGCGCAGCTCTTCGGCCCGGGCGAGCAGTGTGGCGGCCTGATCCGTGTCCGGCGTCGTGTCCGCCTGCGAGACGAGCCGCTCGACCTGCATGGCAAGCACCCTGGCGAGCTTGGCTCGCGCTTCCTGGTTGTCCGGCTCCACTCGGAGGAACTCCTCGTAGACAGCCGCCGCCTCGTCCAGCTTCTCCTGGTAGCTCAGCAACGTCGCCAGGTTCAGCGCCGAGCGAGCCCGGTACTGGCGTCGCGCCCCGGGCTCGAGCCGGGTGGAGCGCTCGGTGGCTTCGAGAGCCCTGCGGAAGGCCTGCGTCGCGCGTTCGACGAGGATGAGCTGAGAGTCCGCTGGCGCTTCCTCGGCGCGTCGGGCATAGTAGACCCCGACCTCGAAAATTGGATCCGGCTCCTGTTTGTAGATAGTGAACGCGTCCTCGAGGTGGCGGATGGCCCGCGCCGTGTCGCCCTGATCCATCGCGTCAATGCCGGTCTGGAAGAGACCCTGCCATGCGCTGAGCCGGAGGAACTCCACCTGGTCGGCATAACAGGTCCATACCGCCACGGCCCTCTGCCACATCGTGTCCGCCGCCGCGTAGTCGCCGAGAGCCGCATAAGCCTGCCCGGCCAGCAGAAATTGCCGCGGGTTCGGCACGTCCCCGGCCTCCTCCGCCAGCGTCTCGATGACTGCGCGATACCCCTGGCGTTTCTTCTCGGGGTTCTTCTCTTTCCGGGCCCGCGTCCACTGCCCCTCGGCCTGCTTCACCCATCGGTCGTCCTCTGGCGACGACCCGGTGCACTCCTCCTGCGCGCTCGCGCCCGGTACCCATGCCCACATCGTCAGAGCGCCGGCCAACAAAGCTCGGCCCAAGATCTTACGTGGCTTCAAAGGAACCTCCCGGCTTTTTCCCGCAGCCCTCTCGGTGTCCGACGACGTGAGACCGAAGGACAATTAAGGGCCCCCCTCGCGACAACGCCAGCTCCCGTACGCGTAACCCGTTGCCCTGATCGTGGGGAGGTCTTAACGGACGACCGCCCTGCCCTGCCGCCCGTCACTCCGGCAAAGTCGGTCGACCGGCGCCCGGCCCCAGCCAGCGATCGATCCAGGCCAACACCGTCTGGTGCCAGAGCACGCTGTTCGCCGGGCTCAGCACCCAGTGGTTCTCGTCGGGGAAATAGAGGAACTGGCTGGGCACGCCCTTCCGCTGCAGCGCCGTGAAGGCCGCTATCCCCTGCTCCAAGGGGACGCGGAAGTCCTGGGCGCCGTGGATCACCAGCATCGGCGTCCGCCACTTCGCCACGTGCAGCGCCGGGTTATGCCGCTCGTAGCCCTCCGGGTTCCCCCAATAGGTGCCGCCGTGCTCCCACTCGGGAAACCAGAGCTCTTCTGTCGCGTAGTACATCATCCGCTGGTCGAACACGCCGTCGTGGTTCACCAGGCAGCGGAAGCCGTCCGACCAGTTGCCGGCGATCCAGTTGATCATGTAACCGCCGTACGACGCGCCCAGGGCGCAGGCGCGGGCGCCATCCATCCAGGGATAGCGCTCGAGGGCCGCGGCCAAACCCTTCTGCAGATCGACCAGCGGCTTGCCACCCCAGTCGCCGCGGATCGCGTCGGTGAACGCCTGGCCGTAGCCGGTGGAGCCGTGGAAATCGACCATGATGGCGGCGTAGCCGGCGGCGGCGTAGACCTGCGGGTTCCAGCGGTAGTGGAAGTCGTTGTCGAACGAGCCCTGGGGGCCGCCGTGGATCAGAAAGGCGATGGGGTACTTCTGGGCCGGATCGAAGTCGGCCGGCTTGACCATCCAGGCGTAGACCGTCTCGTCGTTCCACCCCTCGAAGGTGAACTGCTCCGCCTCTCCCAGACGTACCTGCGCCAGCCTCTCCGCGTTGATCCGCGTGATCGGCCGCACGTCCGAACCGTCGCGCCGCGCTGAGTACAGCTCGATCGGCGAGCGAAAGTGGTCGAGGCCGAAGACGATGCGGTCGCCGGCGTAGGCCGGAGAGCGGACGTGGCCATCGCTGCGCAGCGTCCGCACCTGTCCGCCGCGTACGTCGATGGCGAACAGGCCGACGTGGCCCAGGTTGCCGGCCGTCGCGAGGATCGTCCTCCCGTCCGGAGACCAGGCGATCGAGCCCGGCGAGCGATCCCAATCGGCGGTCAGTACGCGGGGCGTGCCGCTGGGCCAGGGCTGCAAGACGATCCGAAAGCGATCGGACTCGTAGCCCGGCCGCTCCATCGCCAGATACGCCAGCGTCTTGCCGTCGGGCGCGAAGGCCGGATTGGTGTCCCAGGCGCGGTTCTGCGTCGTGATCTTCCGAGGTTTGGCCGACCCATCGACCGGGACGTAAAAGAGGTCGAAATCGGTGGACCAGGGCTCCTCGCGGCCGACTTCGCGGGCGGTAAAGACGAGCCCCTTTCCGTCGCCAGTGAAGCTGAACTCCTCCGATCCGCCGAACGGCTTCGACGGCGTGTCGGCGTCCAT
>CAYGCC010000104.1:0-10059 GCA_964348165.1 uncultured Gemmatimonadota bacterium | reverse complement strand
CCAAGCAGCCAACCAGCGGGCGCTCGGCCACGATCGGGTTCCGCAGGTCTGGAGCGTCTCCCGCGTCAACGCGTTGGCGCGTGAGCTACTCGAGGGAGCGATACCGCCGATCTGGGTGGCCGGCGAAGTCTCGGGCTTCAAGCGCTATCCCGCCGGCCACTGCTTCTTCACCTTGAAGGACCGGCATGCCCAGTTGAGCTGCGTGATGTGGCGCGAGGCCGCCCAGCGGCTGCCCGCCGAGCCACCGGAGGGGATGGCCGTCCACGCCTTCGGCTACCTCTCCCTCTTCGAACGGGCCGGCCGCTTCCAATTCGTGGTGCGCGAGCTTAGCGCTCAAGGAGAAGGTCTCTGGCGTCTGGCTTTCGATCGAGCGCGCGAGAAACTGGCCGCCGAGGGGCTGCTCGATGCGGCGCGCAAGCGGCCCTTGCCCCGCTTTCCGTGCTGCGTCGGCGTCGTGACTTCTCCGGAGGGCGCCGCCCTCCGAGACATCGTCTCCGTCATCCGGCGGCGTGCGCCGTGGACCGATATCCTGGTGTACCCCACCCGCGTCCAGGGTGCCGGCGCGCCCGGATCGATCGTCGCGGCCCTGCGTCATGTCGGCCATTCAAAGCGGGTCGAGGTGTTGATCGTCGGACGCGGTGGCGGTTCGCTCGAGGACCTGCAGGCATTCAACGATGAGCGTGTGGCGCGCGCCATCGCCGGCGCTCCGGTTCCAGTCATATCTGCGGTGGGCCACGAGGCCGACGTGACGCTGGCCGACCTGGTGGCCGACCGGCGCGCCCCCACCCCCTCGGCGGCCGCCGAGTTCGCCGTGCCGGAGAAAGAGCGGCTGCTCGCCGAGCTGGCCGGCCGGGGCCGCCGCTTGGCTGTGGGCCTGCGGGGCGGTGTGGAGCGGGGCCGGCGGCGCCTGAGCCGTTTGGAGGAGCGATTGGTCGGCGCGCTGGGTGAGGGCCTGAAGCGCCGGCGCCAGTCGCTCGAGGGTCTGCGACAGCAGCTGGCCGCGCTGGGGCCGATGGAAGTGCTGCGCCGCGGTTACGCCCTGGCGCTCGACCCCGAGGGGCGCATTCTGAGAACTGTCGGCGGATTCGAGCCGGGCGCCGAGTTCACGCTGCGACTCAAGGACGGAAGAGTCGAGGCCACGACACGGTCGGTGGATGAGGACGTCTGAAGTGCCGGAAGCCCGGAGTTGCGATCCGAGCGAGCCGCCCTCGGCGATACACGGCAGGGCCGCGGATGACTAAGAAGCTGAGCCTCAATCAAGCGATCAACCGTCTGGAAGAGATTGTGCAGCGCCTCGAGCAGGAAGAGCTGGAGCTGGAGGAGGCCCTCCGCCTGTTCGACGAAGGGATGGAGCTGATTCGAGCGGCCGAGCGCGAGCTGGGCGAGTCCGAGGGGCGGTTGAAGCAGGTCCTGGTGGATCGGCGGGGTCGCGAGCGGCTCGTGGACTTCGAGTTCGAGGACGGAGAGTAATCGCGGCGGGCGGCGGAGAAGCGCTCGGGTTCGACCGCGAGGCTGAAGCCTGCCAACGTTCGGCGATCGACGGATCGATGGCGAAGGAGTTCGACGCCTACCTGGTGCGCACTCGGCAGAGCGTCGAAGCGGCGCTCGCCCGGGTGCTGGATGACTATCTGCAGGACGTGCCCGAGTGGCTGGCCGCGCCGATTCGCTACGCCTGTCAGGGCGGTGGAAAGCGCTTTCGTCCGATTCTGTTCGTGGCGGCGTACGAGGTCTCGGGGCGCGAGGTGAGCCCGGGCGTCGAGCGGCTGGCGACGGCGCTCGAAATCGTTCATTCCTATTCCCTGGTCCACGATGATCTGCCCTGTATGGACGACGACGATTGGCGCCGCGGTCGGGCCACCTGCCACCGGGCGTTCGGGTCGGAACTCGCAACCATCGCCGCCGCCGCTATGGTCCCGCTGGCCAGCTACGTGATGGCGGCGGAAGCTCGGGCGCTCGGCTTCAGCGCCCAGCAAGCCGCCACTCTGGTCGCCGAGCTGTCTGAGGCGGCGGGACCCAGCGGTATGGTGGGCGGCCAGGCCCTCGATCTGATCGCCGAGGGGCAAGCGGTGACGGCCACCGAGTTGGGTGAGATCCATCAGCGCAAGACGGGTGCGCTCATCCGGGCGTCGGCACGTCTCGGTGGTCGCGTGGGGCGCGTGGGGGCGGCGCGGCTGGCGGCACTGAGCGATTACGGCGAAAAGATCGGGCTCGCCTTCCAGATCGCCGATGATCTGTTGGACGCCGAGGCCTCCGGCGGCGAGGCCGGCCGGGACCCGCGCAGCGACCGCGAGCTGGGCAAAGCGACTTATCCAGGCATGTACGGCATGCGGCGAGCGCGGGCCGCGGCCGATCGATTGACGGATGAGGCGATCGGGGTGCTGCGAAGCGCGGGGATCGCAAGCCAGGCGCTGGAGGGGCTGGCGATCCACGTGGTGGAGCGCGAGAGTTAGCGGCAGGAGTCGGCTCGGGCGGGGTTGACGCCCTGTTGAGCAGCGCGACTCATCCTGACGTGGACGTCTCCGGGAGCGAGGAGATGCGACGAATCGGAGTGTTCGGGAACCCGAGGTACGGCAACGTGTCCGAGGCGCTGGAGCGGCTGCAGCAGCTCGCACCCGGCCGCGGCCTCGAAGTTCAGGTGAGTCAGGAGCTGCGGGAAGGAGTGCGCGCCGACTTGGCGGTGCTACCCAAGAGCCCGAAAGACATCGATCTGGTGGTCACGCTGGGTGGCGATGGGGCGCTGCTGGGCGGTGCACGTTGGGCGGGCCCGGCTGGGGTCCCGGTGCTGGGCGTGAACCTGGGGCGTCTGGGCTTCCTGACGGCGATAACGTTGGAGGAGCTCGACGACGCGCTGGGCCGGATCGTGGCCGGCGACTATGTGCTGGACGCGCGCATGGCTCTGGACGTCCGGACCGTTCACCGGAGTGGCGAAAGCGACCGCTACTACGGACTGAACGACGCCGTGATCCACAAAGGCGGCCTGGTCCGCATGGTCCCCGTGCGCGTGTGGGTGGATGAGGAGGAAGTCGGGCTCTACCGGGCAGACGGCGTTATCGTCGCCACGCCGACGGGCTCTACCGCCTACTCGCTTTCAGCCGGTGGTCCCATACTCGATCCGCGCCAGGACGCCATCGTCGTGACGCCGATCTGCCCGCACACCATGGCCGTGCGTCCGCTGGTGCTGCCTCCGGGTTCGGAGATCACCGTCGAGGTGGGCTCACCCACCGAAGAGATCATGTTGACCATCGATGGCCAGGTCGGCGCGACGCTGCGGCACGGTGACCGGGTGACCGCTCGCAAGGCGGATGAACCGGTGCGCTTGGTCCGCCTGCCCGGCCAGTCGTTCTTCTCCCTATTGCGCCGCAAGCTCCGCTGGGGTGATGTCTCAGAGCTAATCGCGCTCGACCCTTGAGTCTGAAGAACGCGGCCGACCCTGCGCGCCGATCCCCATGCTAAGCGAGCTGAGAATCCAGAACTACGCGGTCATCGAGGACCTGAGCCTCCGGTTCGAGGGTGGCCTGGTCGTGCTGACCGGCGAGACCGGCGCCGGCAAGTCGATCATCGTGGGCGCCTTGTCGCTGGTTCTGGGAGAGCGAGCCACGACCGAGGTGATTCGCGCGGGTGAGGAGCGCGCCACCGTCGAGGCCGCGTTCGATATCAGCCAGCGTCCAGACCTCCAGCGTCGCTGCGACGAGGGGGGCATCGACGCGGGCGACGGTTGGCTTTTGCTGAAACGGGAGGTGAATGCCAGCGGACGCAGCCGCGCCTGGGTCAACGGCTCAGCGGCGACGGCCAGCTTGACCGGCGAGCTTGGTCAGGCGCTGATCGACTTGCATGGCCAGCACGAACATCAGGCGCTGCTCCACATGGGTCCCCAGCGCGAGATCCTCGACGCTTACGGCGCCGCCTCCGACCGCGCCGAGGAGTTGCGCCACTGCTGGTCGCAGCTTCAGCAAACCCGCCGGGAGCGCGAGGCGGTAGAAGAGCGCCGCGCGCGAACGCAAGAACGGGCCGAGCTGCTGCGCCACCAGGCGGACGAGATCGAAGCCGCCGGTCTTCGCGAGGCGGACGAGGACCTCCGCCTCGCCGATGAGGAGCGCCGGCTGGCCCACGCGGAGGAGCTGCTCGAGCGGGCGGCGCGGCTGCACGATGAGGTCTACGCCTCCGAGCGTGCGATCTACGGCCGATTGGGCCGGCTGCGCCGCGAACTGGAGGCGCTTCGCAAGGTCGACCCCTCCGCCGCCGCCGAGCTTGTCGAGTTGCTCGACGGCGCCTACTACAACATCGAAGAGCTGGGCGAGCGGCTGGGTGCGTATCGGGAATCGATCGAGCTCAACCCCTCCCGGCTGGAAGAGGTGAGGCGGCGAATCGATGCGCTCTATCGCCTGAAGGCGAAATACGGGCCCACGCTGGATGAGGTGATGGCGAGCGGCCGGCGGGCGAGCGAAGAGCTGGACTCGTTGGACCTGGCGCGGTTCGAGCTGGAGGAGCTGGCCCGCCGTGAAGCGGAAGAGGCTGCCCGCCTCAGCACCCTCGCGGCCCAGCTGAGCCGGTCGCGCGCCAAGGCGGCAAAAAAGCTGGCCGCCGAGGTGACGGCGATGTTACCCGAGCTGGGCATGCCCGACGGTCGTCTCGAGTTGGAGCTTCTCAAACGGGCGGAGATCGGTGGCAGCGGCGCCGAGGACGTGGAGTTCCGCGTCACGCTGAACAAGGGGTTCGAGCCGAGACCGCTGTCCAAAGTCGCGTCCGGCGGAGAGCTGAGCCGCGTGATGCTGGCGCTGAAGACGATCCTCGCCAAGGTCGATCGCACGCCGACGTTGATCTTCGACGAGATCGATGCTGGAATCGGCGGAATCGTCGGGCAGAAGGTGGCGGAGCGCCTGCGGGCGGTGGCTCGCCACCATCAGGTGTTCGTTATTACGCACCTGCCCCAGATCGCCGCACTGGCCGATCACCAGCTGCTCGTCAAGAAAGAAACGCGCCGCGGCAAGACCGCCACCGAGGTGTTCGAGCTCAGCGGAGATGAGCGAGTTCGCGACCTGGCGCGGATGCTGGGTGGCGACCCGGAGCGAAAAGCGTCGCTGGAACATGCGCGCGCCTTGCTCGATCCTGCCGCTAGCACGCCCGGCCGGGGCTCCGGAGGCTGAGCGCTGAGCTTTAGCGGAAGACGCCCGCATAGTAGCGAAGCGCCACCTGCCAGATGCTCTCCTTGGGAACGAGGCCATCGCGCGCGCTCGTGGTGCGCAGATAGGTGAGCTCGACCTCCACAGGAATCCCGATCCGCCGGTCCCCTGACCAGTCGGTCGAGGCGTAGCGTGCTGCGAACCCGATCGAGCGTGCCGAGTATTTTGTGCCGCGCTCGATCTCAGCCGGGACGAAGGCGGCGTCGGGATTGATCGCATTGAGAGGCGTGACCACGTCGCGATCGCGCCGCCTGACCATGAAAAGACCGGAGAAGGTTACGTTGCGGGTGAAATTGAAGCGTGGCGCCGCGGCCAGGGTCAAGACATCGCCCGGGTCCCAGCGAATCAGCGTCGTGTAAGCCCCAAGCTGGATCGGCGATTCGGGATCGGTAATCAGGCGCGTGATGTCAGCTTCACGTTGAATGTTGTAACCGCCGAACAACGAGATCCACACCCGGCTGCCCAACCCGACGTCCAGCGTGGACCGGAACTCGAGGTCTGGCTGGCCCTCGCCTGTTCCCAGGTCCATGAGCTGGTCGGCTTCGGGAGCGTCGCCTGACGCGAAGCGCCAGAGCGCGTCGAGGCGAAGCCGCAGCGGGAAGCGCGCTCGGGGAGCCTCCGGGCGCTTGCGAAAGCTGTTGATCGGTTGGAGGCTGAGCCCGACCTCGATGTCCCCGAACTTGATGCCCGAGGAGCGGTTGCGGGGTGACTCGATGCCGAACTGCGGGCCGGAGCTCAACGCCGTCGCCTGAGTCGGATCGAGCGCTCGCGCCAGTGTCAGGCTGGGTAGCGCGACGTCAAAGCCGAAGAATCCGGTGCGAAGCTCGGCGTAGAATTGCCTCAGTTGGCGTCCCGCCTCGCTCGAGTCGGTGGGCGCGTAGCTGCTCTGGCTAAGCTCGGTCAGTCCCGACTCCAGCACGCGGGCGCCCGCCAAAAGACTCTCGGCCTCGGCCTGCTCGTCGGGCGGTAGCGTGCCGGCTGACACGATGGAGTCGAGCGCCGCGATGCCGCCTGCCAGGTCGTTGAAGAAGTCGACGCCTCCAAAGGCTGTGCCCGACGCACCGGCGCTGGCGGCGAACGAATCGAGTCGAGCCCCAACGAACGCTTTGCCCTTGACGATGGGGACGACGGCGAAGACGGCCAGCCAATCGGTCACCCCGAACGTCAGGCTGAGAGGTGCCCGGGTACGCTCGAGCAGGACATCGTAGCGGACCGGGCCGAGGGTGCTCGGTGCGGGTGCGGGAAGCCCCAGGGCGGGGAAGAGGCCGCCAAGAACGGCGTCCAGGCTGTCGAGGGCCGGAACGAGACGCGCGTCCAGCTCGATCGCGTACACGGAGCTCAGCGGCTCCGCGCTGCCGTCAGCTCGGAAGCGTGTTGCCTGGGTGATGTTCTTGCCGGCCAGGCCCACCTGCAGCTCGCCACCTCTGGGAAGCTGAGCGTCGAGCCACTGGGCGTTTAGCTCGCCGACGGCGAAGATCGATCCCAGTGTGATGGCGACGAGAACTCTAGCCATGGTCGGGCCGGCAGTGGAGTCGCAGCGGTTTCGCCCAGAGCGGTGGCGCGGGCGACACAATATGCGCTCGCAGTGCCCGAAATGACAGAGCGCCGGGAAATTGACAGATGACCGCCGGGATTTAGCTTCTTGCTAGGCGCGCGAGGCGCCGTAGCCAAGCGGACTAAGGCGGGGGCCTGCAAAGCCCCTATTCGTGGGTTCGAATCCCACCGGCGCCTCTTAATAACTTGTTGTAGCCTAACAGGTTGCCACAGGGAGCTTGATTACGGCGCCCCTTTTAGACAACTTCAATAACGCCCATCCTGTGTCCTGCAGCCGTAAGGTCGTGGCTGTGCCCGTACTATTCCGACTCTTTCGTGGCCCGCGTGGCTTCACCGCCCTGGAGCTGGTGATGGTGATGCTGGTCATCGGTTTGTTGCTGGGGCTCACGGTCCCCATCGCTTCCGCGCTCTCGGGCCACTTCAAAGTGGGGAGTGCCCGTGACGTTTTCGTCAACAGCTACGCGCGGACACGGGCCGTGGCGATCCAGTTTGGGCGGGAGGGCCGGCTGCATATGAAGGCGGCGGAGGGCCGATTCTGGGTCGAGGTGGACACGGGCGTACCGGGCGCTCTGGCCACCGACACGGTCGGTTTGGTGGTGGATGTGAGGAAGGATTATGGCGGCGTGACGATGTTCACACCGCGACAGGTACTCTGCTTCGACTCGCGAGGCCTCGCCTATTCGGGTGGCGTTTGCGAGCCTCATGACGCTATCATCGTATTCACCCGGATGGATCGCGCGGACACCGTTCAGCTCTCCCTTGGCGGCACCGTGGTTCGACGGCAATGAGAAGCCGATGAGCAAACTCGGAGGCCGATCCGGATTCACCCTCATCGAGCTGCTGCTCTCGGTGATCATCATCGCGGTTGGGGTGGTGGGGTTCGGCACGGCCGTCGGCCTTATGGCTACAGAGCTGCGAATCGGGAAACGCGACACCGAGGTGGCGGTGTTGCTGGCCGATCAGGCCGAACAGATCAAGTCGCTCCCCTACGACTCGGTCACCAGTGGTTCGCGCGTCGTTGGCGAGTACACGCTCGACTGGGTAGTCCAGGGCGCGAATCCTAAGACAGTGGTTGTCGAAGCGACGTTTTCGGGCTACAGCGGTAGCCAGCTCGCCGATACGATCGTCCTTTATATCGAGAAATGAGCTTCCGGCGCCTAGGTCGTCCGCGGGGTTTCACCCTGATCGAGGTCCTCGTCGCGATGACGCTCACGGGGATCGTCGTCGCCGGCACGCTCAAGGCGCTGACCGCTCAAAAGAAGTTTTACGCGCGCCAGGCACGTATCCTCGACGCGCGGCACGCCCTCCGGGCCACGACGACGATCCTCGCCTCGGAGTTCCGCGAGGCGAGCGCCACCGACAACGATCTCTACGCGGTCGCCAGCGACAGCGTAGCGCTGCGTTCAACGAACGGCTTTGCCGTCGTTTGCGGTGTGCACGGAGGAAGCGGACAGCTCAGTCTGATCCGTGTATCAGGACACTTCCAGCTGGAGGCCGCGGACAGCGCTCTCGTGTTCGTCGAAAATGGCGCCGGCGAGACCGACGACACCTGGCGAGTGTTTCCGGTTAGCGGGATTTCGGTCTCGGGCCCGGGCTGCGACCTCCCTGGCCTAGTGCCAGAACGGGTGATCAACCTGAGCGGCTCGTTTGCCGGCATCTGGGTGGGGGCGCCGCTCCGCCTGTTCAGACCCTACGTCTTCAGCCTGTACGAGCTGGATGGCCGCTGGTGGTTGGGGCGTCGAAACCGGGCGGCGGGCTTCACGGATTATCCGGTGGCCGGGCCGTTGGCGCCACCGGGCGATGGCGGGCTGCAGATGACGCTCTTCCAGCAAGACGGATCGGCCACGCTCATACCATCACAGGTCGTCCGTGTGGAAATCAGCGTGCGCGCCCCGGCCTACCGCTCCCTGACCGATCCGGACTATCGGGATCTGAGCACCAGCACCTACCTCAGGAACGATGGGTGAGCGAGTGAGGATGGATCAGATTCACCGGAGGTTGAGAGACGAACGCGGGTTCGCCATGGCGATCGCCGTTTTCGCTCTGGTGCTGCTGGCCGCTGTTGTGGCCGGCGGCTATTTCTCTGCCTCGCAGGAGTTTCAGATCGGGCGGGGAATGCGCAGTCTGACCAAGAGCTTCTACGCCGGCGAGGTGGGCATCCATAAGGTGCTGGAGGACTGGGACGTCAATGTCTACGGGGCGTTGCAGCCCGGTGATAGCGTCACGGTCGGGCCCTTGACCGTCGAGGGCGGGGCCGTCTACACGGCGAACGTCGTTCGCCTCGGTCTGGCCGCCGATTCCGCCAAGCGCTTCTTCTACATCGAGGCCGCGGGCCGGCCGCCCGCCCCAACGCTCGGTGAGCGGCGGCAGGCCGTGGTCGTGCGCTCTCGCTTCGCCAACCTCTGCTGCACGAGCGCGGTTTCGGTGGTGGATACCGTCACTTTCACGGGCGGGGCTCAACAACTGATCAGCGGGTTCAGCACCGATCCCCCGGGGACCTTCCCAGCAGCGGCCTGTACGGGCTATCCCAGCGACAGCGTCCCCGGCGTGCGGCACGGGCCGACCGGTGTGGTCAGCGACACGGGCCGGGTGAGCGGGGCGCCGGTCTCGATCGTCGCCGACTCACTCCTGACGGCGGGCACGGTTTTCAGCCTGTCCGAAATGGAGTTCGACGAGCTCGCCAGTATGGCCGACCACGTGTTCACTACCACCTTCACCCTGAGCGATTCCGACCCCACATTGGTCAACGGCAAGTGCGACAAGAGCAATCCCAACAACTGGGGGGCCCCGGACGATGCGAGCCACCCCTGCTTCGACTACTTTCCGATCATCCATGCACGCGATGATATCCACCTCATCGGCGCCGGCTCCGCGCAGGGGATTCTACTGATCGATGACGACCTCTTCATGAATGGACCCTTCCGCTTCTACGGCATCGCCTTCGGCAAGGACGACTTCCATCTGGACGGCACGGTTGATTTCTACGGCGGTGCTTACGTAGCGGACAAGGTTTGGTTCGACGGGGCGACGCCGCGATTCTGGTACAGCCGCTGCGCCGTCGAGCGAGCGAAGCGCTTCTCGAAGATCAGTCAGCCCCGGCTCGTGTCACCCCGGGGCTGGGTAGAACTCTTCTAGGCTCAACCTTCCAAGTCTCAATCAGCCGACGAACGCTTCCAGCTCCGCGCTCAGTTGCCGGGGCAACCGGTCGCGATTCTCGACCGTCACCGCCACCACCCGAACGCCCGGGCGTCGCCGCAGCGAATCCACGTAGCGGTGCCCGCCACGCATAACCGTGCCCAGAACCGCGTTTGGCGCCTGCGGGTCG
>CAYGCC010000103.1:0-2024 GCA_964348165.1 uncultured Gemmatimonadota bacterium | reverse complement strand
TCGTCGACGATGAACGCCTTGTCGTAGAGGAGAGCGAGCGTCCCGTGGGCCAGGCCCTGCATGTACCTCGCGAAGGCTATGGCACGCGGGGTGTCGATCCCGTTATCGCCGATCCGCAGATCATCGCTGGTGCCGAGCTGTCCATCTGCTCCAGCGATCGAGATCAGTCCATCGCGCAGCGACGCGAGAACCGAGTACAGGTCGAACCACGGATTCTCGACGATGTACGCGTAGCCATACGACGGATCGTTGTTGATCGGCCTGCGCGGCTCCCAAGAGGAATCCCTCATCGAGAAGTTGCCCCAGGACGACGTATGCTGATCCGCCATCACGCTCAGCGTCGCCGATACACCGGTGCCCGTGCCGCAACATCCCTGATGCACCTGCCAGTATGTCAGGTATGTCCCGGCGATGAGCGTCTCCACGTCACCTGGTGTGGCGAGCGCGCGCTCCCGGTCCGGTGCGTTCAGGTTCTCGACGTCCAACTCGGCGCACGCCGCCACAAGCAGCAGCACCGCCGTAGACGCCAGTATTCGTCTAAGCTGTATCATCCTTGCCTCCCATCGAGGAGTGTTTGGTGGAACACCGTCAACTGTTCCAATCACCCTTTGTTTCAGTCACGCCCACGCGGCTCAGAAGGTCACGTCGACCATGGCCGTAATGGTACGGAAGTTCGGGTACCGGTACGCGTCCGTCCGCCCGATGACCGCCGACCCACCGAACTCTTGTTCGCTGAACCCGGTCTCGGGATCGTAGCCGGGGAAGTCGGTGAAGGTGAACAGGTTCCGACCGATGAGCCGAATCGTTGCGTTCTGCAAGCCCAGGAACGGCAACACCGACTGCAGCTGGTCCCGGTTGAACGTGTAGCCCAGGGACAGCTCACGAATCTTCAAGTAGGTGCCGTCCCGGACATAGTAGCTGTTGATCTCGTTGACGTTGTAGAGCTGGCTGTAGTAGCCGATCGGCTTCTTGAGCTCATCCGGCTTGCCAGCCTGGTCGACCTCGCCCGACTTGAGTTCGCGCATCGACCACTGACCGGTCTGCCAGTACACGTCCTGACCGATCTCGGCATCAAGCAGTCCGTACAGCGTGAACTGCTTCCACCGCAGGTTGGTGGACATGCTCCACGCGAAGTCAGGCTGCGAGTCGCCGATCCGGAGGAAGTCGCTCAACTGCTGAGCGGTGGCGTTGGCCGGCAGCTCCTCCTCGCACGCCGAAGCCGGCAAGCTGAGCAGGTTGCCGTCTTCCAGGCGCCGCTCGCAGCCCAGGCCTTTGATCGGCAAGCCAAAGTCGTAGGACTGGCCGCCGACATCACCGGTGGTGCCCCACAGCTGATTGGCGATGCCGTCACGGAAGCTGTTCCCATCACCGACCCAGACCAGGTAGCCGTCATCGTTCACCTGGAACTCAGTGAGGCAGAACTCCTGAGCGTCCGGATGCAGCTCGTCGCAGCTCGTCGCCCAACGGTTGCCGAAGAATGTCCCCAGCGACTCACCTGCGCGGATGAACTGCTCGTCGTTCCAGCCCTGCCGGTACGGCGGCACGTCGACCTTGGTCATCTCGTTGCGTGACCGGTCCCATGAGACCCGGGCCGTCCACGTCAGGTCCTGTGTCTCGGCGAGCGCCGCCTCGAGGCTCAGCTCCCAGGTGTTCCCCTCGATCTCGGCGGCGTTCTGCCACTGGTTCGTGAAGCCCACGAAGCCGGGCTGCGGCACGAAGAGAAGTGCGTCTTCGGTCTTAACGTCCGAGTAGCTCACAATGAAGTTGAACCGATCAAACGCCAAGAACTCGGCGCCATACTCGATCTCCCTTACGAACTCGGGCTTGAGGGCTTTGTTGCCCAGGGTTTCGGGCCGGATAATGCCGCCGGCCACGTCGTACGTCTCGTACTGGTTGGCGAAATCCGGCCGATTGCCCGCGGTCCCGTAGGAGAAGCGGAGCTTGAACTCGCCGACCTGGGGAACGAACCACCACGGCTCCTGCGAGGGCCGCCAGGCCACGCTGCCGCGGTAATAAGTGCTCCA
>CAYGCC010000102.1:0-2408 GCA_964348165.1 uncultured Gemmatimonadota bacterium | reverse complement strand
CACCCAGAACGGCGGCCCCTCGTCCGCCCTCACCGTGCCGATCAGGACCCAGGGCGCCGGCGCCAGCGTCCCGGTCCCATCCACGTACGCCGCCCCGGCTCCGGCCTCACGGACCGCGCTCACCACCTGGCGCAGCGCCGCGGTCTTTCCCGCCGAGCGCGGGCCCGCCCACTCGGTGATCCGACCCCGGGGCACACCGCCGGGCAGGACCTCCTCGAGCTGCGGCCAGCCCAGGGGCCAGGCCAGGGCCCCGGCCCCGGCCAACAGCTCCTTGGCCCGGGCCAGGGACCCCACCCGCTGGGTGAGGGCGGAAGCGGCGTTCGAACTCGGCATAGACGCGGCTCATGACCCCGGGATCATTGGATCCGGGGCCCGAGAGGATGCTGGGTCCAAACCCGAAGATAACCCGAAAGTAACCCGCAGGCAAGCATCGTTTCCAGCCCCATTCTCCACCGCTTCCTCTTAGGCGCCGGTAACCCCCCGGAGTTAACGGCCCTAAGAGCCACGCCACGCCACGCCCCATGCTTCCTGCGTTCGCCCCCGGGTAGTAAGTTTCGAAGCAGTCCCAGCCCAGCCCCGACATAGTCCTGGAGCGAAAGGAGGTTGCTGTATGATCGCTCCGAGGATCACTTCACTCGTAGTCGCGCTCATCCTCACGGCGTCCGCCGATCTCTTCGCCCAGCAGGACCCGCCAGTGGCGCCAGGTGATCGAGTACGAGTGTCACGGCTCGGTACCGTGCCTCCGCTGGTCTCCACTGTCTTGGCGTTCAAGGCAGACACGCTAGTACTCGATGCCGAAGATCGCGTCGCGCCGTTGGAGGTGCCGCTCTCTCTTGTGAAGAAGGTGGAGGTGAGCCGCGGTCAAAAGTCGAACGCAGTTAGCGGAGCTCTTTGGGGAGGCCTGGTTGGTGCGGCGTTCGGCGCGATTCTCGGCGTCGCTGCGTGGTCCGGCAGCGACTCGGACGATTTCATCAGCTTTGGGCCCGAAGCCGTCGCCGTTGGTGCCGGCGTCTTGGGCGGCGTCGGAGCAGGTGTCGGTCTACTCATCGGGGCGGCAAGCCGTAGCGACCGCTGGGAGGAAGTGCCGTTGGACCGCCTGCGCGTTAACATGGTGTCGCGCCGCAACGGTGGGCTTGCAATCCGGCTATCGCTCGCCTTCTGACGGGGAAACGACAGCCCACTCCCCCCTTAAGGCCGCACCCCGACCGCCCGGAAGCGCACGTCGGGGTCGGGCCGACCGCGCGGGAAGCGAGGCCCCTTCACGATGCGGCGGTTGTCGCCCCAGGTGAGGTAGAAGCCGTTCTCATCCGCCAACGCGTCGTTGTAGTCGCCCATGTAGCAGTCCTTGACCAGCGGATCGAAGTTGGGTCTCAGACGTGGAACATCGAACGACTCGGCGGTCAGTCGCTGGTGGACCCAGGTGCGGCCCTGGTCGGTAGAGACGGCCCGGTAGACGTCAATGCGGCGATTGTCGCGGTCGTGCCGGCGGTCGTAGAAGAAGACGTTGACCTGGCCCTTCGGGGCAACGCTGAGCACGGGCAGGAAGTTGTCGTTGGTCGTCTCGTCACCGTTCCCCGTCACCGCTCGTCCCTTGACCGCGTTGATGGGATCGCTCCAGGTCGAACCGCCGTCCTCGGAGCGGACGACAAAGATGTCCGACGCGTCTCCCCGGGTCTGACGCCCAGGGTCGGCGGCGAAGGCGATGTACAGGTTGCCGGCTCCCGGCCCGTCGCCTCGGTCGATGTCGAGGCTGGGGAACTCGTTGACCCGGATATGGCCGTTGAGGGCCGGGCGGCCGCAGGCCAGCGTGGCCCTGCGCTCGCTGATGCGAGTGAAGGTGGCGGCAGTGATCTCCGGGCCCCAGTTCTTGCCTCCGTCGTTCGAGCGGCGTAGTCGGATGTAGCCGGTGCGGGCGCCGGAGCGATCCTCCCAGGCCACGTACAGCTCGCCCCGGGCGCCGACCACCGGCATCGCGCCCTGAACGCCGCTTCCCGAGCTGGACAGGCGGACCGGATCTGAGAACGACCTGCCGCCGTCGGTGGAGCGGGCGAAGAGGATACGCGAGGCGCCGCGCAGCGGGAACTCGGTCCAGACGAGGTAGACGTTGCCGTCGTGACGGCCGCCAGTCGCGTCGACGGCGATCAGCTCTTTGTCCTGGAACGCGTCGCGATCGAGGCCGCTCACCAGCACCGGTTCGCCGAACGTCACCTCACCCTTCGTCTTCTTCGATCGGGCGACGCCGACGTAGGAGCGCGCCCGCGCATCGATGCTGAGCGTCGCGAAGTAAAAGTTACCGTCGCGATCGACGGCCAGCGCCGCATCCCCCAGGTTGCGGCCGCCGCGCGCCGGATTTAGCACCCCGGCGTCGACGAAAGTCGCGCCGCCGTCGAGCGAATAGGCATAGCCTG
>CAYGCC010000101.1:0-32790 GCA_964348165.1 uncultured Gemmatimonadota bacterium | reverse complement strand
AGCTTCATCGATTCGGTCGCCGTACTGCCGATCGAGAACCACACGAGCGATCCCCGGTTGCAGCACCTGAGCGCCGGAATCACCGATGAGATCGTGGGAAGGCTCAAGCGCGTGGGTCTCATCAAGGTCAGCGATCCCTACTCGGTCGAGCGCCTGCTGGCGCTGCAGCTCACGGCTCGACAGCTCGCCGACTCGTTGCGCGTCGGGAAGCTCGTCTCCGGCTCGCTCTACGAGACCGGAGATGGTGTTCGCCTCAACACACGAGTTTCCCACGGCGGCTCGGGAGAGATCATCTCCACCGGCCGATACGACTGGCACAACGACTTCCGCTACGAGACCGCGCTCAACATCGCTCAGTCGTTTGTCGATGACTACGTCGCTTCCATTCCGCTCACCGCGGTGCCGGCGGGCGGACCACCCGTCGCTCACAGCCCGGGCCACGAATCCTACCTGGTCGGCCGGGCGGCGCTCGGCCGGCGCACCGCCTCCGGCCTGGCCCGCGCTCGCGTCGCGTTCAGCGAGGCGCTGGCGCTCGATTCCACCTACACCGACGCTTACGCGGGCCTCTCCAGCGTCTACGCCCTCTCCCTCGCCTACCGATACCGGATCGGCGTCGATGGCTACCGCGCCGCTGGGCTGGCTCTGGCCCTGGCGAACCGCGCCGTCCAACTCGACCCCAAGCACGCCGCCGGGTACACGGCACGAGGATATCTGGCCAGCCGCTCTTACGCTCCCGTGACCCAGGTCGCCGCCGACTGTCGGCGCGCCATCGACCTGGAGCCGAGCGCTGCTGACGTGCTCAGCTGGTGCGCCCGGGTGCTCAATCAGCGCGGCGAGGTCGAGGCCGCCTTCCGCGCTGCGGAGCAGGCGATCGCGCTCGACCCGCAAAACGCGGGTCGTCGCCTGGCGCTGGCGTATGACGCGTTGTCGCTGGGACGCTACGAGCGCGCGGCCCGCGAAGCGCACCTGGCGGGGGAGCTCGAGCCCGAGCTGATGCTGCCCCGCGCCATCGAGGCGCGCGCCCACCTGCTGGCCGGACGTCCCGAGCGCTGTCTGGCGATGGAGCTTGGGCCGCACGCCGGGATCCAAGCCTCGTGCCTTTGGGAGTTAGGCCGACCGAACGAGGCCGCGGCTATCGCCGATTCGTTGAGCGCCGCACTCAGAGCGGGTCGCTGGCGTGACACGGTATTCACCGAGGTCATACCGGCGGAAGATCTGGCAACCTACTACGCCTGGGCCGGCGACGCGGCGCGCGCCCTGGAATGGACCCGGCGCGCCTACGACCTCTCGCCCAGCGGAGTGGAGCCGCGCGTCGTCGAATCCGCGCTGTTCGAGCGGGTGCGGAACGACCCGCGCTTCGGCGTCGAGGTAGAGCGTATCCGCGCCGAAATCTGGGATCGGGTTCGGCGGACAAGCCGGGCGTCGGCTGAGTGAGCACTGCGGAAGATGGCTGAGCGCGGCAAGAGTCCGCGGGTCGCGATCTTCGGCGGCTGCCGGTCGGGGCGCGACCGCCGACCTGACAAGCCCGCCGGGCCTCGCTCGCGCAGCGGGCCCGTTCAGCTCAGCCCCCCTCTAGCCGCGTACCTCCGGACAGCGCCATGCACTCGATCTCGACCCGTGCGCCCAACGCCAGCCCACTGCCCGCGACGGTGGACCGCGCGGGCGGACTTTCCGGGAAGAAGCCGCGATAGGCCTCGTTCATGACGGCGTAATCGGCGATATCGGCCAGGAAGACCGTGCACTTGACGACGCGTTCCAGCGAGCTGCCCGCACCCTCCAGAACCGTCTTGATGTTCTCCATCGTCTGAACGGTCTCCGGGCCAACTCCGCCTTCTACCAGCTCCAGCCTCCCCGGCTTGATGCCGATCTGCCCTGACAGGTAGATCATGTCGCCCACCCGCACCGCGGCGGGAAACGGCAGCCCCGGCGGAAACACCGGCGAATCGATGGTCTCTTTGTCCTGAGCGTTGAGCGGTGTGGTCGTGAGGATCAGCGCGGCCAGCAAGAAGATGCAGCGGACCATGGCGGTTCTCCCGGTGCGCGGGTTGCGGCTCGATTTCGGGCGTGAAATCTGTTCGATTCCTCGATTGCCTTCAACCTGACCCGCAACCCGGGCCACCGTGGCGGGAAACTCGCCGATCTATCCGGCTTCGGCTGCCGCCGCGTCGGCACCCCGGATCCGCTCGAAGGCACTGTGCACGCGTAGCGTCAGATCACGCTCCTCGCGCAGCGTCTCGATCAGCGCCTCCGCCTGCTTGACCTGGAAGGTCAGGGCGCCCGCCTTCTCGAGCACGTACTCGACCAGCGACTTCTGAGCCTCGAGCGTCTCGAGGCTGGACTGGATCTCGATCAGCAGAGCATCAGCACGGGCGAGCCGGCCCTCGGCTCGCTCGATCTTACGCTTCCGCTCTTCCAGCGAGGCGCCGAGCTTCTCGGCCGCGTGCAGACGCTCCAGTACCACCTCTAGCTCGCCGCGGGTCACCTCGATCTCGCGCCGCGCCGACGCGACGGTCCGGGCGTCCTCGACGGTGCGTTCGGCCATCTCGAACATGTGCTTGATGTCCGAATTCAGGGTGTCCACCGTGGACCGTCGCGCCTCCAACTGGTTCAGCGCTCGCTCCAGCTCCGCCTCCGAGCGCTCCCAACGGGCGAGCTGGTCGGCGAAGCCAGCCATACGGCGCTCGACTTGCTCGAAGGTTCGGGCACGTTCCTCCAGCCCGCTCGAGAGCGAATCGAGATGTTCAGCCTGGCGTTGCACCGACCCGATGTTACCGTCGAACACCTGCGCCAGCTCCTGCAGCCGTTGGATGTCATCGGCGGCCTCCTGCCGCAACGCTGAGGCGCGCTCCAGGTGCTCCGTCGCTTTCGCGAGCGCCGCCTGCCGCTGGTCGAGCTCGCGTCCGATGAAGCGAACGCGCTCCGCCAGGCTCTGCAGGTCCTGCGACCGATTCTCCAGGGCGTAGATGATCTTGGCCACGTCGGTCATCCGACGCTCCGCGTCTTCGAGCGAGGTCGTGACGACGGACATACGCTCGGAAACCCGCTCGGCGTCATCCGCTTTACCAGCAAGGTCGCCGAAGCGCGTCTCGACCGTGTCCATCCGAGCCTGCAGCTTCTTGCTCCGTGCGTCGATCTCCGAAGACACCGACCGCAGTTCGCCTAAACGCTGGGCAACTTCTTCCACGAACTCCCGCCGCGATTCGATGGCTTCCAACGAGCCGCTCACCCGCTCGACCTCGCGACTGACCGCCTCCAGAGTCGGTCGCATGCCGAAGAGTTCCTTGGCCTGGTCTCGGAGCTCCGCCAGACTCGCGTCCGTGTTGGTCAGCCAGACCTCGGTCTCCGCCTGCCCCTCCCGCACACGCATGATCTCGTTGTAGACCCGCTGCATCTGCTCCAGGCTCTCCTGCACCGCCTCGCGACTGCGGTTCAGGCTTCCAAGATCCTGGAGGCCGGCCTCGATCGCCGGCTGCGCCTCCTCTAAGCGCGCCACCTGCCCGCTGAGCTCCTCTACCCCCGCACCGAGCCGCTCAAGGTCGTCGCGCAGAGCCCGCGCCCTCTCGGACTCGCCGTTCAATCGGTTCAGGTCCTCGCGGATGGAGTTTACCCGCACCACTAGACCGTCGGCCCGCGAGCCGATCTCGGCGACGGTTGCCCCGCTGCTCTCCAAACTCGAGAAGCGCGCCTCACAGTCCACCAGCGAAGAGCGCAGATCGGCGATCCGCTGGCTCGCAGTCTCCAGCCCCCGGTTCTCCAACTCGAAGCGTTCGACGCTCTGGCGCAGCCGTTCCTGCAGCTGGCCAAGCTCGCCGCGGATGGCGTGCTCCGCCTCTTCGATCTCTTGCTGCTGTGTCGAGATCTCGGCCGTGCGTTCGAGCAACGTCTCTTGTTGCGACCCGAGTCGGGTCGTTTCGGACTCGAAAGCGTTCAGCCTGTCGCGGTACCCCTCCTGCTCTTGCAGTCCGGCATCGATCTGACGCATCAACTCGCTCAAGTTCGCCGCCTGACCGGTCGCCCGGTCGATCGCGTCGCGCTGCTTCTCCAGCGCCGCCAGCTTCTGCGAGACCTGATCGGCCAGCGACTTGAGCGTGCCAAGCTCGTGCCGCGTATCGGCGACGCCCTTGGCCACCTCGTCCAGGTCCTCCAACCTCAGCTGAATCGACTCGACCCGCTTGCGTGTTTCCTCCGCTTTCCTCACGGCCCCCTCTTGCTCGGTCTCGAAGGCCTCCAGACGCGACATGGCGTGCCGGTAAGCGGCGGACACCTCGTCCTGCCGCTCGCGGATACGGCCGAATCGATCACCCACCTCGCGGACCTGTTTGCCGATCTCGTCAGCCTGAATCCTCAGATCGCGGAAGGGATCTTCCTGCGCCAGAAACTCGGTGATCTCTTCCCTCAGCTTTATGGCGTGCTCGGCGTCGGCATTCAGCTCCTGCATGCGACCCGCGACCCGCTCGGTATCTTGAGACGCCTGCGAGAGCCGCGCCTCGATCCGATCCTGGGTCGCGACGGCGTCATCGGCCACCTTCTGGACCTTGTTCAGCTCGGCCCCCAAGAGGTCAGCGGCGGCCATCTCCTTCTCGAGCCCCGTAAGCCGCCGCTGGATCGACTCCATCGTCCGTTGCGCTTCGAGCAGTGGCCCGGAGACCCTGTTGATCTCCCGCACCGAACGCTCGGCCCGCTCGACCAGCGATTGCAACTCGTCTTTGCCGCTCTCGATCCGCTGGAGCATCTCGCGCAGCTCGCCATTGCCTCCACGCAGGCTCTTCAGGAAGGTGGCCATGTCGGTTTCCTCACAGGCTGGGTCCGCACCCGGTGCGTCCGGGCAGATGAAGGGTGGAGTTACGAGTGGCAAGGAGCGGACCCGGGCCGCGCCGGTCCCCGATGTGAGACGTGGCAACGACTTACGCCGTTGGGGCTCCGGGCAGGCTGGCTAGAGTTTGCCGGGTCGCTGAAGGTTTTTCCGTGAGAGCAAGCGCCGGAGGTCCGAATCGGAAAGCTAGCCTACGCTGAGGCTACTCGGCTCGCGACCAGGTACCCGACCAAGGCCACGGCTGCGGTCAACAGGCAGCCCCAGGTGATGTCGACGACCGCGACCAACGTCGGAAAGCCCTTCATCGTCGCCAAGTTGGTGAGATCGTAGGTCGCATACGCCACGATCCCAAAGAAGCCGCCCAGCAGAAGCGCCCTTCCCAGCGAGCCCCGCTCGACGGCCGGCGCCACCGCGAAGACGATGACGGCGGCGACGAATAGCAGGTAGAAGATGATGGCGGGGATCCAGCGCACGTCGGGACTGAGCAGGTGGCCCAGCTGCTGGCGGTAGAACCCGCGGGCGATCAGCCCCAGCCAGGCAAAATCGAGCAGCAAGAAAGCGACGAGGGAAGCGGCGTACGCCTGCAGAAACACGCCGAATCGCATAACGGCAATCCTTCTGGTTGTGTCCTCCCACCCCACGCGCCAAACCCACGCGGGGCCCAATCGATCACATAAGCTCTTGAGGCGCTAAGACCCGCCAGCTCCCCCGAGGTCCGATCGGATCCGCCACCACGGCCGAAGGGTCGGAGGGACGAACCTCCTCTTTAGAACCGTCCGCCGCCCCGCTCAACGACGGTAGGTAAACGAGACGACGGCGTAGTGCAGCCAGGCAAACGTGTAGACAGCATCCACATCCGCGCCGCCCTCCAGCGTACGATAACCGGCTGCCACGCTCCAGCGCGGGGACGGTGCGTAACTCAACTTGAGCGCCAGATCCTCGGCCCGGCCCTGGGGGGCTGCCAGCGCATCCAGCTCACCGCCCACACTCCAGCGATCACCGATCCGCGCTGACGCCGCCAGATGCAACAGCGGCACGAAGCCCAGGTCGACGTCTCGAGCCGCGACGCCCGGCTGGCGCAGCTCCACCTTGGCATCCCGCACCTTGGCCGTGAAGCCTGCTGCCCAGCTCCAGGTCGCCCCGTCATACAACCGATAGCGATAGGTCAACCGGTATGAATTAAAACGATAGTCAGCCTCGGTCCCCACACCCGGCGCGAACGACTGGTTTGCGAACAACACGGGGGCGTCGAGGGCCGCGGCGCCAGTGATCGTGAGTGGCGCCACCAGCAAACGCAACGCGTGCCGCCGGCCGACGTTCCAAGTCGCAGCCACGCGGTAGGCGAGGTCGGGTCCGGATCCAGCGAGGTCAGTCAGCGAGAAACGGGTGCCGCTCTCGTTCGGAATCTGCACATCGTTACGGCTGGCCCAGACCGCGCCCGCCTCCAATTCGATCTCGAAGCGGGGAACGGTTGAACCGTGCACCGACACTTGAGCGGCAGCCGACCCTACCATAGCGACGGCGCCGAGCGCCAGCATGAGCGGCGCCCCGATGAGCTTCACAGTGAGACGACAAGCCATGCCGATCTCCCGCTAGTTGAGGCTGACTCGCGAGGGCAGCCGAATGGGCGAAAATCTCTGGCGGCCGACCAGGCGTCACCGCCAACTGCTACCGCCGCCTCGGAAACATCGAGAGTGGCGAGGGGCCGCCGTGTGCGGAGCAAGCTGATAATGGCGAACTCGAGTAAGCGGTCGAGCTGGCCATCGACGCGCGAATGACCGTGGGACAGCCGGTTCCGGTACATGGCTTTGGCCTCTCGTCTCCGAACCAGCGTTGTAAGATAAAGTGCAATTCCTGCACCTTCTCCTCGGAGCTTGCAAGAGGAAAGTGGTGTTATGACGCGGAAGTGTCAATACTTTGTCAGGCATTTAAATCGACGAATAATCTACAGACCGGACCCTATGGCCCGACGCCCTGGCGATCGAGCGACGGACCACGGACCGGCAGCGCCAGCGTTTTAACGTCCTGGCGCGAGCGGCGTCTAACAGACGAAGGAGACGTCCGGCGCTTCCCCGCGGACGCCCGAAGCGGAAGGAGTAAACAAGATGAGGATTCGACGAGCGCTGGGGTGGGGCCTGACCGTTCTGCTGATGACGGCCGTGGCCTGTAGCGACGACGACACGACGGGGCCCGGCACGAGCGGGCCGGAGCTGAGCGCCGGTGAGGCGGAGTTCCTGGCGGTCGAGACCAATCGGATGCTGGACGGGATACTGGGCGACGCCTTCTCGACCCAGGCGCCGGTGAGCGGGCCCTGGGCGTCGGACGCGCCGTTGGCGGTGCCGATCACCACGACGTTCAGCTTCGAGCGGACACGCACCTGCCCGGCCGGCGGCCAGGTGAGTGTCTCGGGCTCGGGCCAGCTGAACGTAGACCGCGAGCTAGGGACCGCGGAGATGTCGGTCGCCGGCAACAAGCTGATCGAAGCGTGCGCTCGCGAGCACAACGGAATCGTCTTCACCATGAACGGCAGCGCCGAATGGGACGCTTTCTGGAAGCGTGTGGAGCGAGAGTTCGTGGCGGCGGAGACCAACGCCTCCGGCTCCTTCAGCATCAGCACCAGCGACGGCCGCCTGGAGGAGTGCACCTTCGAGTTGCACGCCGTTTATGATCCGACCGCGGGCAGCGTCCAGCTGACCGGCAACTTCTGCGATCGCTCGATCGACCGAACCTGGTCACGCGGCTGATCCGTGCTTTGCCACGAAAGCCCACCCCACGCTTCTGGTCTCTCCCGACCTACGCAGGGGGTGGGCTTTTCCTCTTTGTCCGACAGGTTGGCGTGTCGGCCGGCTTCCTCGCCGATCGCGCCCCGCCACCCCATGCCGAGATCGCCCGACCCACAGCGTTCTTGCCGCCCGTCCGCCCGTCTTCTATCGTCAGCTCTGTAAGCCTTTCGTGCCTCAATACCGGCGATTCCCCGGGCCTCTGCCTAAATGAGACGAAAGAATCAGATCAGGAAGGCTCTGCTCTCCATCGTCGGATCGGCAGTCTTACTCGCCGTGCTGCTCGCACTGGCGATCCGGCTGACGACTTTCCATCCGCCGGCGCAGCAAGTGGAGCAAGTGGATTGCACTGCAAGCGCCCCCGTCCTCGAGGTCGGCCAGACGCTCACGTTGATGACCTGGAACGTCCAGTATATGGCCGGCAAAGACTACGTCTTCTGGTACGACGTGATCGATGGATCGGGCCCCGACGTGAGACCCTCAGCCGAGGCGATCACCCGCACCTTCGGCGAGGTGGCGCGGGTCATCGGCGATGTGCGTCCCGACCTGATCTTCCTGCAGGAAGTCCATGACGGCGCCAAACGCACCGACCACCAGGACCAGCTGGCCCGGCTGCTCACGCTGCTTCCAGAGGATTATGTCTGCCACACTTCCGCGTTTTATTGGAAGGCGGCGTTCGTCCCTCACCCGCGGATCATGGGCTCGGTCGGAATGAAACTTTCGACCATCTCCCGGTACCGGATCGACGCGGCCACCCGCCACCAGCTGGCGATCATGCCCGCCGACCCCTTCACGCGGCAGTTCAACTTCCGGCGCGCCGTGCTGGAGGTGCGGCTGCCAATAACGGGCGGACGATCGTTCGTCGCGCTCAACACGCACCTCGATGCTTTCGCGCGTGGAACCCCGACCATGGAACGCCAGGTGGCCCAGCTACACCAGCTAACCCGCGCCTTGACGGATCAGGGTGTGGCCTGGGTGCTCGGCGGCGACTTCAACCTGCTGCCGCCCGGCCCCCAGTACCAGAACGCGCCGGAAAGCCAGCGCGGCTTCTATGGACCGGAAAGCGAGTTGAGCTTGTTGTTCGAGCACTATCAGGCGGTCCCTAGCCTGGCTGACCTGGACGGCCCTGGCGCAGCCCACTGGTTCACCCACTTCCCCAACGACCCAGCGGTACTTGGCCCCGCATTGACGCTCGACTACTTCTTCTTGAGCGACGGAATAACGATCGTGTCGAGTCAGGTACGACGTCACGATACGCTGGCGATTTCGGACCACCTGCCAGTCGTAGCTTCGATCATTCTGCCCTGATTCGGCGGCGAAGCGCCGCCCGAAGAAGGCGCGCGAGTGGTCTGGCTGCGCCAGGCTTCCTGAGCGCAGCGTTCGCTCAGCGCAGCACGCGCCGCGCGCCGATCCAACGTGCGAGGTACCAACTATCGTTGGCGTCGCCGCGACCGTCCAGCGTTCCGATCCGGACGCCCCCGGACGTCGTGGCGTGGATAAACTCGGCGTCCCCGACGTAGAGCCCTACATGGGTGACCACACCACGCCGATTCGAAAAAACCAGGATATCGCCGGGCTCGAGTGAGTCGACATTCGCCGCGATCCGCCGCCCGAGGCGCGCCTGGTCGCGGCTCATACGCGGGACATCGACTCCGTGCGTGGTATAGGCGTACCAAACCAGACCCGAACAGTCGAACCCCTCATCCGTGCTCGTTCCACCCCAGCGGTACGGCTCGCCCATCGCCTCGAGGGCGGTGTCGACGATCCGAAGCGCCAGCCAGGCGACGGCGTCCGCCTCGGGATCGGCCGGTTCAGGGGTGTACTCGGCCGGCCCGCGTCGAACGCTCTCGATCGGCGTGGGATCCGTCACACTCGGCCCACGGGTGTGATGCGGTCGACCGCCCCAACGCACCGATAGGCGGCCGCTCAAGACCCAACCGCGCCGATCGCTGGCGTCCAGATCCCAGAAGCCGCGGAAGCCGCCATCTTCAACCCAGCGGCTGGCCTCCACGGCAAGGCCCAGCGAGGCGAGCGGGTTGAACTCGAGGCCGAGGCCCGCGTGCCAGACGGCGGTGAACTGCGGTGCGCCCTGAGGCCGGAGCGCTACCCCCGCGCCGGCCACAGCGTAGGGAACGAGGCGACGCGTTCCGCGGAACAGGCTGAACTCCGGGCCGATCCCGTACAGCGACCCCTCCGGGTCATCCGCGTCGACGATCGCGAAACCGTGGAGGTTGTAACCCAGCGGTCCCCAGAAGCGACGGCCCATGCCCGCTGCATAGAGGGCGGAATTCGCACCGGACACCGCCCAGCTCCCAACCTGGACGTCCACCTCTCGCTGGGCGTGAGCCGACGGCGGTAGCGAGCAACAGAGGGCCAATCCGACCGTCGTGAGCCGGCGGCGCTGCGGGCCGCTCCGGCGCTTCACAGGTCCACCCCTCTGCCCTCGGCCGGCGGTTGGCAGCTTGTTCTAGGAGATCGCAACGTAACTCGCATTGGTGTCTTAGAAGTTTGGCGTCGACGCGAGGTAGCCGGATGTGCAGGGCCGCTCGGGGGTGGTGAAGTCAATCGTTGGACCCGAGACGCGACGGAAGGTTCCCGTCCGACCGATCGGCGCTCTTCGATTCACGCGTCTGGCGCCGGCCCGCCGCACCGCCGTGCGTTCGCGGTAGGGGCTCGAACTAAGGGCTCGAGCTCCCGAACGCGCGGCCGAAGAAGTCGTCGGGGAGCCAGCGCGGCCGAGACGCGGCGTTGGCCACGAGCAGGCCGCTGAGGAAGGCTGTCCTCGCGTAGGCCGCGCCCGACTCGAAGTGCAGGTCCTGGCTCAGGTCGTCGAAGGGCGTGTGGTAGACCGTACCGAGCCAGCTCTGCGCGGCTGCTCCGCCGTCGATGGCGGGGTCGGAGCTTGTCATCCCGCCGATGAAGAAGAGCGCGGGGACACCTCGTTTAACGAACGGATATTGATCGCTGCGGATGAAAAAGTTTTGTTCGGGCATCGGGTCGGGGCTCACCCGCAGCCCGACGCGTGTGGCCGCCTCCTCAACGACCGCGCCCAGCGTCGAGTGCTCGCTGCCCAGGGCGATGATGTCGGCCGTGGGAAAGAGCATGTGGTTGCCGTCCATGTTCAGGTTGGCGACGATCGCCTCCAGCGGCACCGTCGGGTTGGCGGCGAAGTAGTCGGCGCCCAGCAGCCCCTCCTCCTCGGCCGCGGTGCCGACGAACAGCAACGAGCGCCGCGGAGGCTCGGGCAAGCGTGAGAAGGCGCGGGCTACCTCGATCAGCGCCGCGGAGCCGGCGGCGTTGTCGATGGCGCCATTGTATATAGAGTCGCCACTTCGCGGCTCGCCCAACCCCTCGTGGTCAACGTGAGCCGTGTAGACCACGTACTCGTCGCGGAGCGTGGGATCGGAGCCCGGCAGTCGAGCCACGATGTTCGAGCCGCTAAGGTCGGTCCAGCGGCTGCGCGTCCGCAGGCGCAGCTCGCCCGGCAGATCGAAGGCGCCGGGCCGCCCCTCGGCGGCCGACGCGAGAACTTCGTCCAACGATCGAGAGGCGCCCGCAAACAGATTTCGGGCGGCAGAGAGGCTGAGCACGGCGCGGCCGCGCAGCTCGGGCGGCGCGTCCTGGGGCACGCCCTCGCCGTTCAGCCAGCGCATTCCGCCACGGCGGCTGAAGCGTGCGAGGGCGGCCCAGGGGAAGCGGCGCTGCATATCGGGCGTCCAGATGGCGACGAACCCCACGGCCCCAGCCCGGACGGCGGCCTCGGCCTTGATGGCGCTGGCCGAATAGTGAGCCCGCGCGTTAGGTTGGAAGCTCGAGGGCGCCCCGGGAAGAGTCACGACGATCTTGCCGCGGGCGTCGACTCCCTCGTAGTCGTCGTAGCCCAGCTCGGGCGCCGTCACACCGTAGCCAACGAAGACCAGCGGCGCCCGCGTCTCGACCTGGGCCCGGGAGAAGTCCGCCGAGACGACGTAGTCCACGTCCTGCGCCAGAGCCCGCTCCCGCCCATCCCGAATGAGAACAACGGAGTTTCCGTCACGATCCAACTCGGCCCGGCGGAGCGGCACCATCTGGAAGTAGCCACCCTCGGGACCGGCGGGCTCGAGCCCGAAGGCGCGGAACTGCGCCGCCACATAATGAGCCGCCAACTCGTAGCCGCGGCTGCCCGTCGCGCGGCCCTCCAGCAGGTCGTCGGCCAGAAACTCGACATGGGCGCGAATCCCCGCCGCCGAGATCTCGTCCGTCGTTCGTCCCGCACGGTCGGGTGAGGCGCAGGCGAAGACCGCGGTGCAAGAGGCAGCCAGTGCTACGCCGAAGAGTTGCTTGCTCATGTTGGCCTTTCCTGTGCTCGCGTTCGGGAAGGTCACCGCTGCCACCAACATCTCGGAGTCTTCATCACCACCACGGAGGAGCCCAAACACTAGCGGGCCGAAGCTCCGCCCGACAGGTCCAGCCTGCGACCTTGCCTCCCCCGTCAGCGCTCGGCCGCACGACGCAACCTCAGGCTGCTCAGTCACGACTCACCGGAGCACCTTCTTATTCTCTTGCACACGAGCCGTTTCCGGCTATCCTGCTGTGTCGGGCCCCTTATCCCCGCCGCAACCGCCCTACAATCGAAGGGAGCCGTCGTATGAGACGAGTCGTCTGGGCCGGCAGTGCCGCCGCGCTGCCGATCGCTATCCTGCTGGCCTGCGGTGGAACGCGGGTGCTGGTCCCACCGCGAATCGACCTCCGGCAACACGAGGTCCTGGGGATCATCGAGTTCAGCTCGAACCGTCAGGGCAAGCTCGGTCCGTTGGCCAGCCAGCGGTTCATGGAGGCGGCCCGGGTCGACCAGGGCTTGGTCCGGATCGTCCAGCTGGGCAGCCAGGATGAGGTGCTGGGCGAGGTGAGTAGCCGGCGGTTGGATCAGGCCACCTACAAAGCTCTGGGCCGACGCTACGAACTCAACACGGTCATCGTGGGTGAACTCGATATCTCGGATATCCGGCCGGCCATCCGGGTCACGCCCAATCTCACAGACATGAGCGTCGCGGCCGATGTCGATGCCACGCTCACCGTCCAGATGGTCGAGACGGCGAGCGGCGCGTCGATCTGGAGTCGCTCGGCGAGCGTGACCCGCCGGGTCGGCCATGTGAGCATGTTCGGCCGCGAGGTTATTTTCGATGCTGATGAGCCGGAACGGGCTTACGGCGACCTGGTAGACGCCCTGGTCGGTTACGTGACCCAGGAGTTTCGGGCGACCTGGGAGCGCCGGTAGCCAAAATCGAGTCCGAGGGGAGCGAGCATGATCCAGATCGACAGCCGCGGGTCGGTGACCGTGCTGAAGCTGGAGCACGGAAAAGTCAACGCGCTGGATGCCCAGCTGCTCGAAGGGCTATCCGAGCAGCTGGACACCATCGGTCGCTCGCCCGCACGGGCTCTGGTGCTCACCGGCAGCGGCACGAGCTTCTCGGCGGGCGTGGATCTCTGGCGCGTGCTCGACGGCGGCGCCTCGTACTTGGAGAACTTCGTTCCCCTGCTGTCAGACATGCTGTCGCGCGTCTTCAGCTTTCCCAAGCCCGTCGTCGCCGCGATCAACGGTCACGCCATTGCAGGCGGATGTGTCATCGCTTGCGCGTGTGACTACCGGATCATGGCAGACGGCACCGGTAAGATCGGTGTCCCCGAACTGCGGGTCGGCGTTCCCTTCCCCGCCCTGGCGTTGGAGATCGTCCGGTCGGTCGCGCCGGCCAGGCTGCTGAGCCGCCTCATTTATCTCGGAGCCCTGTACGGGCCTGGCGAGGCGATGGAAATCGGGCTGATCGACGAGGTCGTCCCGTCCGAGCGCCTGCTAGACCGAGCCTGCGAGACCGCCGAGCGCATGGGGGCGATTCCGGCTGATACGTTCCGCATCACCAAGGAGCAGCTGCGCCAACCGCTTGTCGGTCGCGCCGCGAAGCTCGGCCGGGCGTTGGACGCCGAGGTCGCCCACATCTGGTCGAGCGAAGAGGTGACGGCGGCGATCCGCAATTACATGAACGCGGTCGTGCGCCGGCCGTCCGCGTGAGGAGGACCTGAGAGAGAACGGCAGGATTCCGATCATTCCTCTCAATGGGTCAGCCGCGGCGTGACCCCGCCGGCCTCGTTCAAGCCACAGGTTCATCGGCAGCCTTGGCGCCGCCCCCGCGACGGCTCCGCCACCACGCGTCCAGACTAAATCTCCCCGGCCCAAAGGCCCAGATCAGCAGAAAGATGAAGCAGTAGAGCGCCGCCAACTCCCCGCGGTTCTCGATCGGCCAGACGCTTCGCGGAAAGTGGCGCCACCAGTAGGCCACCGCCATTTCGCCGGCCGCGATAAACGCCACCGGGCGCGTGAACAGGCCGATCAGGATGAGCAGGCCGCCGAAGAACTCGATCACGCCCGCCAGACCCGAGATCGAGAACAGCTCGACGGTGCCGGGGTTGTCGCGGAACCAGCCGAAGAGTTTCTGCGCGCCGTGTGGGATGAACAGGAAACCTGTGACGATGCGGAGCGCGTTGAGGCTGATGGGCTGAAAGTTACGGGCGAGCGATTCGAACACGGGGCGCTCCTTTCAGGTGCGGATCATTGTTTCTACCTCGCTGCCAGCTCGCGATCGATCTGACGCTGGAAGACCTCCAGAGGCTGAGCCCCCACCAGTATCCGACCGTTCACCAGAAAGCTGGGCGTGCCCATGATGCCGCGGGCCATGCCCGCCTGCACGTCGTCATCCACCACCCCGGCTTTCCTCCCGGACTGCAGGCAGTTCTCGAATTTGCGGATGTCGAGGCCGACCTGGGCCGCGTAGCCCACCAGGCTCCGATCGTCCAGCGCCCGGTTGTTCTTGAACAGCACTTCATGGTAGTCGAAAAAGCTGCCCTGGTCGCCGGCGCATTCGGCCGCCTGGGCCGCCTTGTGCGCCCGCCGGTGCTGGTAGCTCACGGGAAAGTGGCGGACGGTATAGTTGACCCGCTCACCGTACCAATCGAGCAGAGCCGGATATGTATTCTCGAAGTAGCGTTGGCAGAAGGGGCACTCGTAGTCGGTGAACTCGATGATGGTCACGGGCGCGTCTTTGGGGCCGCGCAGCGGGCGCCCCTCCAGCTCTAACCCGAAGGTCCGGCTCGCTCCCGCCTCCTGGGGGGCGCTGCGCCGGCCAAGGGGAAAGCCGAGGGCGAAGCCCACCGCCACGCCGAGCACGAGAAAGAGAAGTTTCGTTCGTCCTGCCATTTCGCCTCACCCTTGATCGCCCTGCCCCGCTAGTACGGAGCGGCGTTCGTCGTCGACTCAGCCGCGCTGCCTGCGGCGCGCTCGCACAGGCCGCCCGCCGCACACGGGGATTAATCGTGACACTATAACAGATTCGCGACGGGCAGGAACCTTCGGGCTGAGCGGAGCCGAATGCAAGTGCCCGCGCGCTGTCCGGTTTTAGCTTCGGGGCGGGGAGCTTTCCTTGGGGCCGGAGAGATCTTGTATCTGGACGTCGAGCGCGAGCGACCCGAGGACAGAATCCCAAACCGGGTTCACACTGACCTCGTCCTCGGGCCAAAAGTCGAGAACGATCAGGCACTGAATATCTGAACCGCGGGCCAGGCACAGCCGCGAACGCGCCTGCCGCAGCTCGTTCAGGTCGACGAAGCGAAGTTCGGTCCAGGCTAACTCCAGGCCGGGCCGCGCCGTCGCGATCACAGGGCTTCGGGCGATGGTCTCGACCTCGGACTCCTCCAGCCCATCGACCAACAGCCGGGCAAGCGGCAGCGCGCTCCAGTCACACTCCGGCAGACGCAGATAAGAAACGGCGAGCCGGCAGCGGCTGTCGGGCGGTGCCCGGTCCAGGATCTCGATGCAGTCCGGCCCGGGCACGACGATCCAACTTCTGGGGATCTCGAAGAGTACGGCGCCCCGATCGGCCACGAAGATACTCTGACCGGATCGTTTGCTCCCCCGTTGATCGGTCGACAGCCGGTGCACCCGTTGTCTCGTCTTCCGCATGCGGCCTCTTCTGGATGGTTGTGGGATGGGCGTCGGGCCGTCGCCGCGCCACCGCCGCCAAACCGTCGCGCCCCTCGGCAGGGTCAACTGATCCCATCAACAAATCGTCAAACGGCGGCCGCGCGCCGCGGCTCGAACTGGCGACCCCGACCGCGGGGCGGCATCTTTCCCGCGGATGACGGAGACTCTCGATCCACCCCCCGCACCGCTGGCCGATCGCTACGCCATCGAGGGCGAGCTCGGTCGCGGCGGCATGGCGACCGTTTACTACGCCCGCGACCTCAAGCATCGAAGAGAGGTGGCCGTTAAGGTCCTGCACCCCGAGCTGGCCGCTGCCGTCGGGTCGAAACGCTTCCTGCGAGAGATCGAGATCACCGCCAGCCTCAACCATCCCCACATCCTGCCGCTGCTCGATTCGGGCGAAGCCGATGGAGTTCTCTACTACGTGATGCCGTACGTGGCCGGTGGCTCGCTGCGACGCTACCTGAGTCGCGATGGCCCACTCGCCCTCGATTTCGCGCTCCGCATCACTAGCGAGGTTGCCTCCGCGCTCGACTACGCCCATGGCCGCGGGGTTGTCCACCGCGACATCAAGCCCGAGAACATCCTCTTCTCCGAGGGGCTGGCCGTCGTGGCCGACTTCGGGATCGCCCGTGCGGTCACCGGCGCCGCCCGGCAGGGCCTCACGCGCACCGGCGTCCCCCTGGGGACGCCCGGCTATATGAGCCCGGAGCAGGCGCTGGGGACCGGCGAGCTGGACGCCCGGACGGACGTCTACAGCCTGGGCTGCGTGGTCTACGAGATGCTGGTCGGCTCGACGCCGGCGTGCTGGCCGGGAACCGAAGACGTGCGGCTCGGTCGGCTGAGCGATCTGCCGGCGGATCACCGCAGGCGGCTGGACGCACTGCCCGGGCGGGTCGAGCAGGCGCTGACCCGGGCGTTGGCGCTGCGACCCGCCGATCGCTTCGTCACGCCCGGCGAGCTGGCGGCGGCGTTGACCGCGGCGTCCGCACACACCCCGCGACTTGGTGACGCCGAGGTGCGCCGCCTGATCGGCCGCGCCGCCGAGCTGCAGGCGCAGCATCCAACCGAGGAGGGCGCCCTGTCGCTGGGCGCGGTGGAGCAGGTCGCCGCCGAGGTGGGTATCCCGCCGGAGGATGTGCGGCGCGCCGCACGCGAGCTGGAGCGGTCGGAAGTTCGAGCCGCGCCCGCGCCGAGCCGCTACGCGCCCAGCGGCTTCGATCCGCGTACGAGCAAGATCACCCACGAGCGCACCATCGAGGGCGAGCTGGCGGAGTCCGCCTACGCGAGGCTGGTGGAGGAGATACAGACGCAACTCGAGACAGCGGGCCACATCTCGCTGCTAGGCGGTACGCTCACCTGGAGCCCGGCGGCGCAGAGCGAAGAGAGCCGCAAGGTGGTGGTCACCGTCACCCCGCGCGGCGGAAAGACCGAGATTCGCGTCGAGGAGCGTCTGGAGATCTCCGGCTGGCGGAAAGCCGCTTTGCCCTTCGGCGGGGTTACGGCGGCAGCAGTCGCGATGTCGTTCCTGCACGCGATCGCGCCGCCCGAGCCGGTGGCCGCGCTCTTTGCCATCGGCGCCGCCGCTGCTGGCATCTTTTTCTCGGCGCGCTGGGTCATCTGGTTCGAGGCCCAGCGGTTGGAGCCCCAGCTCGAGCGGCTGGCAAACGGCCTGGCGGCGCTGGCCAAGCGGGCGGTGCCGCCGCAACTTGGCCGCCAACCGTCTGCAGGCTGAGGGTGGGATGATCACTCGACGCAGGTTTCTCTTTGCAGCAGCAGCCGCCACCGGCACGCCGCTGGCGACAATCCTTTATACCTGGCAGATCGAGCCGCACTGGCTCGATATCACTCAGCGCGAGCTGCCGATTCGCGGACTCCCGGCCGCCCTCGAAGGGGCCACGCTGGCTCAGCTCAGCGACCTACACATCGGGATCAAGGTCGACGAGGACTATATCGTACGTACCTTCCAGCGCGTGGCTGCCCTTACGCCCGACATCGTCGTCGTTACGGGAGACTGGATCACCTACGGCGGGCCCGCGCAGTTCGAGCAACTGCGGCGGCTCTTAGAGCACCTGCCCCACGGTCGGCTTGGCACTGTGGGAATACTCGGCAACCACGATTATGGTTTCGGCTGGGCCATGCTGGACGTCGCCGAGCAGGTCGCCGCGATCGCGCGCGCGGCCGGTGTGTCCCTACTTCGCAACGAGGCGTTGGATATCGCGGGGCTTCAGTTCATCGGTCTCGACGATCTCTGGGGTCCGCGATTCAATCCCGCACCACTGCTCAAGCAGCGAGGCCACCACCCGACGACACTCGTGCTCTGTCACAATCCCGACGCTGTCGACCACCCGGTCTGGGCCGACTTTAGGAGCTGGATCCTCGCCGGCCACACTCACGGCGGTCAGTGCAAGCCACCCTTTCTCCCTCCGCCCCTGCTGCCCGTTGAGAACAAGCGATACACGGCCGGTGAGTTCGAACTGTCGGGCGATCGCCGCCTCTACATCAGCCGGGGTGTCGGCCATCTGCTGCAGGTCCGATTCAACGTGCGCCCCGAGGTGCCAGTCTTCCGGCTTCGGCGCGCCCGCGAAGAAAACGCCGACGGCTAGGGGAGCTTGAACCGCAGGGGCGGCAGCGTGACCCGCTCGGGCAACTCGGTCGCACCGCTCAAGAACGCCAGCATCGTCTCGAGAATTAGCGGCGAGGACAGAAACAGATCATCGTCGTGCGAGCCGCCCTCGATCACCAGGTGGTGGCTGTTGAGAAATCCCTGCCGCACTTCCTTGGCGTTGCTGGGCGGCGTGCGGATGTCGAGCGAGCCGCTGATGAACAAGACCGGAACGTCCGACCGCACCGGACTTCGGTACTCGTCGCCCAAATCCCCGGCCGGCCAGCTGGCGCAGTCCGCCCTGAGCCCGCGGTTGCCGACACCGCCGAAAATCGCCGTCCGCGCCTGATCCTCGATCAGGGCCAAGCGTTCGGCCGTCGCCCCCGAGGCGCAGTCCATGGCTAGCGACATGGCCAGCTCGCGGATCCCGCTCCGATCGCGCGCGATGATCGGCGCGGCTCTGGCGAGTTCTCCGCGCATTAACGGGATGAAGCGGGCGGGTAACTCCACAATGTCCTCTCGCTCGCCCAATTCGCTAAAGACGCCGCTGCGTAGATCATCGGCACCTAGCACCAGCGTTCGCGGCTCGCCCGTCTCCCGATCCTTGAAGCCGACTCGCACGGGCTCACGCTCCAGCCGGGCGAACACCTCGCGAAGCTCGCCGACGAAGTCCGGCACCGCCTCGCGTAGCTTCTCGTCCGCCTTCATCGCGCTGTCCACGCGCAGCAGGATCCGATCGAGGTTCGCCGGAAGCCTGTAGGTGTGGTCCGGCCCTTCGACGCCCGCCAAAATGGCCCGCGCTACCCGATCTGGGTGCTGCCGGATGTAGGCCAGCGCCAGGTGAGTCCCGTAGCTGATGCTCCAGAGCACCAGCTGCTCAGCGCCGAGCGCCTGGCGCAAATCATCCAGATCCTCGGCGCTCTCCCGCGTATTGAACGCGCCCACATCCAACGAGTCGGACCAGTGCGCGTAACACTCCTCCAGAAAGGGCCCCACCGCGCGCGTGCGAACCGCCAGATCGCTCGGCTCGTCCAGCGGGTAATCCCAGCTCCCGGGACAGAGCAGATAAGGATCGGAGTAGTACACGCCCCGCTGATCGAGAGCGATGACATCGCCGGCCGCCCGCAGCTTCTGGAACAGCCCAAAGCGGTCACCCGAGGCGGACCAGGTGCCCGATCCGCCGGGGCCACCGGCGAGGTAGACGATGGGCGGGCCCGGGTTCTCGCTCTTGCTGGCGAAACGGACGAAGTGGATCTCGATAGAATCCGCGCTCGGGTCTCCATGTCGGAGCGGAACCCGAAGGCGCCCCTCCTCAGCAGTGACTTTTTTCGGGCCGGGAATCACGAAGTAATCCGTCTGCGCGAAGATGACTGGGGTGAGCGTCAGAGGGCCCCGCGTGACCGGAGGACCCTTGACCTCGGCGATGGGCTGATCCGCTCCTCCGCAGGCGGCGAGCAGCCCGGCAGCGAGCGCGATGCCGAGCGGAGCGGCCATCTCGAGCGTATGTGCGAAGCGTGGGCGCATGAATCCTCCGGGGCCCGGGATTCACATACGTACGGAACCTCACGCGAAGCGGTTTCGAATTGGACTTCCCTAAGTGATATGGACCCTAAATCGACCGGGGTCCTCTCGCCCTGGGAGATAAGAGCGACGCGGTTCCTGAACAGGCCGGCCGCGGCCCGGATACTGAGCAAAGAGGAGAGCGGCCGCCCCTAGCGGAACCGGGTGAAAGACCAGCACAGAGGGATCGCGGCGCCTGTCCGCACGCCAACCAAAGCAGGCCACGGTGCCGCGGCCCCGTGCGGCGGTTCCCGAGTCTTTACCCAGACCGCGACCCGGCCAAACGATCAGCGGCCGGCCAGCTCGACGAGCATGGCCGTATACATCTCCAGGTTCAGCTCAAGCTGTTCCCGGGCGATGAACTCGTGCTCCGAATGGCCGGTGTAGACTTCGCCGGGCATCGCCGGGCCGAAGTTCACTCCGTTGGGGACGAGGCGCGCGTGGGTGCCGCCACCCATCGAGATCGGCTGCGGCTCGGCCACGCCGGTATAATATTCGAAGATGTCCAGCAGGACCGGGATGTGCGGCGCGTCTTCGAGATAATATGGCGCGCTGGTGATGACACGAACCTCGAGCGGGTCGATCCCGGTTTGGCCCTTCCAATCATCGACCGCCTCGCGAATGAAACGCTCCAGCTCCTCGGGACTGCGGCCGGCCGGGGCGCGGATGTTGATCCCGGCGACGAGGGTATCGGCTTCGAGACCGAGGGTCGTGAGCGCCAGCGTCAACGGGCCCATGAACGGATGGGCCGTCGCCACGCGCCCGAACCGCTCGCCGTGGATACCGGTGCCCACGAGGTCGTTGATCGCACGCACCATGCGCGAGGCCTGGCCATCCGGCCATTCGAACGAACCCAACAGCGCGGCAAGGTGGGCGATGGCGTTGCGACCCTGCTCGGGCTTGGACGAGTGGGCGGACACACCCCGAGCCTTGACCATCAAGCTCCCGTCCCCCGACACGAACTCGTAACGCACGGCTGAGTCGGCGGCGGCCGCCTCTCGTAGCCGGGACTCGAGCGCAGGCGTCGGGCTGGCGATGACCGCTTCGGCATCTTCCGGTACCTGCGACAGGAACGCTCCCCCCCGAAGCGCGGTCAGCCGGTCGTTGCGCCCAGCCGGGGCGCCGCCCGAAGGCGGCATGGCGAGGAACACGGCGTTCCAGCTCTTCTCCGCCACCACGACCGGGTACTCGGCGTCGATCGCCACGTTGAGGTCGGGTGGCGGGTTGGCGGCGAGGAACGCCTGGAACGGGGTCCAGTTCGATTCTTCGGTATACGAGATGATCAGCTCGACCCGACGCCCGAGCTCGAGCCCCCGGTCCTTCACCGCCTTCATCGCGTAGAGCGCCGTCGCGATCGGGCCTTTGTCGTCCTCGACGCCGCGGCCGACCAGACGGCCGGGCTCGCTCACGCTGTCGAGGCTGAACGGGTTGCGCGCCCATTTCGACGGGTCCGCCGGCTGCACGTCGCCGTGCGTGATGACACCCAGGCGTTCGGGCGAAGCGCCCAAGCCGACGACCGCGACGTTGCCGTGATCGGTGAAGTCGAGGCCCAACTCGTTAGCTTTGGCCTCGAGATAGTCGGTCATCGCCTTGAAGTCGGGGTTGTCGGCGTTGTCGAGGCCGGGCTGGCTCACCGTACGAAAGGCCACCAGGTCCGCCGTCGTCGCCACCACGGCCTCGGCGTAGACCTCTCGGGCGTACGACGCGACGTCGCGGGCGCGCCGCGAGGGCACATCGGCGCTCTCGGTGCAGGCGGCGACTGAGAGGAAGAAGATGAGTGAAAGACAAGCAGTCAGATGTTTCATGATCGCGCCCTCACATGGTCGTTCGCCAGGGGCGCCAGGCCGCGCGCCTCGCTCCAAGTTGGCATGTTGTACCCGTCCTTCAGGATGTCAAGAAACCGTCGGCGAAGCGGCCCGAAGGCCAGCCACTGACCGGCCGCCCCGCACGCAACCTCTCGTTACGAACAGCTGGCGACGCCGATCTCTTGGCGCGCTTAGGGTGCGTCTAAAGATGACTTGACGGCCAGACACGACGAAGGTAAATGCACGTCATGCCTCCCGGGGAACAGCTCGACACAGACGCACCAGAAGGCCGCCGTCTCGCGGTTCTGTCGCTTGCCGCGCTGGGCATCGTCTACGGCGACATCGGGACGAGTCCGCTGTATGCCATCCGCGAGTGCTTCCACGGCGAGTACGGGATCGAGCCGACGGGGGCGAACGTCCTCGGCGTGCTTTCGCTCATGTTTTGGGCCCTGCTCGTCATAGTCACCGTCAAGTATTTGGCTTTCGTCCTGCGCGCCGACAACCGCGGCGAGGGCGGCATCATCGCCCTGGCCGCTCTCGTCGGCCAATCCGCCGTACCCAAGCGGATGCGCGTGGTCATGGTCGTCCTTGGGCTGTTCGGGGCCGCCCTCCTCTACGGCGACGGGATGATCACCCCGGCCATCTCCGTGCTGAGCGCCGTGGAGGGCATCCGCATCATCACGCCGGTGTTCGAGCCTTTCGTCTTGCCGGTGACGGCCGCGATCCTCATCGGCCTCTTCTTGTTGCAGCGGCGTGGCACGCGCGGCGTCGGCATCTTGTTCGGACCCGTGACGCTGATCTGGCTGTCGGTGATCGCGGTTCTAGGGATCCGCAGCGTGATGCGAGCGCCCGGCGTGCTCGCCGCGGTCAACCCGTGGCTGGGCGCGGACTTCCTCCTGCAGAACGGAACGATCGGCTTCCTGGTTCTGGGCGCCGTATTCCTGGTCGTGACGGGAGCGGAGGCGCTGTACGCCGACCTCGGTCATTTCGGGACGCGGCCGATCCGGCTCGCCTGGCTCGCCTTCGTGCTGCCGGCGCTGCTGTGCAACTACTTCGGGCAGGGCGCCCTGCTGCTTGGACGCCCGGAGGAAGCGCACCACCCCTTCTACGCGCTGGCACCTCGCTGGTCGCTGGTGCCACTGGTGCTGCTGGCCACGTGCGCCACGATTATCGCCTCGCAGGCCGTGATCTCCGGCGCGTTCTCGCTGACCCGACAGGCGATCCAACTCGGTTACCTGCCGCGGCTCCGGGTCGTACATACCTCGCCGACCGAGATCGGGCAGATCTACATCCCGCAGGTCAACACGTTACTGATGGTGGCGACGATCGCACTCGTCTTGAGTTTCCGATCGTCGAGCAGACTGGCCGCGGCCTACGGCGTCGCGGTGACCAGCACGATGTTGATCACGACCATCCTCTTCTTCGCCGTAGCTCGCTACCGCTGGCGCTGGCCGCTCGTCGCCGCCGCCTTGCCCGTCAGCATCTTCCTGGTGGTGGATCTGGCGTTCTTCAGCGCCAACATCAGCAAGATCTTGCACGGCGCCTGGTTCCCCCTGGTGATCGGCGCGATCGCCTTCACCTTCTTGACTACCTGGAGGAAAGGTCGCTCGATCCTGGCGCAGAGGCTGAACGCTCGTGGGATTACGCCACGCGAGTTCATCGACCTCATCGAGGGGCATCCGCCGACGCGGGTGCCGGGCAAGGCGGTCTTCATGACCGGATCGGCCGGGTCAGTGCCGCCGGCGCTGTTGCACAACCTGAAGCACAACAAGGTCCTCCACTCGCAGATCGCCTTCCTGACCATCGTCACCGAAGAGACGCCGCGGGTCCCGCGCGACGAGAAAGTCGAAGTCACCGATCTCGGTCGCGGCTTTTTCAGAGTCCTGGCGCGCTACGGCTTCATGGAGGAGCCGAATGTGCCGTACGTTCTGGCGCTGGCGAAAGAGAAAGGCTTGGAGTTCGAGCTGCAGGAAACCAGCTTCTTCCTCGGTCGCGAAAAACTGATCTCGCGCCGCAGACCGGCGCTGCCACGCTGGCGACTCAAGCTGTTCGATTTCATGTCGCGCAACGCCACGGGCGCCACCGAGTTCTTCATGATTCCGCCCGGGCAAGTTGTCGAGCTGGGCACACAGGTCACGATCTGAGCGATTAACGCCGCTACCGTGCTTCGCTTGGCGGCGGAAAGCCCTTCAAGATCTTCCCGATGACTTCGCCCGCGTACTCGTCCAGCTCCTTAGCCGAATGCGTGTCTAGCAGCGCACCCTCCGCCCAGCCGCGCCACGCGATCTCGCCGCTCTCCCCATCGATCACATCGACCACCAGGGTGCCAGGGCCCAGACCGTCCCGCGCCAGGCGGCTGGGGTCGCGCGGATAGTCAAAGTACGGGTTCCAGAAGGCGAAGTAGGGGTAGCCGAAAGGAAGCCAGAAGGGATCGAAACCGCGATAACCGTAGCCAAAGTAGGGATAGCCGTAGGGGAAGCGGTACGGGTAATACCCGCGACCCGCGCTGAACCCGACGATCACGTTGACCCGAGGTGCCGGGCGCCGACCGCGGCCGTAGCCCTCGGTGCGCTCCAGCACGATGGGAAAGACCGAAACCAGCACGTCGGCTGCTTCGCCGTCGCTCTTCACGAAACCGCGATCGGCCAGCTCACGCTCCACCGCGCGCTGCAGGCGCCGCTCGAGGAAGGGGTTGATCCGCTCCAATTCCGCTTTCTCCCGCTCGTTCAGAACCATCCAGTCATAGGTACTGTACTCGGTGAACGCGACCTCGGGATCGAAATCGGACGAATACCTGACGGTGGAACACCCGGCCATCGCCAGCGCGAGAACCGTTATGAGTAGCGATGTAATCGGCCAGCTGCGCATCGTGCCTGCCCTCTCGTCGTAAAGTCGCTGGACGTGGGGAACAAGAACACCTCGCCGGTTGTCGGACAACGTTGACTCATACACCTGGAGGGCCGCTCGGTGCCGACGACCGTAATCGCGACGCGAGGCGAGCCTCTACCTTTCCTTATGATAAGACATCCGACAGTAGGCGACCGTTATCAACCGGTTCCGCCGTCCCTCGCAGCGTTCCCTGCGCGCCACCAAGCTCAACGACCACCGAGCGGTTAACATCGAGCTGGTAGACCCGAGGGGACTCGCTACTTTCGCGAGCCCCGCAGCCGCTACAACCCTTGCGAAGCTCGCCGATTGGGCGCCTGGACCCGGATTCTGAGAAGTCCTTTCGACTTCGTGCCTGCCATATTAGTTTGCATTATCAATCCCGGTTACAGCCCAGAATCGGGGTGAGCCCCCGTCGTTCCCCGCCCTCCAGGAAGACGAGGTCTAGCCTATGTGGTTCCGCCTGAAGACAGACGTGGCGCCGCTCTACAAGGACGAAACTCAGCGTCGCTTGTTCGCCACCGCCTCCGGTCGCCCCAAGGGAGTGGAAAAGCTCAAGAAGCTCAAGCTCGAGGATCCCGAGGAAGTGACGGGCTGGCGCCGGTGGCTCGCCGGCCCTTGGAAGCGACGCCCGCACTAAGTCCCAGCGCCAATTGTACGGGGCCTCGGGCGGTGGGCTAGCTAGTAGCTCGCCTGGGCCAGCAGTTCCATGGAATTGACCGCCTCGACCAGCCGGATGAACTCGGCCCGGTAGCCCTCGACGTCCTCACCCGTCGCGCTACGGGCCAGCCGGAGCACATCGGCCAGCGTCCAGTCGTTCCCACAGTATTCCGACTCCCTGAGGACCATGCCGAACCCGGCCACGGCGGCGGCGAACCGCAGGTCGGTGGACGCCTCGTCGCGCACATCGAGCACCGGCTGCTCGATCAGCCGGCTCTCGGTTCCGTCGGGATCCTTGTAGCGGAGCCTGACGAACAACAGCTCGGGCGAGACCGCGGTCGGCGCCAGCTTCCCCGGCGCCTGGTAACGCAGCGAATCGACGCCGCGGATGTCGAAGCGGCTCGCGACGCCCACGGGGATCACCTCATAGAGGGCCGTCACCGAGTGACCGGCACCCAGCTCGCCTGCGTCTTTCCGATCGTCGTTGAAGTCCTCGTTCGCCAGCAGGCGATTCTCGTACCCGATCAACCGATACGCCTGCACCCGCGTGGGATTGAATTCGACCTGGATCTTCACGTCCTTGGCGATCGTGAGCAGCGTGCCACCGATCTCTGAGACGAGCACTTTGCGCGCCTCCATCCGGTTGTCGATGTAGGCGAAGTTGCCGTTCCCGTGATCGGCCAGCTTCTCCATCTTCGCGTCCTTCAGATTCCCCGTACCGAAGCCCAGCACCGTCAGGAAGGTCCCCTGCCCGCGCTTTTCCTCGATCAGTCGCACCATCTCGGAGTCGCTCGAGGCGCCGACGTTGAAGTCGCCGTCGGTGGCCAGGATGACCCGGTTGTTGCCGCCGTCGATGTGATTCTCGTGGGCCACCTTGTAGGCGAGCACGATCCCGGCGCCGCCAGCGGTCGAGCCGCCGGCCTCCAGCGCCTCTATCGCGTCGAGGATCTTGCCCTTTTCGTCGCCGGGCGTCGAAGGCAGCACCAGGCCTGCGGCGCCGGCGTAGACGACGATGGCGACGCGGTCCTGCGGCCGCAGCTCGTTCACCAGCATGCGGAACGACGCCTTCAACAGCGGCAGCTTGTCCGGCGACTGCATGGAGCCGGAGACGTCGAGCAGGAAGACGAGGTTGCTGGGCGGCAGGTCGCGCGTGTCGACTCGCTCACCCTGGATGCCGATACGCACCAGTTTGTGGATCGGGTTCCAGGGCGCGTCCGTGACCTCGGTCGTGATCGAGAAGGGATGATCGCCGTCGGGATCCGGGTAGTCGTACGTAAAGTAGTTGATCAGCTCCTCAATGCGTACCGCATCCTTTGGAGGCCGTTGCCCCTGATTGATGAAGCGGCGCACGTTGCTGTACGACGCGCGATCCACATCGATCGAGAACGTCGACAGCGGGTTCGCGGCCACGCCGAGGAACACGTTCTCGACGATGTGGTCGTACGCCTCGGTGTTGAAGTTCGCGTTATAGCGGCCCGGCAGAGCGTAGCTGGCGCCGACGGCATCCACGACGGCCAGCCCGCGCTGCCGGAGCTGCGCGTTGCTAGCCGGCGCGGACTTCTCGGCCGCCGGCACGGTGATGGGTGGCAGCTTCACCTCGTCTTTCTCCCGGTCGGCCGGCGCGCGGTAGGAGCTGGTGCAGGCCAGTCCGAGCCCCAGCGTGGCTATCAGCGTAATGCAGGCGTTTCTCATGATCGTCGCTCCCTCGTCTCAGCCCTGGGCGGCCCGGAACCGCCCGGGCTCCCTAGCTTCTAAGGGGGAGACGGATGAGGACGGCGGCGTTGCACAGGTGGGCATGGCCGCAGGAATGACCCGACAAACGCCGAGCCCGGAGTGTAGACCCTCCGGGCTCTTTCCGTGACGGAAATGGCGCCTTCTTGCCAGTGGCAGGGATCTACGCTTTCACCCCCAGCGTGGGGTCAAGCTACGAGCCTCAATCCGCAACGGACCGTTGTTATTTGGGCGTGCCCCCGGCTGGATTTGCGTTGAACGCGCCCAGACAGGGCGCGTTCACACTGAGCGACGCCGTGCGTCGCGATTCTCCACCCGTACGACCTTGCGGTCACCCAGTTAGCAAGTAGGCGCGTCTGCCAGTTCCGCCACGGGGGCACTTTCACTGCGAGGTGACGGAACTGCAGAAAAAACACGCGCTACGCCCGCGCAGCCTCACAGACCGCCAACAAAGTAGCGCGCGCCGCTCAACAGATCCTCAAGTCGGCAAAGCATGCGGCGCCGTTGCCGCCCCCCTGGTCTGCAGATAGCTTCGGCGTCATGCCCGATCTCGGTGAAGCGCTGGTCTACTACGTCGTCTTCCTCTTCTCGACGACGCTGCACGAGGCGGCGCATGCCTGGGCGGCGAAGCGCGGCGGCGATCTCACCGCCTACCACGGCGGACAGGTCTCGATCGATCCGACGCCCCACATCCGCCGCGAGCCCTTCGGGATGGTGGTGCTTCCCGTCATCTCGGTGCTGCTCTCGGGCTGGCCGTTCGGATTCGCCAGCGCCCCCTACGATCCCAACTGGGCGCGGCGCTACCCCCGGCGCGCCGCCTGGATGGCGCTGGCCGGACCCGGGGCCAACCTGCTGCTCATTATTATAGCGGCCGTCCTGATCAACGTCGGCGTGGCACTCGACGTCTTCTACTCGCCCGAGCGCATCTCGTTCGGTCACGTCACCGCGGCCAGCGGCGGCGGTTTCATGGGCTCCATCGCCTTCCTGCTCGGCGTCTTCTTCTCGCTCAACCTGGTGCTGTTCATCTTGAACATGCTGCCGCTGCCGCCGCTGGAAGGGAGCGGAGCGCTGCCGTTGCTGCTGTCGCCGGAGGCGACGCGCCGGTATCAGGAGTTTGTCTGGGGGCAGCGGGGTCTGGCGTGGATCGGCATCATCGTGGCCTGGCAGGTTTTCGACTACCTGTTCAATCCGGTGTTTCTGGCGGCGGTCAACCTGCTGTATCCAGGGGTGTCTTACCAGTGAGGGGCACTCGTTCGGTTCACGATGCTCGGGGACGGCGCGAAGGGGCGATTATTGCGAGCGGACGGCCCGGACGTAGGCGTTGAAAGCCCGGCTCTCGGACGCCGCGTAGCCCTCGCGGAAATAGACGACCTAGGCAGCGTCCGCCGAGCTCGCGTCCGCCGTCCAGATAAAGGGCGCACCCTGCGCGCTGAAGATCGGATCGATGTGAAAGCCGTCGGTCTTGTCTCCGCTCAACAGCGACAGCGCCTCCTCGAGCGTGGGAAGCCTCCAGTCGGCGAAGCCGCCGTGACGCCGGCCGTCTAGCGCGCGGACGTGAGCGACGGCACCTTCCCAGCCCCCCGACACCAGGCGTTGTGAGCCAGTCTGCTCCCACATGAGACCCGTCGCCGCATCGATCACCACAGCCACGCCATCCGCGACGCTCGCCGTGTAATCGTGCCTGAAGCCATCGGCGCCTGGGTTGGTCCGGGCCGAGAAGAAGCCGCGTTCGGCGATCAAGGCCCGGACCTGCTCGACGCTCAGATCTGCAGGCTCACCCCGCAGCCGCACGGCCTGCCCGCCCCGAAACAACGTGAGCGCCGCGACGAGCGCCACGATGCCTACCGCCCCGAGCACGACGGCGCCCGGTACGCCCCGCAACCAGCTGCGCAGCCAGAGGAACCGACCGGCTGGGCGGACCTGCTCTTCGAGCACAGCAATCAGGCGGGTGACGTCGTCGTGAAAATCGGCGCCGTCGATCTCGATGGCCTGGCACGCGGCCAGCGGCCGCAAGTCCGGTGGAAGCGCGGCCGAGCGCGGCATCTCTGCCTTGTCGAGCAGGGCGGGGATCACCGTGACGTCGCGCCTAAGCGCCGTGGCGATCTCGAGGCGCACGAAGTCGTCGGGATCCTCAAGTCTCGGCCGACCCTCCGTGTCCGCCTCGCTCAGCCAGCGTCTGCCGATCAAGGCGATCAATACGTTGCAGCGTGCCAACTGCTCGTCGATCACGCGAGAAAAGCGGCCGCCGGGCTGGATCGTGTCGATGTCGCGAAAAACACGGTCGCGACCGAAATGCTCCGAGAGGCGGTCGTAAAGACGACCCGCGTCGCCGGCGGCGTCCTCGCGGCGATAGCTGATGAAGATGCCAGCCATTGTTGAAGTTAGGCGCGAATGACTCCCCGAGGCAACGCAATGACGACGCGGCTTTTCGCCCAGGGGCTGGCGAAACGGGAGCTCCTGATCCAGCTTTGATGCCGCCAACGCACAGGCCGTTAACGCAACCTCGGTCCCGGCTTTCCGGCCCGGGGCCCTCCCGATAACCCGCTATCGAAAGACGAGGACACGATGTGGCACCGTAGCATTCTCTCCGCTTCGTTGCTGGCCTGCCTCGCGCTCTGGGCGTCGCCGGCCGCGGCGCAGGAGCCCGATGCCGCGATGGAGGCCTGGATGAAGGCGGGCAAGCCGGGGAAGCAGCACGAACAGCTGGCCGCGCTCGTCGGGACCTGGCAAGCCGAGACGAAGTTCTGGATGGACGCTTCGGCCCCGCCGATGACGGCGCCGGGAACAATCGAGTACCGAATGGTCATGGGCGGGCGGTTCCTGGAGGAGAAGGTGAGCTCGGAGTTCATGGGCTCGCCCTTCAAGGGCATGGGACTGTACGGCTACGACAACATCACCGGCAAGCTGCAGGCCGTGTGGGTCGATGACCTGTCCACGGCCATCTACTCGTACAGCGGCTCGATGAACGAGGCCGGCGACGAGATGATCCTGAGCAGTCGCTTCAAGGATCCCATGTCCGGTACGTGGAAAGAGAGCCGGAGTGTGATGAAGATCTCCAAGGACAAGCTGCACTACATCAGCTACGAGAAAGCCGAGGACGGCCCGGAGCGAAAGGTGATGGAGATCACAGCCACTCGGAAGATGTCCAAGTAGCGAACCGTTAGACATCTGCCGCCAGACTTCGCCACCCTGTCGGGCGCGTGCGACGCGCCTGAACCCAAACAAGGGAGTCGCAGAGATGGCGCTATTCGGGGAGACTTGCGTTCGCTGCGGACAGAAACGCACCAAACGAGAATACGCCGGCGTTCCGACCTGCGAGGTCTGCGCGAAGCTGCTCGTGGCGAGCCTGGAGGCGATGGGCGAGGACGCGCGGAAATGCCCCGTTCACGCCACCGAGATGACTAAAGAGGTCGTCCTCAACATCGTCGTCGACCGCTGCCCCACCTGTGAGGGCGTCTGGCTGGACGGCGGCGAACTGGACCTGCTCAAACAAGCGATCAGGGCGGGCATGCCCGACGACTTCGCCCGGGCGATGCTGCTACCCTGGTAGATATGGAGAGTGAATTCTCCCGCTAAGGCCAAACCCAGAGGGGGTCCACACCGGACCGAAGTGGTGGTGATCGGAGCCGGCCCGGCAGGGCTGGCGGTGAGCGCCTGTCTGCGGCGTGCCGGCATACCGATCACGATCCTCGAGCGCGGCGACCGGGTCGGCACCGCCTGGCATCACCACTACGACCGGCTGCACCTCCACACCGACAAGGCCCACTCCAGCCTCCCCTTCTGCAAGTTCCCGAAGGGTTGTCCCCGCTACCCGTCCCGCGGCCAGGTGATCGACTATCTGGAATCGTACGCCGCTCGCTTCGAGCTGGAACCGCGGTTCGGCCAGGAGGTGGTGGCTGCGCGTCGGGAGGACGGCGGCTGGCGCACGGAGACCGAGGACGGCGCTTACCTTTCTCGCCACCTGGTCGTCGCCACCGGCTACACCGGTGGCGCGATCGTGCCCAAGTGGCCGGGTCAAGAGACGTTTCCCGGCTCTATATTACATAGCTCGGAGTACAGAAACGGCGCACCCTACCGCGGTCAAACAGTGCTGGTGGTCGGCTTCGGCAACTCCGGCGGAGAGATCGCCATCGATCTGTGCGAGCACGGCGCGCGGCCGGTCCTGGCGGTGCGGAGCCCAGTGAACGTCGTGCCGCGCGACCTGTTCGGTCTCCCCATCCTCGCCATCTCCATCCCCATGAGCAAGCTGCCCGCCCGGCTGGCCGACGCGCTCAATGCGCCGATCCTGCGCTGGAAGGTCGGCGATATCCGGAAACTGGGTTTGACTCCGGCGCGTTTCGGGCCGCTGGCGCAGATCTACGGAAAAGCACGGATCCCGCTGCTCGATGTGGGAACGCTCGACCTTATCCGGCAGGGACGCGTGCTGGTGCGCCCGGGGATCGAGCGCTTCAGCGACGAGAACGTCGTGTTCACCGACGGCTCACCGCTCGCCTGCGACGCCGTCGTCCTGGCGACGGGCTACAGACCGGCGGTGCGATCGTTCCTGGGTGACTCGCCCGCCCTGGACGACGACGGCATTCCCAGGACCAGCGGGCGCGAGTCCCAGGTGCCGGGCCTGTACTTCTGCGGGTTCTTCGTGGCGCCGACCGGGATGTTCCGGGAGATCGGGATCGAGGCTCGGCGCATCGCGCGGGCGATCCGTCGCCAGCGGAAACAAGAGGAGTCGCCCGGCTAGCGACCCTGCGCGCGGCTACCAGTCGTCTTCGACTAGCTCATCCATCACGCGGCTGACATGTTCCGGAGCGAGTTTCCGCGCTTGTTCCAGCCGCGCCAACCGCTTCTGGAATTGGCTCAGTGCATAGCCGATGAAGTCGTCGATGACCAGGCCGAACGGCATCACCTCATAAGAACCAAACAGCTCGTGGATGACGCCGAGGGCCGGTTCCAGCAGCGAACCCATCCGCTGCTCGACGACGACCCAGAGTGCAGGCTCCGCCGCCACCAGCCGGGACAGCAGGAAGATCCCGTAGGCGATGTGCCGCGACTCATCACGCTTGAGGTGGCCGATCCCTTCGCGCAACCCAGGCAAAAGTTGGTTGCGCTCGAGCATCGCGTAGTAGCCATGGTAGCCCGTCTCGGCGAGCGTCCCTTCGACGATCATGTTGTAGGTGACGGCGGCGCGCGCCTGCGCGGCCGGCGACGAATCGTCGAGCAGCGCACGCATCGCCTGGGGCAGCTCTTGATAGAACATCGTGCGGTAGCTGGCGCCGTGGAATCGCGCCAAGTCGCTGCTGTCGCGGGCCACCTCGTCGAGGAAGCGGCGGAAAAACTCAGTGTGCTTCGCCTCCTCCCAAACGAAGGTGGCGAGGTACATCGCCTCCTCGATCCGCCGCTCGCCGGAGATCGCGGCGATGAGCGGCACGATCTCCTGAGCCACCGACTCCTCGCCCGCCTGGAACAGCGACGTCAGGTGGAGCAGCACCTCGCGCTCCAGGTCGTTCAAGTGCTGCCAGTCCTCAATGTCCTTTGAGAAGTTGATGTCGACCGGGTTCCAGATGCCCAGCCGCTTCGCCTTCTGGTAGAGTCGCATCGGGAACGACTCATGGTCGAGCCCGCGCGGACCGGTGCTGGCGAAGACGACAGCCGGCGAACGGTCGGGCGGCGTGGGCGCCGGCTCCGTATCGCCATCGACACCCGCGGCCGGCGCGAGCTCGCTGACGCGCACGGCGGCAGCGACCATCTGGCGCGCGGCGCTCGGGTAGCGCGCCAAAGTCATCACCTTGCCTCTCCGCACCGCCAGCTTCCGCCTCAGCAGCGCCATCAGCGGATCGAGCCGGCCTGCCAGAATCTCACCCCAAACCGGGGCTGGCGCCGCGATGACAAAGGGCGCGGCGGAGCGGTCGGCGTTCGAGGCGGAACGCGCCACGCGGCACTCGCCG
>CAYGCC010000100.1:0-2672 GCA_964348165.1 uncultured Gemmatimonadota bacterium | reverse complement strand
GCGTCACGTCCTCATCCGTCGTGTACGCATCATCGTTCGCCACCGGCGGTTGGTTGGCGGCCTCAACCGTAATCGTCAGGACATCGGTGTCCACCTCGTCGCCGTTGGTGCCTTGGGCGCCGTTGACCGAGTTGCCGGCTCCCCACATCGTGACCGTGCCCGGCGTGCCGGGCGCCGTCCACTGGAAGCTCCACGACAGCGTGCCGGTACCCGCCTGGGGGCCGTCGTGCGTGACCTCCCCGTTCATTATCTGGCTGCCCGCGCCGGCGATGAGCGTTCCGCCGCTCACCGACACGTTAAAACCCCCAGCCGCCTGGTCGCTTCCGGCCGCTGGGGTGATCGTGAGGGTGTAGTCCCCGGTCGCTCCCGGAGCGATTGTGGTTGGCCCGCCGAGGGTCACGGTCGGTGGATCGCCGTTCGGACTGTCGTGACATTCCGTACAGTCGGCGGTCTCGCCAGAATAGCCAGAAATCCCTCCGCTGTAGAAGCTCGGCCCATGCCACAGACCATCAGTGGCGGTCGGTCCGTCCTTCCCGCACGCGGCCACCAACACCGCAATCGCCACGCACGAACCCAGCTTTCCTACCGTACCCATCGGTCCGCCTCCTCCTTAGAGAGTGGATATAACCATTGTGTCCGGCGCATAGGCGACGCCCACACGGCGCACGTCTATCAACCGCTGTTTATTGCCGGCTGGCTTCGAGATTGAGGAAGGCTTTGTGACATTACTCGAAAGAATTAGAGGTTTTCGCGCTTTCCAGACCGCTGTCGCTCGTCTCGAACTCGACCACTGCCTTCCCAATGAAGTCGGAGACACACAGGGCTCGCTTCTTGTCCAGCGCGATCCGCACGGGCGACAGCAATTCCCCCGCTGCCGCCGTGACTGCGTCGGGCCCACTCCCCAACTCGGCCGGGGGTTCGTTCGTGGTTCCCGACAGGGTCGCTGAAAGCGGGCAGTTGCAGCAGGTGCCGAGAAATACCCCGCGAGTCCAGCCGTGAGGAAGGTCGTAGCGGCGAGGTGGCATCCGCGCACGCGTTGCTCCCTGGGTGGGTTTAGCAGCTCTGTCTGGCCAAAAAAGCGGGCGAAGTGGCCCCAATCGGCCCTTCACTCCGAGTTGAGTTAAAGCAATTTTCGTTCCGAAAAAAGCTCCGCGACGAGCTAAAGTCGGGCCAAGGGGCGGCTTCCCGCGTTTTACCGGCCGATGCGCCTGGGGCGTTTCGTCCGAACCTGGGACCTTTCGGTCCCGCTCCTGCGCTATTCGTAACTAGTATGTCTCTGCACTCACTTGCACAGCGTGGCAAGCTGCCCACAGACTGTAAGAAAACAACCGGCTGAAGTATGGGTCCGGGCCTTTCATCCCAACGGATCGGTCGCAAGCTGACCAGCCATTTCGTGGCCCAGCACCGAAGCTGCCGCTGGCAGGGCGGACGTCTTGACGAGCGGATATGAAGGGGGATAATATGACCATAGTATTATGACCCTGGCCATTTGATTTATGATCAGGACCGTCTCCAAATCGAAGTTGAAAGCGCGCGCCTTGGAGTACTTCCGGGAGGTCGAACAGACAGGGCAAGAGCTCATCGTCACCGACCGGGGGAAGCCGGTGCTCAAGATCGTCCCCTACCGGCCAGACCCGGAGGAAGCACTGAAGGTGTTGCGGGATACGGTCAAGAGGTACGACGCCCCGACCGAGCCTGTGGGCCCGGAGGACTGGGAGTCGCTGGAGTGATCGTGCTTGATACGCACGTCTGGGTATGGTGGGTCTCGGGTTCGGCTCCACTCACGCCGCGAGCCGAAACGACGATCGCCGAGGGCGTCGGGGAGCGGGCGATTCACATCTCGTCCATCAGTGCCTGGGAGGTCGCACAACTGGTCGTGCGTGGCCGCCTCGAGCTGACGATGGACGTCGCGGACTGGATTGCCCGGTCGGAATCGCTGCCGTTTATCCACTTCGTGCCCGTAGATAATCGGATCGCCGTCCGCGCCGCGCGGTTGCCCGGTCACCTGCACAGCGATCCAGCCGATCGCATCATCATCTCGACTTCACAGGTCCTCGGAGCCCGCCTGGTCACCCGGGACGAGAGGCTCTGGACGTATCGACACGTCGAGACGGTCTGGTGAAGCGGTGAGAGCAGCTTGTATTCACGGGAGCGCACCCGGCAGGTGATTTGCATTCGAAGACGAACGCCGGTGGACCGGAGTGGATCCGGCGCACCGGCGTGGTGGGGCGGCAAGCACTACGACCTGCGGCTGCGTCCCTCCGACTACGACACGCTGATGTATTGATCAGGGCCCGAGCAGTCCTCCTCGTCGCGCTCGAGCTCTCGCAGCAAGCAGTTGACGGTCTGCTCCACCAGCTCCTCCACCGTCACCCCACGCCGCTGCGCCTCGCACTCGTAGGCGTGGTAGTGCTGGTCGCTGATCTCTGCCCAGACCTGGACCTTGCGCATCTCGAGTCTCCGGTTTGAGGCGACCGCGCGCTAAGCGACCGGCACCGCCTTGTGACCGTAGCAGAGGATGCCGCTGCGTCCCTCCTTGCGGATGAGGCGAAACTCCAGCGACACCTCCATGCCCGGAAGCACCGACGACGGTTCGCAGTCCACGACCTGCGTCATCAGCCGCGCACCCTCCGGGGTCTCCACCAGCGCCATGGCGTACGGCGCTTCGTTGA
>CAYGCC010000099.1:0-5578 GCA_964348165.1 uncultured Gemmatimonadota bacterium | reverse complement strand
ACGGAGAACGCGGTGGATGTGCTCGACCGCAAGATTCAGATCCTCGAGCAGCGCGGCTATCTCGATTCGATCGAGGGGAAACGCCGGGCAGTGGACGGGCTGCTGCTCACCGCGCGGGCGGCCAAGGATGAGGCGCTGCGCGACATCTATCTCGATCGTGTCGCCGCGGTGACCGGCGTGCGCCGCGCGACGCTGGAGCGCGAGCTGGCGCGCGCCGAGTCCGGTTGGCGTCGACGTCGCGCCGCGCCCCAAGAGGCGCAGCCCAAGGCGGACTCGATCCCGAAGCTGGGCGCGGAGCGCAAACTGCTGCTCCTGCTGCTACGGGATAGCGAGCTGATACCCAGGGTGGCCCAGCTGGTCGAGCCGGCTAATTTCAGAGTGCCCACGTATCGCGAGATCTATACGGCCTTGATCCAGACGTCGGGGTCGCGGCCCGAAGCCGGCGGCACCGAGTCGGAGTCGTCGCTCGGCTGGGCGGAGGAGTTGCCGCCGCCCCTCTATGAGCGGGTCATGGAGCTGCGCGCGGATCCGGAAGAGTTGACCAACCCGGAGGCGGTGCTGGAGGACGCGGTGGCCCGTCTGCGGGGACGCGCGCTGGAGAAACGGCTGGCCGACCTGATGACCGAGGTACTGGTCGCCGACACGGGAGCGGCGGTCGAGTTGGCGGCGGAGATTCAGAAGACTCGGAAGGAGATGGCCGCTCTCGGCATTCGGGTGCCCGGGCGCGGGTTATTCAGAAGTCAGTAGGCCACGGACCAACAGACAGGACAGATGGCAGAAGAGAGCAGGGAATCGATTCTTCTCGAGCTGCTGAAGCTCCACGCGATCGATCAAGAGATCGTCGATCTGCAGCACGAGGTCGAAGAGCGGCGTCGGGAACTGGAGCTGTTCGAGGAAGGTGTCACCGGCCTCTCCTCGCGACTGGAGCAGCTGGATACGAACCTGGAACGCGCCCTGTTGGAGGCGCGTCGGGCGGAACGGGCGCTCGACGAGCGGCGTGACGCTCTCGATCGCACACGCTCCCGGGTCAGCCAGGTTCAGAACCAGCGCCAGTACAGCGCCGCCAGCCTCGAGTTCGACCTGATACGCCAGGATGTGCGGAAGCTGGAGGACATGGTCCTCGACAAGCTGCAGGTCGTCGAGAATCTCGAGGGCGCGCGCAAGGGGCTGGCGGAGGAGCTGGAGAGCTCGCGCGGTCAACAGGGTCCACGGCGCGAGGCCGTGGCGGCCCGGCTCGAGGAACTGAAGGACGAACTGGCCATCAAGGGCGATCGCCGCGATAACCTCGCCCTCCGCATCGATGCGCGGGCTCTGGGACTATACGACAGGATCCGGGGTGGGCGGTCGCGGGTGGCGATGGCTCCGCTCAGCGAAGAAGCCGATTGCGGCAACTGTTTTACCTCCGTCACGATTCAGCAGCAGATGCAGATCAATAGCCTGTCGACGCTGGTCTGCTGTGAGGGGTGTGGGGTGATCCTCTATCCGCGAGATCTGCGAGTCCCGTGAACCCGAGGGTGCGACGACCGGCGCGCCGTGTGTGGCGGGGACGGGCCGGCCGGCTCCTCCGGTCGTCGGCCGGTTGGGAGGTGGGGTCTTGAAACCGATCCTCGGCCTGCCGGCGCCGGCCGACGCCGGCGCGGTCAAGGCTCTGGTCTCGCAGCTCGAAGTCCCCGAACCGATCGCCGCCATACTCGTGAATCGCGGGTACGCCGATCCCGACAACGCCAAGAGTTTCTTGCGTCCGCGGCTGGGCGGTCTGCTCGATCCCTGGTCGATGGCGGACATGGCGAAGGCGGTCGAACGGATATCCGCCGCCATCGAATCGCAGGAGCTGATCCTCGTCCACGGCGATTACGACGTCGATGGCGTGTGCGGATCGGCGATGCTCGTCCGCGCTCTGAGAGAGCTTGGAGGCCGCGCCGACGCGTTCATCCCCCACCGCCAGCTTCACGGCTACGACTTCGGCCCCGCCGGGCTCAGCGCTGCGGTCGAGCGCGGGGCCACCTGCGTGCTCACCTGCGACTGCGGCACCATGGCGCACGAAACGATCGCCGCGGCCCGCCGCGAGGGGATCGATGTGGTGGTCTCGGATCACCACACACCTCCCGAGCAGCTGCCACCGGCGGTGGCCCTGCTCAACCCGCACCGCCGGGATTGCGCCTATCCCGAGCAGGTCCTCTGTGGCAGCGGCGTCGCCTTCAAGCTGCTGCACGCCCTGTTCGAGCAGCGCGGCCGCTCGGTCGAGTCGCTGTACAAGTACCTGGACCTGGTGGCCATCCCCACGGTCGCCGACCTGGTTCCACTCACCGGCGAGAACCGGGTGTTGACGCGGTTCGGCCTCAAGGTGCTGAGGCGGACCCCCAATCCGGGGCTGCGAGCGTTGCTGCGAGTGTCGGGCTTGAAGTCGGGCCAGCCGATCGGGTCGGGCCAGATCGCCTTCGTCATCGGGCCGCGCCTGAACGCCGTCGGTCGCATGGGCGATGCGATGCGGGCGGTGCAGCTGCTACTGACCGCCGACGACGGTGAGGCCACGGCGCTGGCCGAAGTCGTGGACTCGGAGAACCGCATTCGTCAGGAGGAGGACCGGGCGACGCTCGAGCAAGCGAAGGGTATGCTTGAGGGCGTGTTCGACCCTGAAGCCGACTGGGTGATCGTACTGGCCTCGCAAGGCTGGCACCCGGGCGTGATCGGGATCGTCGCCTCGCGTGTGCTCGAGGAGTACTACCGCCCCACCGTGCTCATCGCCCTCGACGGCGAACGCGGCCGCGGGTCCGGCCGCTCGATCCCCGCCTTGCACCTGTTCGAGGCGCTGAAGGCGTGCGAGCCCCAGCTCGAGCAGTTCGGCGGGCACCGCGCGGCAGCGGGTTTGCAGATCCGGGCCGCGAACGTCGATGCCTTCCGCGAGCGGCTCAACCAGGTGGCACACGAGCGTCTGCAGCGCGAGGATCTGCAGCCACGTTTGCGCGTCGATGTGGAGCTGCCCTTCAGCGAGGTGACGGCCGAGTTGTGGCGCTTCCTGGCCCATTTCGGCCCGTTCGGCCAGGGCAACCCGAAGCCCGTCTTCCTGGCTCGCGATGTCCGCCTCGGCGGAGCGCCGCAGGTGGTCGGCGAGCGACACCTGCGCCTGCGGCTCGACGCCGGGGGTGGGGCGACGTCGGAGGCGATCGGTTTCGGCCTGGCCGCCGATTCCGAATGGCTGCAGGAGTCCTCGCGAGTCGATCTGGCGTTTCAGCTCGGGCTCAGCGACTGGCAGGGTATCGAGTACGTTCAGGCCAAGATCCTCGACGTCCGGCCGAGCGAAGCCGCTTGGGCTACCTCCGAATCGTAGCGGGCAGCTGGGGGCGCCGCCGGCTGCGGGTGCCGCGGGGCCAGCGCCTGCGGCCCACGCCGGAGCGGGTGCGGGAAGCCTGGATGAACATGCTGGCGCCGGAGCTGTCGGGCGCCAGCGTGCTCGATCTGTTCGCGGGGAGCGGGGCGCTTGGCCTGGAGGCGCTGTCCCGAGGCGCGGCGCGGGCGACGTTCGTCGAGAATGATACCCGGGCGCTCGAGTGTCTGCGGGCGAACATCGCAGAGCTGGGTGCGGGCGAACGATCGACGGTGGTGCGGTCGGATGTCTTCGCGTTCCTGGGGCGCGCTGGCCTGTCCGTGTTCGATATCGCGCTGGCGGACCCTCCCTACGGAACGGGAGCGGCGGCACGGCTGATCGAGCGCTACGGGCGCCAACCGTTCGCGCGGGTTCTGAGCGTGGAGCACGGCTACAGAGAGAAGCTCACCATCCCCGCGGGCGCCATCGAGCGCCGCTACGGAGACACGGTGCTCGTGCTCATCTACGCCGATGACTTGGAGGAGGACGAAGGATGACCGACGCGAAGGTCGCGATCTACCCGGGCTCTTTCGATCCACTGACGCTGGGCCATGAAGATATCGCGCGGCGCAGCCTCAAGTTCGTGGACCGACTGATCGTATCGGTGGCACATCACCCGACGCAGCTGAAGGACCGCATGTTCTCGGTGGAGGAACGCGTCGAGATGATTCGGGAGGTGTTTGCCGATGAGCCGCGAATCGATGTGGCCGACTTCACCGGGCTGCTCGTCGATTACTGTCGCAAGGTCGGCGCGCGCATCGTGGTGCGTGGCTTGCGCGCGGTCAGCGATTTCGAGTACGAGTTTCAGATGGCATTGATGAATCGCGAGCTTTGGCCCGACCTCGAGATGGTGTTCATGACCCCTGCTGGCGAGTTCACCTTTCTCAGCGCCTCGCTGGTTCGCGAAATCGCGTCGCTCGGGGGCGACATCTCGCAGTTCGTCTCCGCGCCCGTCCGCCGGCGGCTCGAGGCGCGAGCCTAAGGATCGAGCTGCTCTCGTGTTCCTGCAAAAACTGGCGGAGCGCTCCGGCGTCGCCGGGAAGCGCATCGTCCTCGTCGAGGGCACGGACGAGCGGGTCCGCGAGGCCGCCCAGCGGCTGCGGGCGGCGGGTCGGTTGAATCCCATACTGCTGGCGCCGGAGAGCTCGGCAGTGGCCGGCGGGTCGGGCAACGTCCGCTGCCCGAGCGAGGATGAGGCGCTCGAGCGCTACGCCAGCTTGTATCAAGAGCTCCGCGCCAGCGCGGGGGTCGACCTGGCGGCGGCGCGTCAACAGCTGAGCGACCCGCTCTACTTCGCCGGGATGATGGTGCGGGCGGGCGACGCCGACGGAGCGGTGGGCGGGGCCACCGTGGCCACATCCGACGTGATTCGAGCGGCGCTGCGCTGTATCGGAACCGCGCCGGGCTCACGGATGGTCACAGGGGCTTTCTATATGGTCGTCCCCTCGTTCCGCGGCACGCCGGAGCACGAGGTCCTGACCTTCGCCGACGCCGGGGTCATCCCCGACCCGGACGCCGAGCAGCTGGTCGAGATCGCCGCTCAGGCGGCGGAGATGCGGCCGATCGTTGTCGGCGATGAGGCGCGGATCGCCTTTCTGTCGTTCTCGACCCGGGGCAGCGCCGACAGCCCGGCGGTGCAGAAGATGCGAACCGCTCACGATCTCTTCCGGCAGCGGCTGCCGCAGGTCGCCGCGGACGGTGAGTTACAGGCCGACGCCGCGTTGATCCGCCACGTCGGCCAGCGCAAAGCGCCGGACAGTCCTGTCGCCGGGCACGCCAACGTGCTTATCTTTCCTGATCTGGGCGCAGGGAACATCGCGTACAAGCTCGTCGAGCGGTTGGCTGGCGCGACGGCGATCGGGCCGATCCTGCACGGGCTGGCCCGGCCGTTCAACGATCTGTCGCGGGGAGCGGACGCGGCGGCGGTCGAAGCGGTCGCCTACGTGACCGCTCTGATGGCCCGGTGAACTCGAGCCCCGGCCATGGTCCGGGCGCGAAACTCGTGGAGTTGGAATTCTTGGAGGGTCGATGAACTTCGATATCTCTCGTCACGGCGATGTGACGATCGTCGAGGTCACGGGTCAGCTGATCGTGGGGAACCGGCAGGAGCTGAAAGACGACGTGCTCAAGCTCTTGGGCTCCGGCGCGCGCAAGTTCCTGATCGACTTCACCGACACGGCGTACATCGACTCCTCGGGTCTCGGGGTGCTGGTG
>CAYGCC010000098.1:0-28593 GCA_964348165.1 uncultured Gemmatimonadota bacterium | reverse complement strand
TGATTGGGCGGATACCAGTTTTGCCCGGTGTCCTTGCGCTCCTCGAGATCCGGAGTCGGTCGAAAGACCTCGCCGTAGCGCTCGGCCAGATGATGGAGACACGACCAGGTGAGGAAGTTCGCTCCCTTGGCTCCGATCGCATCGTGCGCTCGCAGAGGGTTCGGCCCGAGCAGCCGGCGTGTGAACTTGTCGATCTTCCAATACGGCATGTTGCTGGCCTGGTGGTAACGCAGCGCCGCCAGCGTCACTCCGCAGAAGAGGACGTCGAGAACGAACGACCAGTGATCACTGACCGGGAGCGGGATCATACCCAGCGCCCAGAACAGCCGGGTGATGTCGGACGGCTCGGGCTCGACCACCTCCCAGACCTTGTTGATCTCATGGGGAAAGGCGGGGTGGGCGATCGGCACCCCGAGCTCGGCGCTCGGGAATCCGGACGTCACCGAGCGGATCTCGATGTCGGGGAAAGTATCCCGAAAGATCCGGTAGTGGGCCTTCTTCAGGTCGAGGATCTCGGGGATCGCTTCCAGCAGGAAGGTCGGACGCAAGCGGGTCAACTCAGCAGGAAGGCTTTTTCCGTCGTAGCTGAGCCGAATGACGTTGCCCATGATCCGCTGGGCGCCCTCTGGGCCGAAGGCGCGGACGAGACCCGGGTACTGCTTTCCGATCCCGTCGGGCGCGTTGGGGAGGTCGAGGGCGACGACCGGCACACCGAACGGCTGCAATCGCGAACCGAGCTGCATGGTCTTGCCGGCACCCACGATTCCGTTCGCCCCGGAGATCACCAGCGAGCCGCGTGCGGCGGCCGGTCCAAAAACCCGCTCGACCAGGTCGGCGGCCTGGGCCGGCGGTCCTCCGTTCTTAAACATGTCGATGACAGACCCGAGCCCCAGAGTCTCGAGCGTCGTCTGCCTCATCGCCCTAGTCATGTCCTGATCTCCCTACGAAACCTTCAATAACGCCGCGATACCCACGTCGCCGGCGGCACAGCCGAACACCAGAACGTGGCCGCCCCCGAGCTCTACGGCTTCTTCGAGTGCCTCGATCACGATCCGCGTGAGCGTGGGTCCTTGAGGATGTCCCCATACCAGCGAGCAGCCCGTCTTATTCATCTCGCGCCAGTCATACCCCAAAACCTGCGAGAAAACGACGTCGTTCACCGCGAACGGGTTGTGGTTCTTCACCACGGCCATGTCCGCCATGTTCAGACTGCACCTGCTCAGCAGCTTTTGGACCGCGAAAGCCGGGGCCTCGGGCATCAAACTGGGATGGGTCCGGACTTCGGCCTTCGCGATGAGCTGGATATCGATCTCGGGTCGTGGGCTGAGATCGGCCACCTTGTCCTTGCTGCACATCAGAAGCGTCGCCACCCCGTCGGACGCGTGGGTCTGCGTTCCAGATGTGACGCAGGTGTCCAGCTCGCGCATGCCACGCAGGGCGTCCAGGGTCAGCTCCCGGATTCCCAGGTCGTCGTCGATGCGGCCGAGCGGGCGGCCCTGAAGGTTCAGGACCTCGAGCGGAACCAGAACGCGGTCCAGAAAGCCGGAGCGCTTCGCCTCGAAGTACTGGTGGTGGCGGTGGAACGCCAGCTCGTCGACTTCCTTTCGGTCCATCTTGTACTTGCGAGCGGCGATCCCGGCGGTAGTGATCATCGCCCTGCCGGTCGCCGGATCGAAGCCGAAGTTGTCCCAAACGTCGCTGATAGGCAGCGTGCGCTCGTGAGCGCGACGTTCGGGGAAGACGCCCACCGGCGAGTCGCTCGTGCGGTCGAACGTGAGCACGCCGACGACGTCGAACGAGCCGGCCTGGATCTCCGAGCCTGCCAGCACGACCGCCTGCAAACCGGTGGCACAGGCTTGCTCAACGTGGTAGCCGGGAACTCGCTGCCCCAGGCAGCTTGCGACCAAAGGAGCGTTCCAGAACTTCCAGTGCCAGGGGATGGTGGAGCCGATCACCAGGTATTCCAGCTCGTTCTTGGGAACTTTCCTGAGGCCGAGAATACGGTTCATCGCCTCCCCGGCGAATTGACCGATGTTCACCTCCGCCAGCGCCGACGTCTGCCAGGCTGGGAAGAAGCTACTGCCCCACGCACCGTAAGGGATTCTAGCTTTCGGAAACATCACCTCAGTCTTCTTCATGGCATCTCTCGAGCTGTTTGCCGTCCGTCGCCGGCCCCTCCGGCGGTGGCGCCGCGAGCTGGGCTGACCCTGGCAGCCTAAGCGGTAAGCACCAAATCGCAATGGCAAGATCGGGACCGGTCACCGGCCGGCCAGCCCAATTGCGACCCGGCGGCGGTCGCGGCCCTGGCCGCCGGCAACCTGAGGCGCCGGCCCAAGCTGAGCCGGCGGCACCGATAGGCTAGCAGCGTTTCGGCGAGACAATACGCCCCGCCATGACGAGGCGGGCTGGGGCGCAGGCAACGGGTCGCGCGCTCTCGCGGCTGACTGTGGGCCAGGTAGATCGTGAGGCGGCCACGTGGCGCGGACGGCGGGGCGGCGCTAGAGGCGCCGATCTCGCAGTTCGGCCAGGGCGCCAGCGACGTATTCGCGGGTCATCAGCTTGCGCCAGGCGAGACCGAAGTCGGTGTTGTCCATCGGCTTCGAGCGCTTGTAGGCCGCCGCGGCCGCCGCCTGGATGGCGTCGTCGTCCAGCTCGGTGCCGATGATCGCCTCGGCGGCCTCGGGCAGCTCGAGCGGGTAGCTGGCCACGGCGCCGAGGACGATCCGGGCCTCCGCCACCCGCGAGCCGTCCCAGCGGACCCAGACGGCGACGCCGAGCACCGGGAAGTCGAAGGCGCCGCGCCGGCGCAGCTTCCAGTACGCGGCGTCCCATCCGTCGCGAGGCGGGAGACGAACCTCGGTGAGAATCTCGTCCGGCTGCTTCATCAGGAAAGCGATGCCATCATCTTTAAAGAACTGTGCGGCGGGAATGACGCGCTCTTTGCCCGGTCCCGCTAACACGAACTCCGCTCCCATCGCGACGGTCAGCGGCGCGGTATCGCTGGAGTTCACCGCCCAGCAGCGCGGGCTCGAAGGCGCCACCCAGCAGATCGCGCCGTCCTTCTTCATGCAAAAATCGATCGCCTTCCGCCACTCGTAGTTCTGGTTGTAGTAGTTGCAGCGGGTGTCGAGGCAGAGGTTGCCGCCGAACGTGCCCATGTTCCGCAGGATTGGGGTGCTGATAAGCTCGGCGGCGTGGGCGAGCGCTGGATAGCTCTCGCGGATGTGCGGATCCGAGTGAAGCTCGGTGAGCGTCAGGCAGGCGCCGACCGAAGTTCCCGCCTTTCGTCCTGCGACGCGAACGCCCCGAAGGTCCGGGATCGCGGCCAAAGATATCACGACCTTCGGCTCTTGATGCCGGCGCTTCATGTTCGGATAAAGGTCGGTGCCGCCCGCCACGTACATGCCGTCGGGACCCGCTTCCTGCTTCATCCTCAGGGCCTCAGCGAGCGTCTTCGGCGTCAGATAGAGGAACGATGGCAGCCGCAGCATGACTAAGGCTCGCTCCTTCCCGAGGTACCCGAGCCGGCCTTGGCCGCCGCGCGGTTGCGGACGCCCTCCGCCTTCGGTCGTTCCGCGCCGATCTCCCGGCCGTCGCCACCTTCCCAGGGCGGAAGCACCCGCCGTGGCGCCGGCCAGCGGATTTCGGGAAACGAACCCGGCCCGAAACGCGGCTCCTCGCCCGCCGCCTTGCGCTTCAGCGCCTTGACCACCTTCTCGGGCGTGATCGGCACCTCGTCGATCCGGACCCCCACGGCGTCATAGACCGCGTTGGCGACCGCAGGTGGGATCGGCAGCAGCGGTCCCTGGCCAACCTCTTTCGCGCCGAACGGCCCCGCGGGATCCGGGTCCTCGATGATGTAGGTGACGACATCGCACATCTCGAGGGTCGTGGGGCTCTTGTACTCGAGCAGACTGGGGATCTTGTGCACGACGTTGCGGTTGCCCCGATAGGCCATCTCCTCCATCAGCGCTTCACCCAGGCCCATGTACACGCTTCCTTCGACTTGCCCGATGACCGTCACCGGGTTGAGGCAGCGACCGATGTCGTGCGCGATCCAGACCTTGGGCACGCGGACGATCCCCGTGGCCGGGTCCACGTCCACCTCGGCGATGGCGGCGCTATACGAGTACGTCGGTGAGGGACCCACACCAGCGCCGCGATAGCGGCCCGGGCTGCGAGGTGGCGTATACGAGCCCACGCTTCCCACCGTGCCCTGCGCGGCCTCGGCGATCTGCACCACCTGGGCGAAGCTGATCCCGTTCTCCGGATCCTCGACATCAAACACGCGCCGTTCGGCGAAGGCGATGCGGGTAATCGGTACGCCGAGTTTGCGGCTCGCCTGCTCGGCCAGCAGATCGCGCACCCGCTCCGCCGCCTGAATGGCGGCGTTACCGCTCATCAGCGTCACACGGCTGGAATAGCTGCCCAGGTCCACCGGCGTGAGGTCGGTGTCGGCCGTGACCACGCGGATGTCGAGCGGCTCTATTCCCAGGACCTCGGCGACGATATAGGCGAGCACCGAGTCCGAGCCCTGGCCAATCTCGGTGGACCCGCAGAAAACGGTCACACCGCCGCCGCGATCACACTTGAGCTGCACGCCCGAGTGCGGCATGTCGTTCCAGTAAATCGCGACGCCGGCGCCGCTCAGGTAGCTGGAGCAGGCGAGTCCGACGCCTTTGCCATAGGGGAGCTTTCGGGCCTTCTCTTTCCAGCCGGCACCCTCGGTCACTTTGCGGATGCATTCGCCGAGGCCAATCGAGCCGACGCGCAGCCAGTTGGCCGTCAGTGAGTTGGGCGGCACGAGATTCTGAAGTCTCAGCTCGGCCGGATCGACCCCCAAAGCCTCGGCGATCTTGTCGATCTGCACCTCGAGGGCGTAGCGCGGTTGCGGAGTACCATGGCCCCGCTTGGGACCGCAGGGGGCCTTGTTGGTGAAGACGCGCGCACCCTCGAACTTGTAGCGATCGATCTTGTAGGTGACGGTCTGGAGGGCGCCCGTGTAGAACGTGCTCGCGACGCCGTAGGAACCGTAGGCGCCCCCGTCGAGCAGGGAGCGAAAGTGCATGCCCTTGATCGCGCCGTCTTTCGACACGCCGGTCTTCACCCACATCAGAGTCGGGTGGCGGCCGCGATGACAGTAGAATACCTCCTCGCGGGTGAGCGTGATCTTGACCGGACGCCCCGTCATCAACGCCAGCTTCGCCACGACGATTTCGTGGTTGAAAGGATCACTCTTCCCCCCGAAGCCCCCGCCGCTGGGGCAGGCGATCACACGAATCTGTGCCGCCGGCAGCTCGAGCACCTTCTCCAGAGCTCGGTGCACGTAGTGCGGGGTTTGCGTGGAGGTCCACAGGGTTAGCTTCCCTTCGGGGGACCATTCGGCGAGCGCCGCGTGCTGCTCCATCGCGAGATGCGTGCTCCCCTCATAGAAGAAGAGGTCCTCGCGCACGAGATCGGCGTCGGCCAGCGCCTGGTCGACGTCGCCGAACTCGAGGCTGATCGCCTTGTGCAGATTCCCCTCGGGGCCGTAGTCGTGGATCCGCGGCTCAGTGACCGATAGGGCCTCCTCAGCCGAGGCGATCGTTGCGAGCTCTTCGTACTCGACTTCGATCAGATCCGCCGCCGCGCTTGCGATCTCCTCACTCACCGCTGCCACAGCGGCCACGGGGTCGCCGATGAAACGCGCCTTGTCCAGGGCCAACGCGTGCTCGTCCTGGCTCACCGGCAGGATGCCGAACGGCGTCGGGAGATCCTGGCCTGTGAGCACGGCCTTCACACCCGGCAGCGCGGTGGCCTTCGAGGTGTCGACGCGGATGATGCGCGCGTGAGGCCGGGTGCTTCGCAGGAGGCGCGCGAAGAGCATGCGCGGCAGATTCAGGTCGTCCGTGTACAACGTGTCTCCGGTCACCTTCCCCGAGACATCGACTTTCCTCAGCGGGCGGCCGATGACCCGGAAAGCGTCGCGACCGCTGCGACCGGACCTATCGTCGCCCATAGATCGTCTCCGCATCCGGCTGCGCCGACTCGCCGTTCATTCGACGCGCGGCCAGCTCCACCGCCTCGTAGATCTTCAGGTAGCCCGTGCAGCGACAAAGGTTGCCGGAAAGCGCGTGCTTGATCGTCTCTCGCGTCGGGGAAGGATCGGATTCGAGAAGCGCCTGGGCGGTCAGCAAGAATCCGGGGGTGCAGTAACCGCACTGCGCCGCGCCGAGTTCCGCAAAGGCTTCTTGCAGCGGGTGAAGCTCGGGCCCCTCTCGCATCCCCTCGACCGTGACGACGTGTCGGTCTTCGCAGGCCAGCCCCAACACGAGACAGGAGAGCACCGGCTGCCCATCGAGCAGTACGGTGCAGGTGCCACACTCTCCGAGCTCACAGCCGTGCTTCGTTCCGGTCAGTCGCAGATCTTCGCGCAAGACCTCCAAGAGCGTCTTGTGAGGTTCAAACGCGACCTCGGTGCGCTCGCCATTGACGACCAGGCTGATGTGCGCCTTCTCGGCTAAGCTGTCCGTTCGATTGTCCAAGTTGTGGGAACGCTCCGTCTCGTTAGAAGCCCGGCACTCGCGGGCCCAGCGGCTCGGCGCGCCGCGCCTGAACCGGCGGTCGACGGCTGACGGCCCGATCACCCGGATCGCTTGGCTTGGCGAAACGCAGAGCGAGCGCAGGCTCGCTGCGGCCGCGCTCAACAACAATTGCCAATACAATACTAATAAGGGACGATTGGCGAGAATCTAGTCCCGCCGCGAAAGAGACGCTACGCCGCCGCATGCCGTACGCGTCGGCGGTGGTCACCATGGATGGCGGCGACACCCCTGGCGCAGATCCTCGCTGTCGGTCCTAGCCGGTTCGGATCGGGCGGTCGAACTCCAGATCCAGGGGGGTGCGGTTGTTGACGAGCGTGTCGAGGGTTATGGACGCGAAGGTGCACCGCACGAGCTCATCGACTTCATCGAAGACCCGTCGGAGACGGCACTCTTCAGGGGTCGCGCAGGAGATGCCGCTGCCTTCGGCGAGCAAACATTCGCCGGGCGTGCGGGGTGGCTCGAAGAGCTGGATAACGTCGAGCATGGTCACCTCAGCAGGCGGCTTCACGAGCTGGTAGCCGCCGCCGGTGCCACGCGTCCCCACGGCGATGCCGCGTCTGACCAACTGTTGGAAGACTTTGGCCATGACGGTGGCCGGGATGCCGTAGCGTTCGGCGACCTGCGCGGCTGTTACCTGATCGTCTCCGGCGTCCGCCATCTCCATGGCGGCGTAGAGTGCATAGCGTGTGCTTTTGTTGAGCTTCAAGCGTCGAGGCCTCGCTTCGGTCGTATCTAAAGGTCGAGATCGAGACAGAACCGCTCGGCCGGACGGAACCCTGCCCGATGGAAGAAAGCGAGCAAGTCGGGGTTGCCCCAACTCGCCTCGGTCTGCAGGCGCGGGACCCCGAGGCCGATCAGGTTGGTGCACAGCTGGCGTAAGAGCGCCGCGCCGACCCCTTGTCGCTGGAAGTCGGGGTGCACCGCGATCGTATCGAGCACGGCCGCCGGTTCGGTCCTGCCGAATTCGCCGTAAAAGACTCTGGCCAAGAGAAAGCCACAAAAAACTCCTTCCAGCTCCGCCGCCAGCGAGACCTTGATGCCCGTCTCCTGCAGGTTCTGCTCAAGCTTGATCTTGAAAAATTCCTCGCGGCGCCGGCCCGTGTTCTTGGCATCGATGTTAATCACGGCCTCGAGGTCAGCCGGTCTGAGGCTGCGGACGCGGATCCGCTCTTCGCGCTCGAGCGCTTTTTCGGTGCTCTCCAGTTCCATCAATCTCTCTCCAGACTCGAAATGGGCACATCCCACTCCTTTGCGGATCGTCCCAGTGTCAACCAATCAGTTGTCCACCGTCGACCCGGATCACCTGACCGGTGATGTGCTCTGCCATCGACGAGGCGAGGAACAGCGCCGAGTAGGCCACGTCCTGCGGCCTGCCCAGCCGCCCCAGGGGCGACTCGGCCCGCGCCTCCGCTTTGACCTCCGCCGGCAGGGAGGCGATCATCGGCGTCTCGATCATGCCGGGGGCGATGACGTTGACCCGGATCCCAAACTTCCCCAGCTCTCGTGCCGCCGTTCGCGCCAGACCGATCAACCCGGCCTTGCTCGCGGCGTAGTTCGATTGTCCAAACTTGCCCCGTTCGCCGTTGATCGATGACACCAATACGATCGAACCGCTGCCCAGTGGCCGCATCAGCGGCACCGCCTCTCTAAGCAGCAGAAACGCCGAGTCCAGGTTGACCCGCAGCACCGACGACCAATCCTCGTATTCGAGCTTCCACAGCACCCGATCTCGTGTGATGCCGGCGCAGTGGACCACAACGTCCAGCCGCTTGAACCGTTGGCGTACACCGTCGATCATCCGGACCACGCTCTCTGGCTCCGTGAGATCGCAATCGACTTCCTCCGCCCCCGCTACGCAGCCTCGTCCCGGCAGATCGACGCTGATCACCTGCGCGCCGGCCCGAAGCAACTGCGTGACCACGCTGGAGCCGATCCCGCCCGCTCCGCCCGTGACCAAGGCGACTCGCTCTGCCAGCGAGAGCAGCCCCGTGAGATCGTGCGCGGCGGTCATGTTCCGTAACCGGGCGAGAAGCTGACGCCTTCGTGGGCCAGCTTGCGGGCTCGGAAGGCGCCCCAAAGGGCCGCGCCGAGTGCGCCGGCGAAGGCGGAATCGGGGTGGGCGCGGATCTCGATCGGCGTCTCCTGGGCCTCGGCCCCTTCACGCAGGGCAGCGAGCAGGCCGACGTCGGCGGCGAGGCCGCCGGTCACCAGCATGATGCCGGTGACGCCAAGCGAGGAGATGAGCTTGAGGTAGCGGCCCGCCATCGACTGGTGGATCCCTTTAATAATGTTGGGAGTCGATATGCCGCGTGACACCATGTTGATGACGTCGGTCTCGGCCAGCACGGCGCAGATCGACGAACAGGCCTCGGGATTGTCAGCCTCCAACGAAAGCGGCCCGATCTCGGCGATGGTGATCCCGAGATAGCGGCAGATATTCTCCAGGAACTGCCCCGAACCCGAGGCGCACTGGCTGGTCATGCGGTAGCCCAGCACCTTGGCCCGCCCGTCCATCAAGACGGCACGGCAATGCAGAGCGCCGATGTCGATGACCGACCGAGCCTCGGCGTCGAGGAAGAGTCCGCCGCGAGCATGGGTCGTCATTCCATAGAAGTGCCCGGTGCGGAACGGAACCAGCTCGCCTTCGCCGGTGGTGGCGATGTAGTCGAGTCGTCCCTGCTCCAATCCGGCATCGGCGAGACAGCTCTCGAACAAGGCATCGATGACTTTCTGAGGATCGCGCCGCCGGATTCGCTCGCGTCTTTTTAGAAGTATCCGCGGCGTATCTCCCGCGACGTCCTCCATGATAGCTACCTTGATCGCCGACGTGCCGACATCGATGCCGGCCACGGTCACGGGCATCTGCGCGCTCATGCTGATCCTCCCGGCTGCGTAGCGGTCTTGGTCGCGTCGCGGCGGGCGAACAGGGCGGCGCCGAGCGCGCCCGTGTAGATGCTATCCGGCGAGATGTTCATGTCGATGTCACCGTAGTTCTCCTCGATCAGCTTGCGCAACGCCTTCACCGCGGCCTGGTTCTTGGCGACGCCACCCGTAAAGGTGAACTGGTCGCGTACGCCTCCAGATCGCGCGAGCAGTGACAGCGCGCGCAGGATGATGGCGCGGTGCAGGCCGGCGAGGATGTCCTCACGCTTTTCGCCCAGAGAGAGACGTTCACGCAACTCGGCGCCCGCGAACACCGTGCAGGTCGAGTTGATACGCACAGTCCGTCGGGACTTCAGCGCCAGCGGGCCGAGCTGGTGGACCCCCAGGTTCATCTCATCGGCGATGTAGCCGAGGTAGCGGCCGCAGCCCGCCGCACAGCGATCGTTCATTTGGAACGAGGTTACGATTCCGCGTTCATCGACCTGGATGGCTTTGGTGTCCTGGCCACCGATGTCCAGGACCGTACGCGTCTCGCCGAACATGAAATGAGCTCCGAGTCCGTGGCAGAGGATCTCCGAGCGTATCTGTTCTTTTGGGAAGGGCAGCGTCTGACGTCCGTAACCCGTGCCGACAGAGCCGGCGGGCTCGAGACCCACCTTCGCGGCGCGGTCCACCGCTGCGGGTATTGCCTCGTGTGGATGCTCCAGGCGGCTCATCGCCGCACCCAGGAGCGTGTCGAAATCAGCCGCGGCGGAGGGTCGGTTCTCGACCGCGAGGATCACCTTGTCGAACAGTCCGGCCAGCTGGTCGAAGCTCACCCGCTGCTCCAGCGCCTGTTCCTCGGCGATCTCCATGTAGCGGCCTCCCGCGAGATCCCGAAAGAAGTCGCTCCTTCTTACGGCCGTCGCAGCATAAAGCTCGTCGACTTCCGACTCCATGAGATCCAGAATAACTGCCGCGGCTGAACGCACGGCTGAGCCGTATCCGTCGGCGAGCTGGGCGCGGACGAGCTCGTTGAAGATATGCAGTTGGCGCAGGTACTGATGTTTACGGAAGCCGCGTTCCAACTCGGCCAGCGCCGCACGCTTTGCCTCGGGCGAAAGCCCGGCTCCGTCGAGCTCAGCGGAGACGAGGCCAAAGCGGGCGTTGATCAGCGCCTCGTTGAGCGCGACCTCACAAGCCACCTTGTAGTTGCTGCGGCTGTTGGTGATGCCGCGGCCGAGAATCTCGCCGTTCTCGGCGAGTATCAGCGCCTTGGTCGTGGTCGATCCGAGATCGATGCCGACATGATATCTCATGCGACCGCCTCCGATCGCTTTTGTTCGATCATCTGAAAGTACGATTCGAGGCGCGTCTTGATGTTGGCGGAAGAGAAGTAGCGAGGATCCACCAGGTCGCTCTCGATAAAGCCGCCGGGACGGCCGGTCCGGTTCTCCACCTCACGCAGGATCATGAGTTGCCCGGCGCTGAACGAGTTGCAGCTCTTGATCGAGTTGATCAACAAGCCGTCGGCGTCGTAGTCGAGCAGGTAGCGCGTCAGCATCTCTACGCGGCTCGGTAGGTTGAGGTTGGTGTAGCAGCCCATGCAGTACTCGGCCAGTGTCTCCAGCGGTCTGGACGGGTCGTGTCGGAAGCCGAAGTCGTACACTCCGCCCACTTTGGTGTAGGACGACGCCACGACGACGGCTCCCTCGTCAGCGAACATCTTCCAGAACTCGCGGAAGTGGGTCCAGTTCGGCGGACCCTCCACCACGATGCGAAACCGCTCGTTGTCGATCTCGCCCTCCGGCGTGATCGGACCCAAACGGCTCTCGATGCGCGCTTCCACCTCGGCTCGCAGCGCAGTGTAGTAATCCACCGCCTCCTCGGTTCCGCGAAAGGCCGTGAAGATCGGCCCGATGTAGTAGACGCCGCCGAAATAGGCATCGATGGGCGAAGGCCGGTTCTTCGCCGACTGAAGAACCCAGACTAGATCGTCCTCGGCTCGAGCCGAACGCGCCAACATCTCTTTGAGGCGATCCTCATCGTAGCTTTTGCCCGAGAGCCGCTCCAGCGCCGGGATGATCTTACCCCGAAGCTGGTCGACCACGTAGGCTCGCATCGCCTCGGTGATCTTGCCGTCGGCCTGATACGGGATGTGCAGCATGGCGATCGGCGCATCGTATTCCTGGCGCAGGATCTCGAACCACTTCATGAACGTGAAGCAGCCCGTATACGAGAGCAGCAGCAGATCGGGGTTGGGGAGCCGATCGCCGGTGGGCCCGATGTTGCCTGATTTCATCATGCCGAGGTCGCACTTGACATAGGTGCAGACGTCCTCGGAGTGCCCTGCCTTCTCGGCGAGGGCGATGTAAGCCTTCGATTTGCCGCGCATGGCGGACTGCAGGGCGTTGATCTCCGGGAGGACCGGCAGCAGGTCGAAGCAGCGCAGCAGCTCGGTGAGGTTTCCCGGCACGAAGGTGTAGACGCACTTGTCGCCGGTCTCCGGGGCAGCGGCCAGCCGGCTGAAATGCTCGGCGATCATGCGCTTTTGGCGCAGCTGGCTATCATCTTTCAGCGCGTCGGGTGCCGACTTCTTGCTCGCTTTAGTCATCGCTTTAACTACCACTCCATAGTTTGATCGAATCCGCGAATGTCCCCGCCTGCTCGCGGATCACCTGGAATTGGCCGCTGTTCTCGGAGTACTTGAACGCCGTCCAGGCGATGCCCTCAGCTTCGATCTTTCGGATCACCATCGGTTGGTCGAGGAGCGCCGGATCGCAAAAGCTGGGCGCGCAAAACAACACGCCCTCGGCACGACTCTCTCGAACTCGCTGCAACAAGTCGCTCCCCTTCTCGCCGTCTGCGATATAGCGGGTCGGGCTGTCCACGGCGTCGTTGAGGAACGCTTTCACCAGGTTGTCGAGTGGATCGCCCTCGAGTGGGATCTCGTTTCGGAACCAGCGGTAGATCTGCACGAAATCGTCGTCGACGATGTAACAGCCTGACCTTTCCAGCGTCTTGATCAGCCCCAGCGGTGGCTGCTCGCAAAACGAGCCGGTGAGCACGACCCGGGCCTGATCCATCGGCTGTCTCGATACGTCCGCCTCGGCGGCCTCCCGATAGGTCTCCAGCAGGGTTGTAAACTCGTCGACGGGGAGGATCAACCCGGCGCGCAAGACCAGGTAGAGCTCGGATGTCGGGACCTTCCACGGAGACTGTTCGCGTAGCGAGTAAAGCGCGTGGACCTGCCGCCGACACTGGTTGTAGGCCGCGATCGCGTCGCGGAGGGCCTGGGGGTCGTAGGGTCGAGCCCCGCGCTCCGACACCGCGCGCGAGAGGGCTTCCAGCTCGACGCGATAGAACACGCCTCCGATCTCGGGGTCGAAGTCCTGAGGCACATCCAGGTAGCGGGTCAGCTTGTCGGGAAACTGCAGCTGCCACATCCCCGACAGGTTGCGGATCACATCGCAGATCGCCGGGAACAACATACCGTCGAGACAGTCGAGACTGCCGTTCAGTCCCAGCTCGATCGTGCTACGTGGTATGTGGCAGATGTAAGATTGGTAGTACGCATCCCCGCGGATGATTTCGAGACCGTCGCCTCCACCCATGATGCCGACTGGGAGAACGCCTTGAGAGTGGAGGAGCTCGCACGGCGCGTAGATCGGCATGAACCCGATCGCCAAACCGCCGGTGCGTTCTTTCCATCGGCGCACCGATCCCAGGCTGCTGTCCCGGTAAAGCTCTTCGGCCTTACTGACGATCGTCGCCAGAGTGTCGGCGCTCACGAGTTCTTCCACTGTGGATCGCGCTTCTCCAAAAACGCGGTTATGCCCTCGATCGCGTCTTGCGTTGCCATGAGCTCGTCGAGGTAAAGGCGCTCCGCCTCGGCAAGCGCGTTGCGAAACCGCAGGGCGTAGTCGCCTCGCACCGCGCGCACCGCCAGGCGCAGGCTCGCTGCGGATCGCGGTAGCAGGTATTCGCGCGCGTACGTCAGCGCCGCCGCCCCCGGATCCTCGGCGATCTCGTCGGCGAGACCGATCGCGAGCGCCTCGTCAGCGCCGATGGAGCGGCCGCTCAGGCACAGATCCTCGGCGCGGCCGCGACCGACGCGCTCGGCAAGCGCGACCGAAGCGACGGGGGCGAAGACGCCGAGCACGATCTCCGGCTGCCCCAGTCGGGCATCGGGCGCAACGAAGAGCCGGTGGCAAAAGGCGGCCAGCTCCAGGCCACCCCCCAGGCACTGACCCCGCACGGCGGCCAGCGTCACCACCGAAGAATCGAGCATCGCCTCGAACAGGCCATGAAAGCCGCGGAGCATCTCCTTCACCTGGGCCGGGAGATGCTCTTCCACGCTCGCACCGAAAGAGAAATGGGGGCCTTCGGCTTCCAGTATCACGGCCTTGAGCCCGCTATCGGCTCGCGCATCGGCGAAGATTCGGGTGAGCCGCTCGGTCTTGTCTTTGTCGATTATGTTGGCCTTTGGCGTCGCGAGCTTGACTCGCCAGATCGCTCCGGCCTCAAGCTTCTCCAGAACCACAGGAGCGCCGCGCTTCGAGGCGTCAGCCATCACCCATCTCCTCCGAGATCGAGTTCCAGTTGTACGAATGGGCCTCCGCTGAAGCCATTCGCTCGGAAGAACGAGAGTACGGGAACGTCGTTGCGCCGCACCATCGTGCGCACACAGGTGATCCCGGCATCCTTGAACGCTCGGCAAGCTTCGGCGAGCAACGACGAAGCGACCCGCACGTGCAACCGCTGCGGGTCGACACCGACGGCGAAAACCCAACCGCAAGCCTCCGAGCCGAACTCGAAAGCGCGCACTTCACCGAACAGGTAGCCGATCACCGCACCACCTTCCTCGGCGGCAAACCCCAGACGAGGGCGGGCGGGGTCGGGCTTGAGAAATTCCCCGAACACGCGCTCCCAGTAGGCCGGCTTCGGCGTGCCCGTGTGAAGCGCGTCGATGTGAATCACCCGCTCGAGGTCGCCGGGGCGCAGGGGCCGAACGAAGGGCTCGGTCCCAAGCGCTTTCGCGGTCATCGTGCTAGCCGCCTTTGCCGTGTGCCTTGGCGAGGATCTCCTCCGTCAGCACCTCGCCCCAGACCGCGCCTTCGGCCAGGCGCCGGCGCAGCAGGAGGAAGTCGGCTTCTCGGCATTCCTTGGTGCCTTCATTAAAGGCCCGGAAGCCGGCGCGACCCTCGGTCATCATGTTGAGACCAAGCCAGGCGCGGTTCGTCTCCCGGTTGCGATCCCAGTACTGAAGCTTGTGCTTGCGCACGCTCTCGATGGTCTTGGTCAGACACCCCGGCATCGTCAGGGCCAGCGAGTAGACGAGACTGTCGACCTCCTGGTCGAGTAACGACAGATCCACCTCTCCCTGCCGCAGTTTGTCTTTCCCCGCCTCCAATTCTGGGCGCGGCCGACGGTCGCCGTAAACGACACGTCCCCACTCGTCAAACCAGCGGTCCGTGATGACCAGCGGGTTGGGAATGAAGTCGCCGTCGACTTTGAGCGCGGGGACGATTCGACTGAGCAGGCCATAGCGGTACGCCTTGTGGGCGCTCCAATGCTCGCAGAGCGTGGCGCTTTCCATCGCCGCCTCGATCCCGACAAACAGCGGCAAGAAGTCGGTGCTTCCCCCATCCGGTGCCGATCCATGCCGCGGCCCGGCCTGCCCGAAGAGGGCAAGGTCCTGGGCGACGGAGAAGTCACAGGCCATACCGATCTCTTGCCCTCCGGCGATACGCATGCCGTTGACCCGGCAGATCACCGGCTTGTCGCAGTGGAGAATCGTGGTCACCATGTCGTTAAACAGCCGCATATACTGCCGGTACTCATCTGGACGGCCGGCGTAGTACTCGGCGTATTCCTTGGTATTGCCCCCCGTGCAGAAGGCTCTGTTGCCGCTGCCGGTGAAGACGACCGCGACGCAAGCGCGATCGTTGGAGGCCCGGCGCATTCCTAGGATCACGCCTTTGACCATCTCGGTGGTGTACGAGTTGAGCTGCTTCGGGTTGTCGAGCGTGATCCACACGGTATGCAGTCCGTCGACGCTCTGACCGGCCGGATCGCGTAGGGTCCTCTCTTCGTAAAGCACACCCGGATAATCGAAGCCCGCGACTATATCGTGGTTCTTGAATTCCATTGGTCTATTCCTCCGGGATGAGGATCACGCGCCGCGAAAGGCGCCCATCATGGAGTTCGGCGAACGTTTCGTTGATGTGCGAGAGCGGTCTGAATTCAACGAATGGCTCCAGCTTCACCTGTCCGGCGAGCACCAGATCGACGATCGCCGGATAGAACTCGGGGAGGCAGCCCCAGTTACCTTCGATCGTGGCATCGAACGCCATGAGGTTCGACAGCCGGACCTCGACCTTCCTCGGAGTGAAGCCGACCACAGATAAGTAGCCCCCATGCCCCAGCAAGCCGAAGGCGGTGAGCTGACCCTGGTCGGTGCCGGACGTCTCGAAGATCTTCTGACGCCAGGTCGGAATGCCATGCTCCTTTGCCAACGAGCGAACGGCATCGCGAAGCGCCTTGAAATCCAGTTTCTTGGCGTTGAGCGTCAGGGAAGCGCCATGCTCGGCCAGCAGGTCGAGGCGCGAGTCGTCGATGTCGATCGCGACCGCCACGGCACCCAGGGCCGAGGCCAACTGCACACCGAATCCACCGACCCCACCGGCGCCGACGAAGACCGCCAGATCCCCAGAACTGATGCCGCTCTTGAACAGAGCCTGATAGGGTGTGGAGACGGCGTCGGCGATCACCGCCAGGGCGCGGAGGTCGGCGCCGCTGGGATTGACGGTGGCGTCGTCGAGGTCGGGGACCGGGCAGAGGCCTGCGGCGGGGACGCGAAGGTGACTGGCAAAACCGCCGTGCACGTCGTTTCCAGGAAAGATCTGCTTGGGGCAAACCTGGCCACGCCCTGCGTTACAGGCGTCGCAGGCGCCGCAGGGGATGACCGCCGGGACGACCACCCGGTTCCCGACCCAGGACTCGGCTCCGGCACCGGCCTCGATAACGGTGCCGCTGACCTCATGGCCGAGGGTGAGGGGGAAGGGCTTGCGGGTAGGTACGCCGTCGTAGAAGAAGCCGAGATCGGTGTGGCAGACCCCGCAGCCGGCCACCTGAACCAGGACCTCGCCCGCCGCCGGTTCCTCGGTTCGGAGCTCCCGAACCATCGGTTCGCCGGGGGAGCGGACGGTCCACGCGTAGAGTTGCATGGGTTGAGCCTCGGGGCTGGGGGCTAATCGGATATAGGATACCTAATTCTGATATGCCCAGCCCCGGCGCGCAAGTCCCGCCATCCCCAACCGCCTGGAACCGCAACGTCGGCAAGCCATCCGCCGGCCGGGCGGCCCCGGAGGACCGACGCACCGGCGGCAGAGGCGTGTAGACCCGTGGATCAGCCGCTCCCCACGACCTCCTCGACCACCTCGCGGATCTCTGCATCGGTGAGCAAGCGCTCCGATTTCTTTGCCGCCGCCAGCACCGCCTCGACGACCTCGCGCCCGTCCGGCAGGCCCCGGCTTCGTAGGTAGTAGAGGACGTTCGAGCTTCCCGACATGTGGCCGACCTCGATCTCCTGGGCTCGGCCCACCCAGCTCGCCGGCACGCCGGAGTAGACGCGGTCCGCCAGCCACGCCTCGCCTTTGCGCTGAGCCTTGATCACCGCGGCGGCGTGGACACCGGTGGCGGTGCGGAAGGCGTCGCGCCCCACGATCGGCATGTTGACAGGAACCGGCACGTCGGTGGCCTTGGAGACGGTCGCGATATACTCGGGCAATGCGGTGAGATCGTCATCGCGCAGGCCCAGCAGTTTGAGGTTGACCAGGAGCTGCTCCATCGGCGTGTTACCCACCCGTTCGCCCACGCCGAGCGCGGTGCCGTGCACGCGCGTCGCCCCGGCCTCGATGGCGGCGAGGGTGTTTGCGACGTCGAGTCCGCGGTCACGGTGCCCGTGCCAGTCGATACCTACGCGATCGGCGACGCCGAGCTCGGACAGCAGGTTCTTGACCCAGGTGACGAGATTGATCACGCCGCGCGGCACCGCGGCGCCAACCGTATCGCAGAGACAAAGGCGCTGGGCGCCAGCCTCCACGGCAGCGGTGAGTAGTATCCGCAGATGCTCGGGGGCGGCGCGGATCGTATCCTCCGTGACGTACATCACCTCGAGCCCCTCTCGGACCGCGAACTCCACCGCCTCGCGGGAATGCCGCAGTATGTGGTCGAGGTCCCACTCCTCGGCGTACTGACGGATCGGGCTCGAGCCGATGAAGACGCAAGCTTCGATCGGTACGCCGGTCCTTTGCACCACCTCGGCGATCGGCTGGATGTCAACGAGCAAGGTTCGGGCGGCGCAGTTGGCCTTGATGCGCAGGCCGGCGTCGACGATCTCGCGGCAGAGGCGCTCGACCGCCTGGCGCTGACGCGGGCCTGACCCGGGCAGCCCCACATCCGCCGTCTCGATCCCCAGGCTATCCATCAGGTGAAGGATCTGGATCTTGACTTCGGTTGGAGGATCGACGACCGAGGGGCTTTGCAGCCCATCGCGCAGCGTCTCGTCGTCAAGCAGGGGACGCGGCAGAGGGTCAGCTCGTTCGGCTCCGACCAGGGCCCAATCGTAGATGAGCTGCTCTTCCTCGGGTCTGGTAGTCATCAGCTCTCACCCTCAGATCGTGGGGCCGGCGGCTAGACCGCGTTGGCGCGGGTGAACTGCCGGGCTCGCTCCAGCAGCACCTTCGCCCCGGCCTCGTCGCCCTCGCTTTTGCGAATGCGGGCGAGGTGGTAAAGACTGCTGGCCTCCCCGACGCCGTCGTCGAGGCTGCGCTGGAACTCCCGAGCGGCAGCCCCGAGATCACCCAATCGCTCGTAAATCACGCCGATATGGTAACGCGCCATGAGATACTCGGGCGTAAGCGAGGTGCACCTCTCGAAGTGTTCCAGCGCTTGATCGAGTTCTCCGGCGTGGAAAAGTGAGATCGCCAGCCGGTAATGGGCGGCGTTGTAGTTGGGATCGATCTCCAGGCAGCGGCGATAGGCGCGGATCGCTTCGGGCATGTTCCCGCGGTGGTAAAGGGCAACGCCGAGATCGTAAGAACAGAGGACGAAGTTCGGCGCCACCGTCAGAGCTTTCTGGTAGCGCTCTACCGCCAAATCGAGGGTCCCCTGGTGGAAGTACAGCGTGCCCAGGAGGTGATTCGCCAGAACGTGGTCGGGCTCGATCTCCAGCAGCCGCTCGAGTTCCAGGCGCGCGTCCCGATGGTCCCCTGCGGATTCTGCCAGCAAAGCAGAGTACAGGCGCTGGTCGACGAACGGGTCGCGCAGGAACATCCCGCACTCGGCGCAATATTTGTCGGCCTCGGCCGCCGCGCGGCCGCATCTCGTGCAACGCATTTTAGCCTCTCCTCGCAGGTTCGGCACGAGGACGGTCCCGGGTCGATCGGTTCGCCGCAGGACGGCTTTTCTTCAAAATAGCCGGGCCATGTAGCTAGTAAATAATGGCGCTGAATTCAGCAAGTGGCTAGAATCGTGCCGCCGTCGGGCGGCCGATACCGCTGCCGCTGCACACCCTTGCAATTTAGATTACGCACCTCGCCGAGCGTCCGCGATTCTCGATAGACCCGGGCCGAGTCGCGTCCCGCGGAAGGTGGGACCACGCTGACGCGGCGGCCGCGGACACGGAAGAGCGGGAGAGGGAGAGCTTCCAGGATGTTTGATGGGCTTCGCCGCCGTCTCGCCCCGTTCTGGGACATTCGTCCCAACGAGCGCGCACGTGTGGGTCTTCTTGCCCTCTACTTTTTCCTGGTGATCACGTCGTACTACGTGATTAAACCGGTGCGCAACTCGCTGTTCATCCAGCGACTGGGCGCCGACAACCTGCCCTACGTTTACATCCTCACGGCTCTGCTGGTGGGCGTGCTCATCTCCTTCTACTCGCGCTTCGCCGATCGGATCACACGCCGCGCCCTGGTGATGGGGACGTTCGCTTTTCTGGCGTCGAACCTGGTGGCTTTCTGGTGGATCCTGGGGCGGGGAGGCCTGCTCAGCTCCGGCGCGTTCTATATCTGGGCCAAGCTCTACCCGCTGCTGCTGGTCTCACAGTTCTGGCTGGTGGCCAACGACTTCTTCACGACGCCACAGGCCAAACGGGTGTTCGGGCTGATCGGGGCGGGCGGTATCGTGGGAGGCATCGCCGGCAGCAGCATCGCGGGCGGATTCGCGACGCTGTTGGGCTCGGAGCGCCTTCTGCTGGTGAGCGCCGGGACTCTGGGGTTGTGCGCGGCTCTGCTGGTGGTCATCGATCGGACGGCGACGCCGGTGCAGAGCCGACCGAGGCCGAGCCGAACCGCGACGCCGCCCCCAGGCGCGTGGAAGTTGCTCAAGGAATCCACGCACCTGCGGACGATCGCGTACATCCTCGGCCTCACTATCATCGTATCGACGATTGTGGACTGGCAGTTCGCGAAGGCCGTCGAGATCTTCATCATCGGCGAGGACGCAAAGACGGCTTTCTTCGGCCGCTTCTTCGTTATCCTCAACTCCGCTTCCGTCATCATCCAGTTCGTTCTGACCAGCTGGGTGCTGCGCGTTTTCGGCGTAGGTATCGCGCTGCTCCTGCTGCCCATCGGGCTTCTGACCGGATCGATCGGGATCATCATTCACCCGGGGCTCTGGACGACAGCATTAGCGAAAGGCGCCGAGGGTGCACTTCGGTACTCACTGGATCAATCGACGCGCGAGTTGCTCTTCCTCCCGGTGCCGCCGGACGTCAAGTATCGGGGCAAACCGCTGATCGACCTGGTGGTCTATCGCGGGGGCACGGGAGTCGCGGGCATCATCGTGCTGGTCGCGAACGGCGTTTTCGATTTCGGGCTTCGTGAGATGTCGATCCTGGCGGCGGCCATGGTCGTGGTCTGGCTTTCGGCCACTGTGGCGATGCGGCGTGAGTTCAAGAAGTCGGTAAGACGCCTGATCCGCAGCCGCGACGTCGAGGCGCGGGAGCTGCTGGTGCAGTACCTGGACGCCGGGACACGCACCGAACTGATCGAAGCGCTGGAGCGCGACGATGAGAAATCGATCGTCTACTCGATCTCGCTACTGGAAGGCATAGACGACAGCGAGATCGTCAAGCGGGCCGGGCGATTGCTCGATCATTCGTCCGAGCGGGTCCGCGCCCGGACGCTAAAGGTTCTCAACGAAGCGCATGCCCGCGATCTGGGGGGTGCAAGCAAATACCTCCCTCTGGTGCAGGGCTTGCTTCGCGACCCGGCGATCGCGGTGCGCTCGCAGGCGGTGGCGTTCGTATCGCATTTCGGGCCAACGCCAGACTCGCAAGCGATGCAAGAGTTCTCCGAGGCCGGCGACCCGGAGGTTCGCGCCGCCGCCCTGGCCTACGTGTCCAGCCACGGCAACGCCGAGGAGGCGGCGGCCGCCGTAACCACACTGCTCGACATGGCGACCCAAGCGGACGGGGGGTCCTCCGTGCGTGAGCGGAAGGTCGCCGCGGAAGCCATGGCTCTGGTCGAAACACGGGCCGAGGTCTCGCAGGCGCTGGCCATCTTGCTGCAAGACCCGGAGGTCAGCGTCCAGCTCGCCGCCATCCGAGCCGCGGCGCGGGCGCGTCGGCCCGAGCTGGTGCCTTATCTGGCCGCGCGCCTCTGCTGCGCTACGACGCGTGGAACGGCCCGCGCCGCGCTGGTCGCCCACGGCCCCGAGACCTACGAACAGCTGGGGCGACTGATGCTAGACGCGCAGGTGCCGCTCGAGGTGCGGCTGGCGATCCCGTCGGTATTTTACGAGCGGGGCGATCAGCCGGCGGCAGACGCGCTGGTGCGGGTCACCCCGCGGCTGCGCCCAGTGCTGCTGCGCCGCAGCGCGCTGAAGGCGCTGAACCGGATGCGCCGCAACTACGATGGACTGAGCTTTCCGCGAAAGTCGTTAGAACAGACTCTAGTGATAGAGTTGCGGAAAGCCTACCAGTTCGCGGCCGACCGGACGGTGATCCTCCCCGACGAGTTGCTGGGTGACATGCTGACGGAACATGAGCGGCGGGCGTTCGAGCGGGCGTCGCGGATTCTGGGGATGCTGTATCCGCAGAGTGACATTTTGGCCGCCTACCAGGGAATCACGTCGGGGGACGCTGCGCAGCGCGCGGCGGGCTATGAGCTGCTCGATAGCACGCTGTCCATCGGCCATCGGCGGCTGGTTGGACCGCTGGCCGACCCCGAGCTGTCGCCAGAGGAGCGGGCGGAGCGGGGGGCCACGCTGTTCCCGCGGGTGAGCTTCGGCAGTCGCCCGGACGTGCTGAGGCGCTTGGCCCGTGACAAGGACGAGCCCTGGCTCGCCGCGGTGGCCAGCGCCAAGGGCGGCGGTGCGATGGCGACGCTGGCGGCGACGGTTAGAGCGCCGTTCCATCTACACCCCTTGCCCCAAGCGGGGCGGCCGTTCAGGGCATTACTCTTCGGCTCGGACAGAGACATGGTGCTGAAACTGGTGGAACGCGCGGAGTTTCTCCGCAAAGTCGAGTTCTTCTCGCAGGTGAGGGCCGAAGATCTGGCGAAGATCGCGGCGATCGCTCAGGAACGTGAGTTCCAACGCGGCGAGACCCTGTTTGCGGCCGGAGATGAAGGGTCCGAGCTGTTCGTCATCGTTTCCGGCGAGGTCGAGGCGGCGCGCTCTGGCCAGCGGGTCTTCTTGGCCACGGCCGGTAATCCGGTGGGTACGCTCACCCTGATCGACGCCCAACCGCGTGAGTTGACCGTGACGGCTTTGGACCCGGTCGTGGCCCTCGTCATCGACCGGGAGGACTTTTTCGATCTGATGCGAAGCCACTTCAGCCTGGCCGAAGGTGTTTTCATGCACCTGGCGCGGCTGGTGCGAACGCCGAAAGAGAGCGTGGATCCGGAGCGGATATAGTACGCACGGCACGGCGCTCGTGTGCGGCCGCCGGGCGCGGTTTCGCCGGGCTGTCGGCCCGCGTGGGGACGGGCGGAAGAAACTAACTGAAAAGAGGCGCCGTCCGTTGGCGGCGCCTCGTCTGGTTTGAGTGAACTGTCAGCCGGGACCGCTCAGCGGTCGACGGAACCTGGCAGTGTATCCGACTGGGTGGCCACGGACGCGCTGGCGCCGGGCTTGAAGATGATGTCATCGAGCTTGACGATCAGCCGTGACAGGACGCCGGTACGCGACGACTCCATCAGCGCCACCGCCACGTATTTCTTGCCAGCGCGCTCGATCAGTGCGCTGTCCGAATGCCATTCCTTCCAGGTGCCCGACTTGCGAAAGATCTGCGATCTCGGCCGACTGCTGAGCCCGCGAACGAACTTGTGCTTGACCTCGGGCTTGGCCATGATCTGCTTCATCTCCGCGGATGCCCAGGGACTCACGAGCTCGCCCTGATCGAGCATCACGAAGAAGCGCGCCACCTGTCGCGCCGTGGCGCCGTGGGAAATGTTGTTGATCGGGTCGCGCTTCCAACGCCCAAGCTCACCGCCATAATCCTTACCGATCCAGAGCCCGCCCTTGCGGTTCTTGTGGTAGAGCTCGTACTGGGGGTCCTCAAGCGTGCCGGCGAGGTTCTCGAACCCGACCAGCTCCAGCAGCTCGGAAGCCTCGCGGTTTGCCGACTTCCGGATCATCAGCTCCAACTTGCGCCTCAGGGCAGGCGTGTACTCGATGTTGCCCTTATCGATCTGATCGAAGACCCCAAGCATGATCGCGATCTTGGGGAGGCTGGCTGCATAGCGCATGTGGTCGTCGTCGACGCCGGCGTAGCGGATCTGGTCCGGTTCGGACAGGTCGGCCAGGGCGATCGATAGACGCTTGTTGGCTACGAGCGTCTTGAAGGGCGGCTCCGTCAACGCCTTCTCCAGCTCGGCCTGCAATCCGGGGTCCTTCTTCGGCAGAAGGAGCGTCGCCGTCGTGTCTAGCCGGCTCGCGAGCGTCGTAATTTGCGCCGCCGCGATAGCCGGCAGGCTGAAAGCGCCCAGCAGGGTGAGCACGCAAGGCGTGACCCGAGACCGCATCATCATCGAATCAGGGACTCCCTTCGTAGAGCTCTTACGAAAACAGGACCGAGGCGGCTCTTCGGAACGCTGACGCCGCCAGGTCCACCTCTTTATCATAGCGTCCGCCCGGCACCTGTCCAGTGCCCCCTCCCGGTCCCCAGCGCACCAGTGCCTCGGCGGGGCCGGAACGCCCGCCGCTGCCCCGCCGAGGCTCAGGGGTTGAGGTTCTGGATCAGGCGCTCGATCTTGGTGGCGATCTCGGCGTGCTCGGCGGCCGAGTTCAGCTTGAGCACGTTGGACATGATCGAGACCATGTACACTCGCTGCCGCTCGCCCTCGGCCGGCGACTCGACGATGGCGACCGAGTGCATGAGGTTTTCGGCGTTACCGCGGTACTGTCCGCACTGGTATCCCTCCTCCTTGACGCAGCGGTAAAGCGAGCCGGACTTGAAGTAGACCGCAGCGTTGGCAAGCGACGGGGAGGCCGCGTAGCGGTAGCGGCGCCGCGTGAAGTAAAGAAGCTTCTTCATCTCCAGGCTGCTCCAACGGTCGACGGCTTTACCCTGCTCGACTTTGAGCATCCAGCGCACAAGCTGCCTCGGGGTGGCCAGGCTTGACTTGCCGGGCACGATGCGCGAGGCCGTCGCCGTGAAAAACGTGCGCTGTCGCAGCCCGGCGGTGTCGATCCCCATCTCGAGCAGCGGCTCTTCCAGCACGCGGATGGCCCGCTCCGCCAGCTCGGCGGGGGGCGTGGTCTTGAAGAACTGCTCCTCTTCCTCCGGGCTGGGCGGATAGCTGTGGCCGAAGGCGTTCATCAGCAGCGCCTGCTTCCAGACGACGGACCCCGCGGCATTGGAGCTGGGCGAGATCATGTGGTCGATCCACTCCCAGAGCGTGAAGACGTCGCCCACCCGGATGGCGCGATGAGCTACGCTCTTGAATTCGTCGTCTACGACCGGCACGGCGTGGCTGTTCGGGATCACGAAGCGGTCGGCGACGACCGGCGTGTTCCTCATCAGCGCCTCGCGGGCGCGGACGTCGTTGGGGTAAAGCCTCTTCAGCTCGCTGAAGATCGCGGTCATCACCAGGATCTTTCCGACGCTGCCCGGGATGTAGCCCTCGTCGGGCCGAATGCCGGCGAAGCGAGGTTGAGCGGGATCCGTGAGGTCCAGAATCGCGGCTCGATACGACGGATGCCGGCCGATAGTCCGCTCCAGACCCTTTTGAAGCTCGGGGTCCAAAGGTGTGTCGCCGCCGATGTCGAAAGACTCGCCGACGCCGGTCATGCGAAGGCGGATCGCTTCCGAGGTCAGACGGGCGCCGGGCTGCAGCCTGAGGTTCCCGGGCATCTTGCCTTGCTGCATGAGGTCGTAGGCGCGCAGCCGCCGGATGCCGGTGTACTCGTAACCATCCAGGGGGTAAGGGTCGGGGCCGGACGTCCCCACCGTGCTGAAGGCGGTCGCGGCAAGTGCACCGATCAAGGCCAGGGCTCTCATATGGACTCCTGGAGGGAAACGACCGTGGCGGCACGAGCCGCCACATCACGGTCGAGCGTGTTGAGGCGCTCGAGCAACTCGCTGCTGCGAAAGCGTACGAAGGGTCGGATCTGGAAAAGCCAAAGCTTGCCGGCCACGAAACCGAACTCGATGTCCCAGATCTTCCCGCGCTCCGAGCCTCGCAAGCGTCGCTCCCAGCTCTCGACCACGTTCAGCAGCTGAGCGATGTCCTCCTGGGTCAACAGGTATTCCGGCCGCGAAGCCGCGACCATTTGACTGCCACCGGCGCCGCTGTTGAGCAGGGCGCGACGAAGGGGCGCCTTGGCCTGGGAGAGCAGCTTGGTCCGTCCCTGGCGGTCGACGAGGATCGTCTCCGCATCCTCGCCCTCGACCGCACCACCCACACCCTCGGCCGTTGCGATCGTGAGATATTCACGACCGCCGAACTGCAGACCCGAGGTGATCAGCACGCCGGATTTCTCGGAGTGCACGCTCTCGAGCAACAGCACCGACGGATAGACGCGCCCCTGGTCCTCGAGTATCTGCTTTCGCCAGAGATAGGCGCGCTCGCTGAACGGTGAGGTCCAGACGCGTTTGATGGAGGCGAGGATCGCATCCAGCGAGCGCTGGTGCGGCACGGTCAGGTTGAGACCCGCTCCTGAGAACTGCGGCAGATCCTCGACGTTCGTGTCGCTGCGCACGAAGACCCCCGCCGACAGGTCCCGGAAGGTGGTTTGCACCGCACGCTCGATGGAGCTCCTCACCTCGGGCTGCCAGTCCAGCTCCATTATGGCGCGGCGTACCTTGGCCAGCTCGCCGAACATGTAGCGGTCGATCTCGTCCTCACCGCGTTCCGCCGCCCGCAACGCCCGGGCGCTGTCGTAGGCCGCCTCGAGTTGCTCGAGCACGGTCTTGTCGGACTCGAACGGGCGATTGACGTGGCGGTAGAACATGCCGAACGGCAGAGCGACGCCGTCAGATACGCGGTCCGGGAAATAGGCGGCGAGCTGGCCGAGATTCGCGGCTTTTGGCCCCACCGTGATCCCAGAATCCTTGGCCCTCAGCTCGCGCAGTGGGATCGGCGCCGAGCGATCAAGCTTCAGGCGTGAAGTGTCCAGCCTGTACTTCCCCGTCTTGGTCTCTCGATCTTTCTCCATCAGCCGCCGCTCCTCGTCGCTAAGACGGTCCGGGTCCTTCAGCACGACGCGGCCGAGAGGCGAAACGGCGTAGAAGACCGGGCGACCACGGTACAAACGCAACGCCGGCAAGTACGCGGAAGAAATCGAAGCGTTCGGAATGCCGAGGTTGCGTGCCAGCAGCTGAACGTGCGAGAGCAGATTGCCCGCATCCAGAGTGAGAACGCCGGCCGGCGGCGTTAGCTCGGGCGTGGTTTCCGGAATCACATAGATCTTCGTCTGCTCGAGCTTGAACTCGGTGGCGTCGGCCTCGATGATCTCGAGCGTCCGCAGCGCAACACCGGGGTTTAAGCCGCGCACGCCCTGACTCACGTTCTGGCCCAGCACTTCATGAGAGGCGCCGAGCACCCGGTCGGCGTCAGCGCTCAATCGTCCCAGCTCCATGGAGAGCGGGAGGAGCGCCGAGCTGCGGACGAGGGCGTCGAGTAGACCGGACGCTTTGGGCTCGAAGTGCTGGTATCGTTGAATCACCGGGCCAAACGTGCTGCGAGCCGTCCCGACCGACCAATCGAGGCTACGTGACAGATAGGCAAGCGCCGACCTGTACTCGAGAGCCGACATGTTCTTACCCTGCAGAATCCGCGAGACCTCCGCATCGAGCGCTGCCCGCTCACGTGACGATAGAAAACCCACGGCGTGAGCGACCGCGAAGTACTCCGACAAGCTCTCAAGCCGCTGGCTCCGGGCCAGCGGGGAACTGCGCTGGGCCTCGAGATCCTGCCCGAGGACGAAAGCCTGCTCCTGCAAGGTTAGGATCAGGTCCATCAGAACGAGATTGCGCTTGCCGTCGGAGCCGTCAACGACATGCCGACGCAATTGCGGTCCCAGCGCGGCGATCTGCGAAGAGGCGCTCTCCGCGTCGCCGCGCTCATAGCTGCGCTGTAGAGCCTCCAAATCCTCACGATACGAGGCTGGGAGCCGTTGCCGGTAACGCGCGAGCGTCTGGGCGTTCCGGCGCATGTCGTATTGGCCGCGTAGCTCGTCTCGAAGCTTGGTCAGCTTCGTCCGCACCTCCGGTGGGTGCTGCCGCGAGTTCAAGAACCTCTCGACCGCCGCCAAATCGTCCCGCGACGGAAACGAGTGAATCTTGACGCGCAGCGGGAGAAACGCCGCGTCCAGATCGGCGATCTCGGTCGACAGGTTGCGGATCGATCGGGCTGAAACCTCATCGCTCACTGCCGCGTGCGGAAGGATGGCTACGAGCTGACTGGCGAGAAAGAAATTTTGTGCGGTCCAATCGCGGTTCGACAGCAACCATTCCAAGAACTCGTGGCCTTTGCGCTCTTCGTCCTCGATCTGGCGAGCTCCGCGGTAATAGCGAGCCTCGCGCAGCACCCAACCATCGTCTATCTCAAACAGATGGTTGGTCAGCACCAGCTCCTTGAGCCGATAGTTTTCCCGATCGGCGTCGAAAAGCTCGGCGAAACTCAGGGGTTGGAGGATCGTTCCGACGTTTATCTGCAGCGTGGCGAGCCGTCGGGCTCTGTCGTTGAACTCCGCGTACTGCACACCGCCGCCCCGCTCCCTGCACGGCCTGCCGGCGGGAGGTTGAACGGTGCCGTCGGCGCAGAACCAACGGATGCGAAGATAGGGGCCGTGTGAGTCCCGCTTCATGGCCCCGATCGCGGCCTTTACTTCTTGCACCTCCTCCTCGCTGAGGGGAGGTGGAAAGCTCTGGGCCCGTGTCGGCGTACTCGGACCCGCGGCGAGGATTGCGCCGACGGTGAGCAACGCGACGATGTGAAGACGTGGCCCCATTTGTTCTCTCATTATGAAAGTCGTGCCATGGCGCGGGGCCCCGCGGATCGAATCAGCCCCCGGGATCCCAGTCCTGACAGCTCCGCCGGATCTCGCGCCCTTCAGTCGCTGGGCAAGCCGCAGCGGATAAATCTCTATCGGCGGCGTGCCGTGGGGAAGGCGACGGCGGGTCGTTCGGAGAAACGTGGTATGAGGCACAGAAAATAGGGGATTGACAGCGGGTATGGGGGGGCGAGAGGTTGAAATTGAGTTTCAACTAGCGTATTATCCTAACAGCGAACGATAACGGTTATCAATAAGTATAATCCTTATCGCCTGCCGGGTAGAGCGTCTCGTCAACCCACGAGAATCGCATTCTCGGCGGTTCGGCGGGGCGTGGTGGGCGCCGGAAGCGATAGCGAGGACGGAGCAATGGGGACGACAAGCGACACCCTGCAACGCATTACCAGCCAGGAATACAAGTACGGCTTCACGACGAACATCGAGCAGGAGTTCGCTCCGCCGGGGCTGAACGAGGACATCATCCGGTTCATCTCGGAAAAGAAGGGGGAGCCGGAGTGGATGCTCGAGTGGCGGTTGAAGGCGTACGGCTACTGGAAGCAGCTCCACGACGAGGGCCGCGAGCCGAAGTGGGCGTTTTTGCCGTACGGCTACGGACCCATCGACTACCAGGCGATCAGCT